>UQAQ01000022.1 GCA_900539115.1 uncultured Roseburia sp.
TCAAAAGAATATTTAGCCATAAAAATACCGACCTCCAATCGTTAGATTTTTAGGTCTAACTTTTTGGGGTCGGTACAATTTCCCATGCAGGCTTCTTTTTTTCAAGAACTTATGCAGCTTTCTGCGGCACTTTGTCTTCTTTTTCATTGAAGACTACTTTCAAAAGAATTGGGGTAACGATCGTTGTAATAACTACCGTGATGATCACCGGTCCATACAGATCCTGTGACATCAAGCCAACCGCCATACCCTTGCTGGCTACGATCAGGGCAACCTCACCACGTGAGATCATACCGACACCGATCTGAAGACTTTCTTTTGATGTATATCTCATCAGTTTTGCACCAAGTCCACATCCAATTACTTTACTAAGCACGGCTACGATACAAAGGAGTACCGAGAACACGATGATCTTTCCGGTCATCTTTGGAAGAACTACTTCCAAACCGATGCTGGCAAAGAAGATTGGGGACAAGAACATATAAGAAACGGTCTCTACACGTTTACTTATGTATTCAATCTTAGGGCTTACAGAAATCGCCAAACCGGCAACATAAGCACCTGTAATATCGGCTACGCCAAAGAAATATTCGGAAGCAAAAGCAAACAGCAAACAGAAGGCAAGTGCCATAATTCCGTATCTTCTCTGTGGAGCAGCGTTTTCTGTCCATTTATAATACAATTTACCAAATACAAATGCAACCACGATTGCAAATACGAAGAACAATACGATCTTCAGCAGAACAATCCCAATGCTTGGGGTCTCACCGCCGCCATTCTGTCCTCCGAGTGTTGTAATGATCGTCAAGGCAATGATACCAAGGACATCATCGATAACTGCAGCACCGAGAATTGCATTTCCGGCATCTGTACTGAGTTTTCCCATTTCTCGAAGTGTTTCCACCGTAATACTAACAGAAGTCGCCGTCAGGATAACACCGATAAATATATTGCGGTACATTGCTGCTTCTGCTGTGATTCCTGTGGAATCTGTGAAAAAGTGAGCGATCAGGGCACCACCGACACACGGAACGATAACACCGAGCAATGCGATCACCAGCGAAGCAAGTCCGCTCTTCTTCAACTTCTGAATGTCTGTCTCAAGTCCGGCGGAGAACATCAATACGATAACTCCGATTTCGGAAAGGCTGTGAATCATGGAATTGGATTCTCCAACCAACATAATGGACGAAAGATTCAGGCAAGCTGGTCCGATAATCAAACCGGCTACAAGCGCCCCCACTACTTGCGGCATATGGAACCGTTTTGTCACAAGACCGAGGCATTTTGTACTAATCAGTACGATGGCGATAAATAAAAGATATCCATATTCTTCCATTTTAAATCCTCCAATCAACGTATAAAATTTTCCCGGTAACTATTCAGGTTCGATGTGCAAAAAACAATGGATTGTCGTGCTTGCACGTAAAATACATTGTTTTCTGCATATTGAGCCTAATAGGGCTCCCCCTCCTCAAATGAGCATTTTTAGCCCTGTCAAAGGCGGGAAAGAACACGAAGTGTTCGAAATGCGAATGGGGAGCGGGGAACCTGAATAGTTACTCTTCAAGTAACTTATTCTTTTTCGACCATTAGTCATTTTATACCTTTTGCCTCGAAAAATCAACCTAAGATTTTGTTAAATTATTCGAAATTTTCGCTGCTAACTTTGTTAAATTCGACCAAAATTTCTTCCGACGGAGCCTTGGTGCAAAGACTTGCGATCACGATGCAGACAAGGCTGATAAAGAATCCGACGAGCAGAGAATAAATACCTGTCGCTGCCGCAATCGTCTGTCCGCCAACCAACGGAATATAGTCCCAAATAAGTACGGTTAATCCACCGGAGACCATACCCGCTACCGCTCCGGCAAAGTTTGTACGTTTCCAGAACAAAGAGCATACTACGATCGGACCAAACGCAGAACCAAGACCAGCCCACGCATCCGATACCAGATTCATAATACTGCTTTCCGGATTCCAAGCGATAAAGAATGCAATCACAGCAATAACCACAACCGTAATACGGCTGACCTTCAATACTTTTTGCTCTTCCGCTTCCGGACGCATTACATTTTTATAGATATCCTTAGATACAGAAGAAGCGCACACAAGCAGCTGGGAATCTGCTGTAGACATAATCGCCGCAAGGATTCCGCAAAGGAAGATTCCTCCGATAAACGGCACACCGAGATGATGCGTAAATACTTTGTTGATCATTTCGATAAATACGCTCTCTGTCGATGCCTGTCCGGCAGTACCAAGAATCTGGTCTGCTCCAAGAAAGGCTCTTCCCACTACACCGATAAAGCATGCGGCCACAAGTGAAATCGCTACCCAGATAATCGCGATCACGCTGGATTTTTTCAATTCCTTTTCGCTCTTTACTGCCATGAAACGCACGAGAATATGGGGCATTCCACAATATCCAAGTCCCCATGCCAGCTGGGAGATAATATCTACAAAAGTATATGGTTTTCCTCCATTGGAGAATAAACTCAGGTAATCATCATAAGCAATGCCGGTTCCGCTCAGTGTCGCTGTCAGCTGTGGAGCAAAATCGCTGCTCACAAGACCATAAGCTACAATTGGAACAACCAAAAGGCCGACAAGCATTAACATTCCCTGAATAAAGTCAGTAAAGCACACTGCCAAAAATCCGCCAAGAAATGTATAGATTAAGATAACTCCTGCGCCGATGGCAAGTGCGACATGATAATCCACACCAAATACAGAGCTAAACAATTTTCCTCCGGAAGCCAGCGCAGATGCTGTATAAACGAGGAAGAACACAACGATCACAAGTGACGAGATAAACAACAATACACGTTTTTTATCGTGATAGCGGTTTTCCAAAAATTCCGGAAGTGTCAATGAATTGTTTGCCACGATCGTATAGCGGCGCAGTCTCTTGGAAATGAAAAGCCAGTTGGCTACGGTTCCAAGGAACAGACCGATCGCGATCCACGCCTGACCGGTTCCCAATGCATAAATAGATCCCGGCAGTCCCATAAGAAGCCATCCGCTCATGTCGGATGCCTGTGCAGACAGCGCGGCTACCCAGCCATTTAATCCACGGCCGCCAAGGAAATAATCCTCGGTATTGTTTGTCTTCTTCATGGAAAATACTCCGATGACAATCATAAAGAGCAGATATACCACGAATGCTGCAAGAATGATAATTGATGATGTTGACATAAATAAACTCCTTCGTATTTTTTAGATAGGGTCGAAAAGTCCAACCCAAAACATTGTTACAGTAAGTATACCATATTTTTCCCAAATATGCTATACTTGAATTATATAAGACTTTGCAAGGAGGTTTACTTATGGAACGATTTGTAGATTTAATTCACGATAAAAAAAATGGGAAAGAACTCTCCGATGAAAGCATCCGGGGTATGATCGAGGGTTTTACAAAGGGGGATATCCCGGATTATCAGATGTCTGCCATGCTGATGGCGATTTGTTATGAAGGGTTAAATGACCGCGAATTGACGACGATGACGCTGGCAATGCGCGATTCGGGTACGATCAACGACCTCTCCGCGATCGACGGCATCAAAGTGGACAAACACAGCACCGGCGGTGTCGGGGACAAGACAACCCTTATTATCGGACCGATTGCGGCTTCCTGTGGGATTCCGATTGCCAAGATGAGCGGCCGCGGACTGGGATTTACCGGCGGAACCATCGATAAACTGGAATCCATCCCGGGTTTTCATACCGATCTCTCGACCGACGCCTTTTTCGAGGCTGTAAAGAAAACCGGCATCTGCGTCAATGGCCAGACGGCGGACCTTGCACCGGCAGACAAAAAAATCTATGCTCTGCGTGATGCAACGGCTACTGTCGAAAGCATTCCATTGATCGCATCTTCTGTTATGAGCAAAAAGCTCGCTTCCGGAAGCGACTGCATCGTGCTTGATGTCACGACCGGAAATGGTGCCTTTATGAAAGACCGCGAGCAGGCACTTGAACTCGCCAAAAAAATGGTAACTATTGGAAATCTCGCCGGCAAGAAAACAATCGCACAATTGACCTCGATGGAAGAACCGCTTGGTTTTTCCGTCGGCAATAATCTAGAAGTAAAAGAGGCAATCGATGCCCTTCACGGCAATGGACCGGAAGATCTGATGACGGTGTGCTACACTCTTGCCGCCCATATGATCTCATTGGGAAAAAATATTTCCTACGAGGCGGCAGTAAAAGAAGCCAAAGAAAGTGTGGAAAGCGGACGAGCCTTTCATACCTTTGTTAAAATGGTAGAAATGCAGGGCGGCGACACGTCCTATATCCTTGCACCGGAAACGTTTCCGGTTTCGCCGGTACAAGCAGATCTGAAAGTTCCAAGCTCCGGCTTTCTTACCTATATTAATACCGAGGGAGTCGGCACTGCTGCCGGAATCTTAGGTGCCGGGCGCAACAAAAAAGAGGATGATATCGATCCATGTGCCGGGATCATTCTTCATAAAAAGCTGGGACAGAAGGTGGAAATAGGAGAATCCCTTGCCACTTTATATACTTCGGACAAGTCACTTCTCGATGCAGGGATTCGCCATCTGGAAACCTGTTATGAGATCAAGGATGTGCCGGAAAGTGTACCGGAATTGATTCAGGAATGTATTTCCTGATTTTCTGTTCGCAACGATTCAAAATTAAATGTCCGGAAATCAATGAATCATCGTGCTTGCACGAAAGAGACTTTGATTTCCGGACATTTAGTTAGTAGTTACTTACGTTCTATATTTTAGATGGTAAACTGTTCTACCAATTCTTTCAAATGAATGGAATTGCTTCCTGTCGAAGAAGCCAAATCTTTGATATCGGAAGAATTGCGGGCGATTTCATTGGTGTCCCCGGCAATCGTCTCACTTCCTTTGGCTCCCATATCACTCTTCGCCGTGATATCACGGATCGTCGCATTCATCTCATTCAGACTGCTGAGGATCTGATCCGAACTTGTACTCAGGGACTCAACCAGTCCATTGACATATTCCGCATCCTGTTTGTAACGGTCTCCGGTCTCCACAAGATCACTGTACGCCGTCATAACAGAAGTATTGATAAATTCAAGAATGATCTCGGAACACTCGATCAAACTTGTTACGGACTCTGTTACTGTCGCTGCTACATTTTGAATCTTTTCAACTGCCTCCGAGGAAGCCTCGGAAAGATCAGTGATCTCCATTGCAACTACCGCAAATCCCTGTCCGCTCTCACCGGCTCTCGCTGCCTCGATGGAAGCATTGATAGCAAGAAGATTGGTCTGATTTGTAATATTGCGGATAGTTTCCGTAAGCACCTGAATCTGCTGGATATTTTTGGAAGCTTGGATTGCTTCTTCCATACGCTCCTTGTTGCCCTTTAATATACGATTTGCATTGTTTCTGGATTCCTTCGCGTTTTCCTGAAGTTCCAGTGCGCGGGTATTGATCTTTTCTGCCTCTTCCGCGCCTTCCTGCGCCTGCTTGGCAACGCCTTTCATAACCACTTCAATCTCATCCGTGGATACATCCAGCTCGTGCATGGCTGCTGCCGTCTCCATCAGTCCGGTAGATACCTGCTCTGTCGTAGCCGACATGCCTTCCAGTTTCTCTGACAGATTGTCGACACGCTCTGATGTCTCAACAATGTTTTTGTCCATTCCCGAAAGCATCGCATTGAGTGTCTCAACCATCTCTCGCAGAGACTCCGCGGTCTTCGCCGATGTTCTCGCTATATCGCCAAGTTCATCTTTTACTTTCAATGTCTTTTCCGGAATCTGATAGGTCAGATCGTGATCTGCCATCGCCGTCAACTGTTCTTTGACAACTTCCATCCGTTTTACAAATCGAAAACTAAATACAGTCGCGATCGCTGCTCCGGCAATAATCGATAAGATCACGACAATACTGTATGCAATCAATGCACCCGGTGTGATAAATTTGCTAAGCCCAAGATAAACCGCCAAAAAAGAAACCACACCTTCCAACAAAAGGGCTCCGCACACTGCTGCGATCAATTTTGCTCTAATCTTCATTCTGTAACCTCCTCACGGTCAAATATGTATGTCTTAATCATAGCATACTTGCTTGCTTTTCGCAACTCTTTTACTTCTCCTCCGCTGCATAAATCTGATCATAATATTCATACAGTTTCTGCACGCCATTTTCCAAAATATAATAATGACGGATATAAGGAATCAATAGCACAAAAAACATCAGGCAAAGCAAAAGCACCGCCCATTCCCGGATCAAAAGGCTGGCAAGAATCGAAATTACCGCAAGAATGGCAAAAAGCACGGTAACAATCAGATGGATCAGCCGCTCATGCTGGAAAAATCCGATCTGTATGAGCATCTGCGACAAAAATTCGCCTTTGTCCCCCTCGATCTTCCGGCTTCCGTCTGCCGTCTCACCATAAAATTTCAAATAGTTTTTTAACCGTTGTTCCATCGTAACAACCTCCTTTTAACCGACGATCACCATCGACTGTTTGTATTCATTTTTCTGTGGCAGCCCTGTTTTCTGGGCAACTGTCATATGATAAATGTCTGCCGCAAAGATATCCTGTGCCAACTTTTCTTTGTCGCTCCCGCTCAGCCGCTCTTCCTCTTTTGCCAGCCGTCCAATAACCGGCGTTTCGGAATTTCCAAGCGGAAGCAGGCAGGCATCCTTCCGCCTCCCAAGCATCCGAAGATACGGCATCCTCGTCTCCCGCTCCTCGGCTTTTACCTCAAATAAAACCTGCAGTATCGCCCGTTTTACCCGCGCCATTGTGATATTTTTCGTCTTGCAGGCATGGATAAAACTTTCATAATCCGCCGCCTGCAAAATCTCGCGTGAAAATACCGCCGCAAGATCTTCGGACACATCTTTATAAGAAACCAGTTTGTCTTTTCTTAGGCGGAGTGCCAGTGCAAGAACCGGCCAAAAATCCTCTGTTTTCATGCTATAGCTGGCTTCTTTCCAAGCCTGCAGTGCTTCTTCCGGCATTCCCTTTACCTGTTCAAATCCGTTTTCCATCTGCGCACGGATCGCAGTGGCTGACATATATTTCCAATCATTTTCTTTTTCCGGAGTCACCTGATGATACCCCATCCCTTCTCTGAGGATCGGTTCACAGCGCATCGACGAACCAAGAAGCCGTATTGCCTGCCGGTACTCTGCGCCCAGAATATTGCCCGGTTGCATCCGCTCACGGCATTTTTCCTCGCTCCAGCCTGTCTTTTCCTGCAAAAAGCGCTGTCTCGCTGCCGGGTAGGACAATCCCTGTGCTGCGTACCCTTTCATCTGCATGATTCCCTCTTCTTCTCTTTGACAATTCAAAAAAATATCAGCCATTGTATCGACATCTTCCGGTGCTTCACAGCCAAAACAAACTGCATCCACGCAGCCAAGGCTCTCCAGCGCAAGTATTCCGCCATAGGCAAAATCCGCCGCACTCGAAATCCCGTAGCGGACCGGCAGTTCAAAGACATAATCCGCGCCGCCGAGAAGCGCCATCTTCGTACGCACATATTTATCGACCACCGCACATTCGCCGCGCTGCACAAAATCGCCGTTCATCACCGCAACGACAACATCTGCGCCCGTGATTTCTCTGGCTTTGCGTATCTGGTAGCGGTGTCCCTCATGAAAGGGATTGTATTCACTTATGATGCCGGTTATTTTCGCTTGTCGCTTTTCCATAATTTTCCTTTCTTGATAACTTGTTTTTCAAAAAACTCCCTAAACTTTCATCTGCCCTTTGCGACCTTTCCCGCATTTTTGGTCGATTGTAACTATAACGAACTCACTTCGGGAGTGCCCGTTTTTTATGCTCCAATCAACACTTTCTTTCCTTCAAATGCAAATCCGTAATGGCGAATTTTTTCTTTCGGAATCCCTTGTGCCAAAAGTTCAGTTTCATAATTTTTATCTATAATTTGCTGCAATGCAGACTGCACAGCATCTTCCAAAGTTTCCTTGTTTGTCCGGCTGCATACTTTAAATTCTATTATAATTGCCGGATTTTTTACCGGATCATGTGGGATCATCATTATGTCGTATCTTCCAAAACCGCTTTCCCGGTTAGAACGAATCTCAAAATTCTCCATCTGTTCCGCCATTAATCCCAACACAAATCCATGATAAAATCTCTCCGGCTCCATCGTCTCTGTATTGTCACCTCCTACATCAAAATAACTAAATGTAGCAAGTGCCACTTTATTCATATAATAGTTCATTGCCTCAAGATCCCCCAACAACAACGCTTTCACGAAACTTCCATAATTAGCCATTGGGTTTTCAAACCACCCACGAAACATTGTCTGAAACATACTGAATGTCTCTAGATTCGTAATCTGCAATTGATACCATGGTTCCCGCAAAATCCCACGGTAATCCACATCTTCTACTTTAAGATATCCGCTTGCTACCAGCAGACTCCAAATAGCATTTTCATTTTGATGAATCTGTTCAAATACAATCTGCTCATCAAAATTCACAAGAATAGATTCCTTTTTGATCAAGTCCTCCATTTTTTCCTTTATCTCCACAGAAGCACCTTGAATCAATTTACTTACTAACCCATTCGAGCTGGTAGAAGCCCAATAAGGATAAATTTTCTTCTCTTTAAGACAATTTGTAATCGACCAAGGATTGTAAATATCTCGGTATTTTCCAAAAGTAAATCCATCATACCAGTTTTTTACCAATTCTTTTTTATCACTCATTCCAAATTTTTCCAGCGAGTTGAAAACTTCTTCTTCGGTAAATCCAAAACAATCTGCATAAAGATCTGACGTCGTTGTTACCACTCGCAGATTATTGAGATCTGAAAATATACTTTCCTTTGACACACGCGTAATTCCCGTCATTACCGCACGTTCCAAATAGGGATTGGTTTTAAAAGAGGCATTAAATAAGCTCCTCATAAAAGCAAGAAACTGTTCCCAGTACCCATTAAGATAAGCTTCCTGCATAGGGGTATCATATTCATCTAACAAAATAATGACCTTTTTACCATAATATCTGCATAGATACCTACTTATATTATTAAGGGCATCAATCGCTTCCGCATCACTCACCGACGCGTCCATCTTCTCATATGCTTCCCTTTCTTTTTCACTAAGAGTATCGCCCTGTAAAAGATACCTGTTTTCTGCATATACTTTAGAAATCTGTTGTTTAATCTGCGTCTTTGCATCTTCCAGATTATCTGCTTTAACAGCCGCAAAACTTAATGCCAGAACAGGATAGGTTCCCTGCAGTTTTCTATATTTTTCCTCTTTCCAAATGGAAAGTCCTTCAAATAAATTTCCCTGTGCTTGGTATTTCATAGAAAAAAAGCACTCCAGCATACTCATATTTAACGTTTTTCCAAAGCGCCTCGGACGTGTAATAAGTGTAATATCATCTCCATTTTCCCACCATTCTTTAATAAACTTTGTTTTATCCACAAAAAAATAATCATTTTCCCGCAAAGATGCAAAATCCTGTTTTCCTATACTTATGACCTTTCCCATCGTTTCACCAGCTTTCCCTTTTCTTCATCTGTCTTAAGTGTATCACAATGCACTTCTGCCCGCAACTACAAGTTTAACAGCCGCGGTCTTTTTCCCTTTCTTCCCACATATACTGTTAAAAAAGACCTGTGAGGTTTGCTATGGCAAAACAGAATTTTTACACCTATCCTTCCATGGAAAAACAGTTGAAGCAATGGACCGTTCAATATTCTGCGGACTATTTTCGTCTGGACTCCATCGGCCGCACTCCCGCAAAACGCCATCTGTACGCCTGTCATCTGGGCGCGGCGGATGCTCCAAAACAACTCGTACTCACCGCTTCCATCCACGGACGCGAATACATAAACACAACACTTCTTCTGGATATGCTCGCCTATTATCTGCCGCGCTACAACCACCGCGAACTGCCTGACGCTCCCTGCTACCGGGATCTTTGGCACGATGTCTGCATTACCTTTTTTCCGATGGCAAATCCGGACGGCGTATCGATCAGTCAGAATACTCCTGCCAAAAAATGGAAGGAAAACAGTGCCGGTGTGGATCTGAACCGCAATTTCCCCTGTGGTTTCGGCCTCTCCAAAGATATCAATAAACACAATCCGGGAAAATCCGCCGGCGACCAGCCGGAGACCAAGCATCTGATGACTTTTGTATCACAGCTGTCGGCTCCTCTCGGCGTGATCCATTACCACTCGCAGGGCAGCTTGATCTATTATGATTATGATGTGACCGGAAGTCTCCGAAACCATATCGTGAAAATGGCATCCATCGCGCATGCCACGACCGGATATCCATTGATCGAAGCTCGCGGAAAAAATGCCGGAAGCACCCTTCCCGGCGGCGGGTTCGGCGACTGGTGCGTATACGAAAAAAAGATACCTTCGATCACCATCGAAACCGGACGCTTTTTCACGCCGGTTCCGCATTGGCAGTACAAAGGTATCTATGATAAAAATTTACTTTTGCTTCACAATCTTCTTGCCGGTATTTTGTAAATTATTTTCAATTTCAAGATAAATATCATACTGGTCGGGAGGAAGGACATCCATCCACATCGCAATATAATACACGGCATTTTCAAATGTTTTCATGGTCTGATAGGTATCCTTGAAATCCACATACCAGACTTTTTCCTTTCCGCGGAAAATGACAGTCTGAATCGTGTGGTCGACCTCGCGGACATAAAATACATCCTCGCGCCTGCGATAACGGATCATCGAATCCGTAACATTTTTTGCCGCTTCAAAATCCCACGCAGCCAACCGCTCATTTTCAGCGAGAATCGGCCGTTTGAGTTCTCCGAGAAGATAATCTGCATTCTGCACGAGAGCTTTCGACAGCGATGTCATATCCGGACAAAATTCGTGAGCGCGGAAAAATCCCGGTTTCACATAATACTCACTCAAAATTTCCTCGGTGTCAAAATCCACCTCGCGAATGAGTCCCAGATTTCCATCGATTTCCGGCACAAGGGATCCGGCCATAATGTACAGCCTTCGATCCTCTTCGACAAAAATCGCGTTCGAACGGATCTTTGACTTTGGACAGGCAATGCGCTTGTACAATTTTACTGTCTTCTCCCGTTCATTGACTTCATAAAAACTGATGTAACTCTGTTCATCTTTATCAAAAAATTTCACCTTGCGGCGTTTGTGCCAATGATTGTCAAACACCATAATATAACGGATATCCGGATTTTCATTTTGTGTCAGCTGCACTTCAAATACGGCATGCTGCTGATAAAACCACGGTACCTCGCCCACGGGCGTCAAAAGTTTTTCGGCCATCGGCGTACCTTCCCAGAATCTCGGATCCGCCATCAGCCATTTTATCTCACCGGTACTCCAGTCAAATTTCGCGACAGAATGAATATTTCGCATGGACACTAACATGGAATCCTGCTCCGTATCGTACGATGCCGAATTGATATGTGCCCAGTCCATCATATCCTGATAAGTGTCATCAAATACATCGCCCACTTTTAATTTATGTACAATTGTTCCGGTCGCGCGGTCAATTTCCAGCACAAGATCTTCGGAATGTCCCTCAAGGCTGTTTCCCGCCGTCAAAATATTGCCCTCCGGTGTTTTTTCCTCCACCGTATGATGCGCACCATTTTTCACAAAATACGTGCGTCCCACTCGCCCCAGATAATCCATATCATACATTTGGATCGAATGCGGATTGGTAAAGGAAGGCGCAGAAATATCCTGTTCCATAAAAAGAAAACGTCCTTTAGAAAGTGGAAAAATTCCATAACCTTTCGGTTTTCTGCGGAGATAATAACGGATTTTTCCCTCGCGGTCAAAAACGCATGGACGGATGTCGATGCCGCCCGCCACCAAAATATTCTGAAAGGCCGATTTTTTATTGATCTTCTCAGCCTTTACCACGCCTTTCAAATCTTCCGGCAGTTCCCCGGTCTGCAGCATAAATGTGCGCGTATCGCACACTTCTTCCTGCTCGTCCAGCAGTTCAATCTGCACTTTTGTCTCTCTTCCGGCATACAATCCAAGAATCGGTATGCGATGACGTTTTTCTTCCGGAAATTCATATACAAAATTTGTCTCTTCCACATCACCAAAAACCGTTGTGCGTACGCGGTAATCCGTAATCGTCGAAAACATCACAAGAGCTGTCAGCGGAGCCTCATCAAAAGGGTCGATCACTGCCAGCATATTTTTAAATGTGTATTTGTCACTTCTTAATTGCAATTCCAAAAACCAGTCTTTGGCCTGCGATGTCAGAGAGTACATTTTCTCTTCTCTGACATTTCCCTTATAAGCATTCTTGGGAAGTCTGCCAAATGTTTCTTCGTACTCTGCTGCTCCATGCGCCACCCATTCCTTGGGCCGCAGTGTAACGGTTCCGCCCTCACCGTGAAGCACGTTCTTTTTGTTCGCATTTTTTTGAATCTGCCACTCTTCCCTGCGTGCCTTCACTTCTTCTTTTAATCTGTCGGATATCCTCATTTTCTCACCTACATCATAATGTAATCAAAAATCTGTTCAGCGCATTCCTTTGCGGTATATTTTTTCGTATCTGCAATCAATTCCGGCGCCAATGGTTCCTCGTAACCGGAATCCTTTCCCGTAAAATTCTTAATCTGCTTTTTATACAGTCCCTTCGGATCGCGCTCCATACAAGTCTGCAGATCCGTATTTACATACACTTCGACAAAATTTCCTTCGCCGGCGCGCTCTCTTGCGACGCGGCGCATCTCACGAAATGGAGAAATAAACGAAACGAGCGTAATGATTCCGGCATCGCGGAACAACGCAGCGATTTCTCCAATCCTGCGGATATTTTCATTTCGGTCCTCATCGGAAAAACCAAGATCCGAATTAATACCACATCGAATATTATCCCCATCCAAAAGATATACGGCTTTTCCTGCTTCATTGAGCATTTTTTCCAATTCCACAGCAATCGTCGATTTCCCGGAAGCGGATAAACCGGTAAACCAGACTACTTTCCCCTGCTGCCCCAATACCCGGCAGCGGTCCTCATACGACACTTTATTTTTCTGCCAGATAACATTTTCGTTTTTCTTCATATCAGCGCTCCATTCTTGCGTTACTATCTGATATAATATCTTACAATTTTGTTACAAATTTGTCAATTTTTTTCTTCTTTTACTTCTCCGGTTTTCATATCATGCGACAGGGGATAAATCACGCCATCGCTCATGACAACTCGTCCCAAATACTGCAAGTCGGTATAACTGTAATAAACAACCACGTCACTTACCGGGTACTCCTTCTTGTCGTACTTCTGCGCATACCGGTGAATCTGATGTCTCGCAACAAACGGGTACAATGGGTTGCGGAACAAAACAATTCCGGCGGCAAGTGCCAACAATACTCCAAGTCCGCAGAACAAAATGCGCAGACTGATATGGCGGTCTTTGCGAAATGCCATGCGAACAAGCAATCCTGCGGCGATTCCGATCAGCAGAAACAAAAGTACCGCCGGCAATATCTTCAAAATAATTGTTATTTTGGAAGTGTCCACATAACCAAGGCCATCCTGCGGATCCTCGATAAGCTGAAATACCACTGCCATCAATGTCGTCGTTCCGAGCAGCAAAAAGCTCCACTTTTTCAGAGCAACTGCTGCCAAAAGTCCGATAATTGGCAAAATGACTACGATCTGCGGAAGATCATAATACATAAAAAACTGCATATATTCCCACAATGCTGCAATGGAAAAAATCACCAGATACAGCACATTCATAATTTTCTTAAACCGTTCTTTCACTCTTCTAAATTCCTTTCTTTTGTTCTCTGCAAATCCTATTATACACTATCTGACAGTATTTGTGCAAGCGGAAAAGCAATCCGCTGCGTTTTCGCGCACTTCTTTCACGCACCCACAAGCAGCGTCGAGACAATAATTCCAATCAGCGTCGCAAACAAAGCACCGGCAAGTGTATATCTTGTCTTTGTCACTTTCGCTGTCATAAAATACACACTCATTGTGTAAAAAATGGTCTCCGAGCAGCTCATAAGCACCGAAGCCAGCACCCCGAGGCGGCTGTCAGGCCCAAACTGTTTGTAAACATCCAGGAGAAGGCTTGTCGCCGCCGAAGAAGAAAACATTTTCACGGTCACAAGTGGCACAAGTTCCGAGGGAAAACAGAGCCGCTCTGTCACCGGCGCAATTGCCGATGCTACATACCCCAGTGTACCGGATTCCCTTAAAACTCCAATCGCAATCATAAGACCGATGAGTGTAGGAAGAATCTTATAAACCGTCTTAAATCCATCCACGGCTCCTTCGATAAACGCATCAAATATATCGACTTTTTGCAGCAGTCCATAGCCGGTCACCAAGATCAAAACAAGTGGAATCATGCTGTCGGAAAGATAATACAAAAATCTCATGCCTTTCCTCCTTCCCGGCGTTTGGTACATTTTCGCGCAATCACGGAAAATAATACGCCGGCCGCCGTCGAAAACAGCGTCGCCACCAGTCCCATGCCAAGAATGGACGTCGGTGACACCGATCCATACTGGCTGCGGTACGCAATAATATTGACCGGGATCAGCTGCAGCGACGAAATATTAATGATAAGAAATGTACACATATCCGTACTTGCGACATTTCCCGTCTCTCCATTTTCTTTCTGCCACTCCCGAAGTGCCGCCATTGCCTTCAGACCATACGGCGTCGCCGCCCAGCCAAGTCCCAATACATTGGCGATGATATTGGCAGCAATGTACTCATTTGCCTCGTGTTCACGCGGAATATCCGGAAATAAAAAACGCAAAACCGGTCTGAGTGCCCTCGTCATGGCATCGATCAAACCGGCTTTTTTCGCCACATTCATAATTCCTGTCCACATCGACATAACCCCAAGCATCGTGATACAGAGCATCACCGCCTCTTTCGACGAATCGATGGCCGCCGTGCCGACATTTCCAATTTTCCCCTGAAAGGCAGCGACAGCGATCCCGATCACAATCATCGCTCCCCACAATTTATTAAGCATGTAATTTCCCTCTGCTGCGCATTTTTACATTATACGCCGAGCGCAGGGAAAATATGCGGGTCAGGGCAAGCCCTATCACCCTGTCACATCAATACGATCACTCCGATAAACAATGCCAGTATAAATGCATATAACAGGCTGATAACAGCGAGCGTACGATCCTGTTTTCTCTCCTGCTGCACAATGGCAAGCACACTTAAAATAATGGCCGGCAACTGCCATACCACCAGCACATCTCCCCTTTGCTGAATCATCGTATCCGTTATCCAGCAGGCAGTCGCCAATGCCGGCATACATGTCATTGACAATATGTATGAAACAATATAGCAGATTACACTATAATTTCTATTCATGGCACATCCTCTCCTTTCTGCTGCGAATTATCCAAAATGCGATGTATCCCAGTTTGCCATTCCTGTCAACAGCGTCGAGAAAATACTGTTGGCTGTAAAAAAGATCAGTGCAATGACCAGACAGATCACTCCCTGTTTTTGTTTATCCGGATTCCGCTGAATATAACGTATTGCAACAAAGCACGCTGCTGCCTGGCATATTGGTACAGACCATATGAAAAACATAACAAGCGCAGAGGGAATAAGATCTTGAAACTGCTCCGGAATCATGCTGCCCAGAAATGCAAAAAATAATTGCACCCAACGAGCCGCAAACGTTAATATCAGGGAAATAATATATCCTTGATCTTCTTTTCTTCTTTTTTGCATAAAACCTCTCCTTTTTGATATAAAACTCCGTTTACCTCACCCACAGCAAAACCATATATACCACCGTTCCGATCAATATACTAAGCAGTGTATTGTGCTTCCTTCCCGTCTCTTTGGTATGCTTCATTATATCATAACTTTTCTCATTTTTCCATAAAATTTCGGCTTTTCATTTGCATTTTCCTTCTAAATATGGTATCCTTTATATAACTAAAGCAATATACTATTAAAAGAAATATCGTAAAAATAAGGAGGAGCAAGTATGAAGTTAAAACGCTTTTTATCATTATGTGCTGTCTGTATTTTCGCGACAGTATTGCTTGCAGGATGTTCCTCAGATAATACACAAGACACTCAGACACCAACAGATACAACATCCTCAGATAACTCACAGACAGATACTTCTTCGGATTCACAAGATACTTCTTCGGACAAAACCGAGAAGGACACCCCTTCGGTTTCCATTCCGTGGAATGAAGTGTCTGATGATTATGAAGATGCTGCAGTCGAGGCAAAAAATGAGATAACTGGCGCAGATTCTATTTCCGTGAGTACATTGAAATCTCTTGCCGACACCATCCGTAAGGACTACAAAGTCATCAAAGATGGAGTCACCAAATCAAATAAAGAGTCCGCAAAGGAAATGTTTGTCACCGGCGCGAAGATTGAGGCACTTGCCGAACGCTCCAGCGATGTTTCTGAGGAAGAATTTATCCGCCTTGGCACCAGCGCAAAGGATTATGTCAAAGCGCTTCACGGTGGTGGATCCACTTCCCTTTCCGATGCCTATTACGATTTAGACACCGGGCTTACCGTAACGAAAAAACTTGGAAATGATAAGTGGAATGCCTTAGCAAAAAAATTGAATTAACAATGTAACTATTCAGGATCAATGTATGGAAATCAATGAATCGTCGTGCTTGCACGTAAGAGAATTTGATTTCCATACATTTAGATCCTAATAGGGCTCCCCTCCACATATGAGCATTTTTAGCCTTGTCAAAGGCGAGAAAAGAACACGAAGTGTTCGAAATGCGAATGTGGGGAAGAGGGGGCCTGAATAGTTACTTAACAATTCAAAAGGGATGCTCTCACATGAGGGCATCCCTTTCTTTTACTCTTTTTGCTCTATGATTTCTGCATACAGATCCAATCCGTAACTTGTCTCCGTCGGCTCATGATCGATCATTCTAAACGTACGTGTTCCGTCTTCTTTTCGCTCTGCACTTAAAAATCGCGCTCCCTGCAGTTTTTTCGCATACATCTGACTTGCAAATGCAAAAAGGTGCGTCACCATAAACACACTCACGCCACTGTCATACATTGCCTGAATAATATGCTCCGCGATCCGGCTCCCCTCTTTTTCCGTCGTACTGGAGAACGACTCATTGAAAAGGATGAGGCTTCGATCCGTCACCATGTCCACGATGCGGTTCACACGTTTCATTTCCTCATCCAGCCGCCCGCTGTTCATGCTGCTATCTTCACGTCTGGTAAAATGTGTCAATATATTATCATACAACAGGCTCTCAAAATACACCGCCGGAACAAACATACCCGCCTGCATCATTACCTGCGCAACACCGACACTTCGCAAAAATGTCGATTTTCCGCCCTGGTTCGCCCCACTGATCACATGGAGATGGCAGGAATCGGTAAGGGAATTGTCCACCGGATTTTTCAGCGTTTCAAGGGCAAGTCCCAGTTCATACAAATGCCGGTATTCGATATGGCCCTTTTCCTGGCTCACACGCGGATAGCATGTTTTCATTTTTAAATTGTGCAGGCTCCGCCCCAGATTCGCGCAACCGACATAAAATCCGACTTGAATCTGCAGCTGGCTGAAAAATTCCTGAAATTGGTACAAAAACTCGCGATAAATTTCCTGCGTATACAATAATCCGTTTTCTTCCATTCGAATAGCATCCTGCTTCAACGCTTCCTGATTAAGCAAAACAGCTTCCGGAGATGCCAGATGCAGAAGAAGCCACCGCAATGTCCTGCGAAATTTTCCCATTTTTCGGTAATCGACCGGGTCAAGCCGGTTCACCATCGCATCACCGCATTTAAGACCGCCAGCCACTCCGGCAGTCAGAATCAGTCTGCCGCCCTGCATCAGCACAGACATATCGTCGATATGTCGTTCCAGATCTTTCGCAAAATCATCGGTAAAATGTTCCCTGAATTTTGTCGCAAACAGATACATGCCATCCGCTTTTTCTGCCTGTTCGCTCCGCAAATGATCTTTTAGATACCGCAGATATTTTAAAAGAATCCGAAGCAGATCCAGCGACTCTGTTATCTGCACCACCTTATTGCTTGTCTTTTTCGATGTGTATTTGTGAATTTCCAGCATCGCCTCTTTCGCGATACGGTACATTTCCTCGTAAAATCCCGGATGCGACACGGCATCAGACACCATCTGCTGGCGGAAATGAAGCGTCTTTTCATCCGTCACCGGGCATAAAAGCACACGCTGACAATTGGTAAATATTTCCTCATCCTCTTTTGCCATCACCCGAAGAATCACCGAAAGATTCAAATCCTTGCTCATGTCCTGCGGCATGCCATAACGTTTTGCCGCCCCCTGCTGTTTGTCCGGATACAAAAGTGCTACCTCAAACATGATGAATCCTCCTTTTGATTTCCTCGTAAGTCAACCCGTATTTTTCCACAATCGGCTCGACATATCCTTTACCTTCGGCCTTTTTCCGGCGAATCTTGAACGTTCGCACTTTGACATTTCCCTCGATCAGCGATGCCACCTGGCTGACGATCTGTTCATTTTCCTCCGCAAGTTCCTCGATGTGCGTGACATAAATTCCGTAGCAGCTGCGGTCAAGAAAATGCTCGATCACGTGACGCCCCATATGATAGGCATCGTACGTCGCCGCCGACGTAAAAAGTTCGTTGATGATGACAAATACATTGTGCTTTTTTGCATGCATCATCCCGGATAGGCGCACCAATTCTTCTTTCAGTTTTCCGCGGCCGCTCTGCATGCTCTCTTCCACGGAAAAATGTGTCAATAAGCCGTTAAAAAGTGGAAGCACCGCCCGCTTTGCCGGCACCGGAAAGCCCATCAGCGAAAAATACACAAGCTGCCCTGCTGCTCTCGCAAATGTCGTCTTGCCTCCCTGGTTTGGCCCCGTTATAACGAAAAACCGTTCTTTTCCACGATAATAATAATCATTCGCCACCGTCTCTTTTCCCTCTTTTTGATTTTTCAATGCCAGCGCAAGATCGTATCCACCGGTCACTTCAAATGCGGCATCCGAAAACTCCGGCATGCAAAAATCATAATGGAAATATTCCATATGATGCTGAAATTTTAATATCGAGAGATACACGCAGATTTCCTTATGAAACTGCATAATCCCCGGCTGGTAAATGCGCACCTCTTGTTTTCCAAATTCTTCCAGACTTTTAAACTGCTGTGGAAATTTTTTATGTAAATATCTGAAAATGCGCTGTTCCAGCGGTGTTCCCACTTTTCCTCCCGGCAGAAGGTTTCCCATTTTTCCGGGGTGCTTTATCATCTGCGGATATTTTTCGCACAGTTCCTTCACGTAATCATCTTCCACCACCGACGGCAGGATCGCGACATGGTCTCCCTCGATCCGCAGACTGTAACGAATTTTTTCAAGTTCCGCACTCGTCGAAAGTGCCGCATCGTGATACGCCCTCACTTCCGGCTTTCCGCTCTCTTCCTTACACATTTCCAAAAACTGCTGCCAGCCGAGTGCCCTGCACTCGCGCTCTTCCAAAAACACGATCAGTTCATCCACCGCCGTAAAATACATTACAGCGACTTCCAGTTTCCAATGCGCCTTGCTGAGTTCATCCGTGATCTGCTCGCCCGTCTCGGAATTTATGTACGCCTCATTCTCCTGCGCCTGTCGGATTCGATTGACAAAATCTGTAAGTTTTATCTCCATTTCTTCATCGATTTCCTGCAGTACTTCCTGGCGGAATCGGATCTGCTCCCTTCCATCAGGCATCTGCCGGAAATACTCTCGAAGATCATAAATGCCGAGCTGTCCATTGACTTCCTCGATCCACTGTGTGAGATTGAGATCGTCATAAAACTCCGGCCGTTCTTCTTCCAATTCCCGGATTTTTCCTAGAATACTAAATGACATAATCACCCTCGCTTTCTTTTCACAATTTTGCTATTTCTATTATACCTTAATTTCCCATTTTTGTATAGCGGCAACATTGCGGAGTGACCTCGGAACCCATTTTCATTTTATACAGATTAATATAAAATTCGGAATCATTGACTACGATAAAATCATCCGTCGCCGTATCACTTTCGGAAAAATAAAATTCCTGCGACGTTTCGGGATCCATAAACTTCGTCCATTTTTCTTCTCCGATCTCCGCTTTATCCACACCGTTCGGTGTCAGGAAATAAATGGTATCATTGCGGATGTCAAGCTGGTAAAAATTGAGATAATCTTCCTGCATTTTCTGCCACTCATCAATATTCACCTCTGTCGGAATCGTATATTCCAATTTTCCGCTGTCCATTTCATATACATTTACATCGAGCGTTTTTCCATTTTGCTGCGAAGTCACTGCGATCACGCCGTCGCCCTTAGCAATTGTCGTCTTTACCATACATTCTTTGCGCAGATCTTCCATCGGATTGATGCATTTTCCCGTCGTCAGATCATACCAGCCAAACAATTTCTCTGCCGTCGCGATAAACACTTGATTTCCGGTCGCTGCCAGATAACGGTTGGAAGCAATTCCCTTTCTGTCTTTTCCATACACTTCTTTCGCGCTTATCTGAGGAATGTTCAATTTCACAAGCTGGTCATTTTCGGCATTATACCGCAGCATACGTTCCTCTACGACATAACTCTCGTCGTCCGAACCCTGCTTGTCATAAGGCGCACTCCATTTTTCCAATGCCACAAAAATCTGTCCGTCCTCGCCCTCCAAAATGCCGATGTACGGATACCAATATTTATCCAACTTTTTCATATAATCCAGCAAAGTCTGATTCCACGGAACATCCTCTTCCTGCCACGCACCATCCACTCGTTTTAATTTTACAAATTTTTCAAATTTCTGCTGATCCATCAACGCCGCAAGTTTATAATACGTTCCTTCGTCGTCCACATTATCACAATATTCATACACATTCAGCCTGCCGCCCTGGGAAAATTCGGAAAACTCTTGTGTCTGATCGACAACTTCCTCCTTAAACTCCGTGGTTTCCACATCTTCTTCTCCCTTGCTGACAAGATTTTGCACCGTCTCCGGCTGAGACGCGATCCCGCATCCGCAAAGCAGCACAATGACAACGGACAGCACCGTGATCCAGCGTTTTGGTTTTTGATACTTCATTACACTAACGATCCGCTCTTTTAACGAACTTACGCTGAATGCCGGTTCCTGAAACCAACCGTGTCTTCCCTTGTCCGCCATCGCAAGAAGCAGATACGAATACTCTTTCCTCGCTCGCGCGCCAAGTTTCCGCATCACTGCCTCATCACACGACACTTCCATATCCAGCACAAAGAAATGATACGCGACCCAGCAGAGCGGATTGAACCAAAGCACCGAAAATGCCAGAAAGCAAACGATTTTCAGCAAATAATCGCGTCGTTTTACATGCACTCTTTCATGACAAAGAATCAATTCCCTCTCCCTCTCGCATTCTTCCCCGCGAAGTTCCGACGAAAGATAGATTTTAGGCACAATGATTCCTCCGACAAACGAGTTTTCCACCGCTTCGTGCATATAAACATTGTCTCTCCACAAAATGGCATCCGCAAAACGTCGTTTATTCCGCACCAATGACACAATCAACATCCCAAGGCACACCGCCATCCCAAGCACCCACACACCAAGAGCTCCCTGCGCCGCCATAATCGTCGGGTGCGTATGCTTCGTTTCCTGCGTGCGAATAACCGTTTCTGTTTGCTGTACCTTTTGCGGCACCTTGTCTTCGCTTGTTATCGCTTCTCCTTTTACTTCCCCCTGTTCACTCTGTCCTCCTGCAGGCAGCTTCGTCTCCTGCAATGAACTGGCAATTTCTTCCATCTGTAATATCTGTTTTCCGACCGAAACCTGTTCGGACACCTGTTTCGGAAGTGCCCGGTAAATACCGGAAAACGACACCGGGCACAAAATCTGCGCCGCCACCACGATCCAAAGCACATACGCCACACTCCTCGGCAGACGTTTGAGCAGCGGCCGGATCAAAAGCAAGAAAATAATTGCCACACTTGCTACCAAACAAGTGTCCCACAAATGCGATATCCACGCATTTCTGCCAAGCACACGAAACAGTTCCCCAATCCATTCTTTCATCGGCTCTGCCCCCCTTACTCATTTTCCTCGATAATCCGCTTCAATTCCTCAATCTGCTTTTTACTCAATTTCTTTTTCCCGGTAAATGCCGTGACAAATTTGGAAATCGACCCCTCAAAACGGTTTTCCACAATCTGCGCGCTCTCGCCTGCAAGATACTCTTCCTTCGTCTGTTTCACTGCAACGACCGCATTTTCATTTTCAAAAATGCCCGCCTGACACAAGTTTCGAAGCACCGTGTACGTCGTCGATTTTTTCCATCCCAGCCTCTCCTGGCACAATTTCACCAATTCTCCGGACCGAATCGGCGCATTTTCCCACACAATCTCTGCAAACGCCATTTCGCTTTCCGATAAAATGCTCTGTCTCATCCTTTTTCTCCTTTCGGTCTATGTTTTATAAACTTAGTTTATCATCTATAAACCAATCTGTCAACTATTATTTATATGACTCATTTTTACTTTTTCTTTACCAATTGTTTATGTGTTTAGGATTGAAAAAATTTCCCAGAACGTATATAATATTCTTGAGGCATTGTATTTATTATCATCTTATTGGAGAGATTTTATGGCACGAAAAAGGATTGGCGTCTTATTGGCGCAAGCAGATGAAACAACTCAAAATCATTTTATGCAGGGGTTTTTGCAGGAAGCATTTGCCTCTGATTATGATGTCTTGATTTTTTCAATGTATGTAAAATATCAGCAGACAAATCTTCGTGAACTAGGGGAATCAAATATCTACGAATTGATTAATTACGACATGCTTGATGCTATCGTTATTCTTCTGGATACACTACAGACAACCGGTCTTTCGGATTCCATTCAGAAGAAAATTCACGACAAATTTGATGGTCCGGTTCTGGTCATTGATCAGAAAAGTCCGTATTTTCCATCCGTTATGAATGATCACTGCACTCCGATCCGCCGTCTGATCGACCACTTGATCGAGGTGCATCATTATAAAGATATCGTTTTCTTAAATGGACGTGAAGCTCATATTCATTCGATTGAGCGTCTGCGTGGCTATAAGGAGAGCATGGAAGCACATGGTCTTCCGGTTCTTGACGAAAACATTTACCACGGAGATTATTGGTATACAAGCGGTAATCAAATGGTGGAACAGATGCTTTTGGAACGCAAAAAACTTCCGGAAGCAATTGCCTGTGCCAATGACTGTATGGCGATAGGCGTTTGTTCCGCACTTACTGAGCATGGCATCAAGGTTCCTGATGATATCGCTGTGATCGGGTATGACTCGATTCAGGATGGCCGTTACAGCCCGGTTCCATTGACTTCTGCGGAAATCCCGGCGAAGTCTTGCGGCAAATACAGCCTCCGGTGGATCGATGCTTCTCTCAATGACAAGCCAATTCCGGAATATGTACCGGAGACGGATCTTTGGATTGGTGGAAGCTGTGGCTGTTCGACGGTTAATCTCAGCCTGTTGTCGCCACTTTGCGACCAATGGGAAACAAAGCTTTCTTCTAACAGTTATTATTCCTGTTTTAACCATTTGATGGAGGATTTGCTATCCCAGCATTCTTACCGGGACTTTTTTAATATTGTTTTTCAATATACCTACCAGTTGGGCAATTATGACAATTTCCACATCTGTCTGAATGAAAACTGGAATCATGCATCAAAGATGATCGGCGATGAAGCCATCCGTCTCGGCTATTCCGACCGCATGTATCCGGTTGTTCATTGCAATAAAAACTGTGGTACAGAAAATCATATTGATTTTTCGAATTCATTTGATACAAAACTGATTTTGCCGGAACTTCATGAAGAGCACGAAAAACCTTCGGCTTACATTTTTACACCGCTTCATTTTGACGACCAATGTTTTGGTTACGCAGTCATCAGCTACGGCGACGAACCTCGCGTATACGATGAAGGCTACAGTTTATGGCTTCACAATGTGATGCAGGGAATGGAATCCTTCTACCGGCAGGACATTTTGCGCCAGTTGTTAAAAGAAATGGAGTCCGCACAAATTCGTGATTCATTGACCGGCCTTTACAATTACCGCGGTCTGATCACGCAGACGAAACAGCTGATCGCCGAGTCCGTACATGCGCACGATACGCTTTCGATCACTTCCCTTGATCTGAGCGGTCTGAAAGATATCAATGCCGGCTATGGCCGCACGGAGGGTGATTTTGCGATTACCGCCTTGTCCCACCTCATTCAGGAATGTACCTTTTCCGATGAAATCTGTGCCCGGACGGGAAACGATGATTTTATTGTCTGCTCCATTATTTCTGACAAAAATGTACATCGAGCAGATGAATTTATAAGCACTTTATTAAACAAAATAAATATATTTAACCAGCAAAACAGCCATTCTTTCCAGATTCATATCTGCTACAACTGTAAATCTGAGCCAATTGGACAGATCCATTCGCTCGAGCCGCTGATCAATGATACGATCAGTGAAAAAAACGGAAAAAAATTACAAGAGTTGCGGCAGCGTGATCCTTCTACTCATTTATCTGAAAAAGACAAAGAACAGGATCTGGCAGTTATGAATCTGCTTGACGATAATAAATTTATATATTATTTTCAGCCAATTGTCGACGCACGGACCGGTAAGATTTTCTCTTATGAAGCTCTGATGCGTGCCAATACAGAGCAGAAAATTTCTCCACTGGATATTTTGACTAGCGCCAAACGCCTTGGTCGACTCTATGACGTGGAAAAAGCAACACTTTTTAATGTACTGCATTACATGAAAGAAAACCCGCAGAAATTTATCGGAAAGAAGACATTTATTAACAGCATTCCGGGGGCGCAACTTGTGAATTCCGACAAAGACCGCCTCCACAAACAATTAAACGAACACCGCGGACAAGTTGTTGTGGAACTCACAGAACAGGAAGAATTGGACAATAAGTGTCTGTCCGACATCAAGCAATCCTATGCCAAACTTAAGGTTGAGACGGCAATTGACGACTATGGTTCAGGGTACTCCAATGTAAATAACCTGCTTCGTTACATGCCAAAATATGTAAAAATCGACCGCATGCTTATGGAAGAAATTCAGAACAATCCACAAAAGCAGCATTTTGTAAAAGATATTATTGATTTTGCACATGATAACAATATTCTGACGCTCGCAGAAGGAATTGAAACTTCAGAAGAGTTGAAGGAAGTAATCCGCCTCGGCGTGGATCTCATCCAAGGGTATTATACCGCTCGTCCAAATCCGGAACCTTTGGAACAGATCGACCCTCACATCCAGATCGAGATTTTGGAATACAACAAAAACCGATCGTCTTCCATGGTCCGCAAAGATTACATCGTCGACAAACCGCAATCCATCTCACTGGTTCAGATGGCACTTGGCAAATATACCGACATTCACATTGCCCAGCAGGCAGGTAAGGATCTCCCAATTAAATTGATTGGTGCTACCGGTTTCCAATCCAACCTCCGTATCTGGTTCGAGGATGGTTTCCACGGCACTCTGATCCTCAATACCACACATTTTTCCACCGAAAAATGTATGCCTTGGCTGGAACTTGGCGAATCCGTAGATCTTACCATTCAACTCAAAGGAAATACCAACCTGAAGATGGCCGGTATCCGTGTTCCAAAGAGTTCAACACTGCGATTTGTAGGAGAAAATTAGCCTCTCCTTTGTACATATTTATAATGATACATGCAAAAGTCATGCCGCGAGCGAGATTTCCTCGTTTGGCATGACTTTTTCTTTGGCGGCGGTCATGCCACGACCTGCTTTTCCTGGTTTGGCATGACTCTTTCTTTGGCGGCGGTCATGCCACAGCCTGCTTTTCCACAGTTTGGCATGACTTTTTCTTTGGCGGCGGTCATGCCACGACCTGCTTTTCCTGGTTTGGCATGACTCTTTCTTTGGCGGCGGTCATGCCACAGCCTGCTTTTCCTCGTTTGGCATGACTTTTTCTTTGGCGGCGGTCATGCCACGACCTGCTTTTCCTGATTTGGCATGACCGCCCCCTCAAATCTACCAGTCACGGACATCTTCCCGCGCAGAACTATTTCTTTGAAGCCGAGAATGGCATTTTTCCGGAGAAGAAGTTGACACAAAGTGCATAACTGTTTGAAGAGGTTTCGGAAAAGAGAAAAAACCCGGCTGCATTTCTGCAGCCGGGTTTTTTCATTTTATGAAACCTCAAGTTTTATGCACTTTGTGTCGGTTTTAAGATGTCCGTGACTACTCTTCTACCGGATCAAATTCCTCATCGAAATCTTCTTCGGCGATATCGAGAGCTTCATCATCTTCATCCATCATAAGAAGTTCATCGTCTTCCACAATATCTGTATTCTTGTCGTCCTTTGTGGATTTCTTACCTTTGCCCTTCTTATCCTTATCCTTTTCCTCTTCTTTTTCCTCTGGCTCCTCTACCGGTTCCGGTGGCTCAAGACTGTCCACCAGATCACTGTGAAGACTGATATTACGGTATCGCTTCATACCTGTTCCGGCTGGAATCAATTTACCAAGGATAACATTTTCCTTCAAACCGATCAACGGATCGATCTTTCCTTTGATTGCAGCATCGGTAAGAACCTTTGTAGTCTCCTGGAAGGAAGCTGCAGAGAGGAAGGAATTTGTTGCAAGAGAAGCTTTTGTAATACCCAGAATGATCTGTTTGCCTTCCGGTACCTCTTTGCCCTCTGCGGCAAGTGTTTCTACTGTATCTTCATATTCGAGCGTATCAACCATCGTTCCCGGAAGGAAGTCAGAATCACCATTGTTCTCGATGCGGACTTTCTTCAGCATCTGGCGGACAATGACCTCGATATGCTTGTCATTGATTTCTACACCCTGAAGACGATATACACGCTGTACTTCACGAAGCATGTAATCCTGTACGGCACGCACGCCTTTGATCTTCAGGATATCGTGTGGGTTGACACTACCTTCTGTCAACTCGTCACCGGCCTCAAGCACCTGACCATCCATAACTTTGATACGGGATCCGTATGGGATCAAGTAAGCTTTTGTCTGACCATTTTCTTCATCGGTAATGATAACTTCACGTTTCTTCTTCGTATCACGAAGAGTAACTTTTCCTCCAAATTCGGAAATGATAGCAAGACCTTTTGGCTTTCTTGCCTCAAAAAGCTCCTCGACACGAGGAAGACCCTGTGTGATATCGTCTCCGGCTACACCACCGGTATGGAATGTACGCATGGTAAGCTGTGTACCGGGTTCACCGATTGACTGTGCAGCGATGATACCAACTGCCTCACCAACCTGTACCGGCTCACCGGTTGCCATGTTCGATCCATAACATTTTGCGCAGATACCGATATGAGATTTACATGTCAAGATCGTACGAATCTTAACTTTTGCAGCATCTCCGGCATCAATGATCGCTTTTGTATTTACGATGCGGGCAGCACGTTTTGGTGTGATCATATGATTTGCCTTTACGATCAATTCGCCTTCATCGTCATACATATCGTCGCAGGCATAACGGCCTGTAATACGTTCTTCCAAAGTCTCGATGACTTCTTTTCCATCCATGAATGCACTGATCCACATTCCCGGAATCTCGTCTTTTCCTTCACAACAATCCGTCTCACGGATGATAAGATCCTGTGATACGTCTACCAGACGACGAGTCAGGTATCCGGAATCGGCTGTACGAAGCGCTGTATCGGAAAGTCCTTTACGCGCACCATGTGCGGAAATGAAGTACTCCAGTACGTCAAGTCCTTCACGGAAGTTCGATTTGATCGGCAGTTCGATCGTACGACCGGATGTATCCGCCATCAATCCACGCATTCCGGCGAGCTGTTTGATCTGTTTATCAGAACCACGGGCTCCGGAATCCGCCATCATAAAGATGTTGTTATATTTGTCAAGTCCGGTAAGAAGTGCCTCTGTAATCTCATCATCGGCCTCTTTCCAAGTCTCGATAACGGCTTTGTAACGCTCTTCCTCAGTCAAAAGACCACGACGGAAGTTTCTGGAAATATTTTCAATGGTGCTTTCTGCTTCTGCAAGAATCTCTTTCTTCGCTGCCGGCACTTCCATATCGGAAATAGATACCGTCATCGCTGCTTTCGTAGAATATTTGTAACCGAGAGACTTGATCGCATCCAAAGTCTCTGCTGTCTTAGTAGCACCATGATTATTGATACATTTCTCAAGGATCTGTTTGAGCTGTTTCTTTCCTACATGGAAATCAATTTCCAATTTAAGGAAGTTCTCATCCTTACTTCTGTCTACGAATCCCAAATCCTGGCTGATGATCTCATTGAAAATGAAACGTCCCAGTGTGGACTCAATAATACGGGATTCCATCTCACCGTTTTTATTGATTCCCTGACATTTTACTTTAATCTTTGCATGCAGGGTAATCTCATGATTTTCGTAAGCAATGATTGCTTCGTTCATGTTCTTAAATGCTTTTCCTTCGCCTTTTGCACCCGGACGCTCCTGCGTCAGATAATAAATACCAAGGACCATATCCTGTGAAGGTACGGCTACCGGACCACCATCGGATGGTTTCAAAAGGTTGTTTGGTGAAAGCAGAAGGAAACGGCACTCTGCCTGAGCCTCTACCGAAAGCGGAAGATGCACAGCCATCTGGTCACCATCAAAGTCTGCGTTAAACGCAGTACATACCAATGGATGAAGTTTGATTGCTTTACCTTCTACAAGTGTAGGCTCAAATGCCTGGATACCCAGACGGTGAAGTGTAGGAGCACGGTTCAACATAACCGGATGCTCTTTGATAACCTGCTCTAAGATATCCCATACAGCAGGCTCCAGCTTCTCTACCATTTTCTTCGCATTTTTAATGTTATGTGCGGTTCCGTTTGCTACGAGTTCTTTCATAACAAATGGCTTAAACAGCTCGATTGCCATTTCTTTCGGAAGACCACACTGATAAATCTTAAGTTCCGGACCTACAACGATAACGGAACGGCCTGAATAGTCAACACGTTTTCCGAGCAGGTTCTGACGGAAACGTCCCTGTTTACCTTTCAGCATATCGGAAAGGGATTTCAGAGCACGGTTACCGGGACCGGTTACCGGACGGCCGCGGCGTCCATTGTCAATCAAAGCATCTACTGCTTCCTGAAGCATACGTTTTTCATTACGCACAATGATATCCGGTGCGCCGAGTTCCAAAAGTCTCTTCAGACGGTTGTTACGGTTGATGATTCGGCGATACAGATCATTCATATCGGATGTCGCAAAACGACCACCGTCGAGCTGTACCATTGGACGAAGATCCGGTGGGATAACCGGGATCACTGTCAAAATCATCCAGTCCGGATTATTGCCGGACTCACGGAATGCTTCGATTACTTCCAGTCTCTTGATGATACGCGCACGTTTCTGACCTGTAGAAGCCTTCAACTCTGCTTTGAGTTCTTTGGACTCTTTGTCCAAATCGATTCGCTGTAACAATTCCTGAATGGATTCAGCACCCATACCTACACGGAATGTATCACCAAAATCTTCTTTGGCTTTCTGATATTCTCTCTCAGAGAGAACCTGTTTTACCTGAATTTCTTTCGTATCGGACTCCAATACGATATATGCAGCAAAGTACAGAACCTTCTCCAATACCTTTGGAGAGATGTCAAGGATCAGTCCCATACGGCTCGGAATTCCCTTAAAATACCAAATATGGGAAACCGGCGCTGCCAGTTCAATGTGTCCCATACGCTCTCTACGTACGCTGGATTTCGTAACCTCAACGCCGCATCGATCGCAGACAACACCTTTATAACGAACTTTTTTATATTTTCCACAATGACATTCCCAGTCTTTGCTTGGTCCAAAAATCTTTTCACAGAACAAACCGTCTTTTTCCGGTTTCAATGTTCTGTAGTTGATCGTTTCCGGCTTTTTTACCTCTCCACGGGACCACTCACGGATCTTGTCCGGAGATGCCAGTTTGATCTTAATTTTGTCATATGTTAATGTTTCCTGAATTACATCGCTTACCTGTGGCATTCTTATCGTCCTTTCTATAACATGATGTATTTACCTGCAATTATTTATTCATCTTCGGAAATGCCAATGCTGCTGTCGTCGTCAATTTCTGACAATTCAGCCTCACGGAATCCGGCATCTTCAAAGGACTCTTCTTCGAGTTCGAATCGCTCGCCTTCCATCAATCCTGACATATCTTCCACATTCACTTCTTCCACAGACTCCGTCATCTGGATCTCTTCGCCGTTTTCATCGAGAACCGCTACATCCAACGCAAGAGACTGCAGCTCTTTGAGCAATACCTTAAAGGACTCCGGTATTCCCGGTTCAGAGATATTGTCTCCTTTGATGATTGCTTCGTATGTCTTCACACGACCGACCACATCATCGGATTTTACAGTAAGGATTTCCTGAAGTGTATAAGCAGCACCATAAGCCTCGAGTGCCCATACTTCCATCTCTCCGAAACGCTGTCCACCGAACTGAGCTTTACCACCCAGAGGCTGCTGTGTTACAAGAGAGTAAGGACCGGTTGAACGAGCATGGATCTTATCGTCAACCAAATGGTGGAGTTTCAGGTAGTGCATGAATCCAATCGTTACTTCTCCATCAAAGAACTCACCGGTACGTCCGTCACGAAGCTGAACTTTTCCATCTTCTTTGATCGGTACGCCTGCCCATTCTTTGCGGTATTCTTCATTTTCCAGAAGGTACTGCATCACTTCCGGATCCAGAACATCTTTATATTTTGCTTCAAACTCATCCAATGGCGTATTGACATAATCATTGGCAAGTTTCAAAGTATCCATAATATCGACTTCGTTTGCGCCATCAAATACCGGTGTCGCTACATTGAAACCAAGGGCTTTTGCTGCCAGACTCAAGTGAATCTCGAGCACCTGTCCGATGTTCATACGGGAAGGCACGCCCAGAGGGTTCAATACGATATCAAGAGGACGTCCATTTGGAAGGAATGGCATGTCTTCTACCGGAAGTACACGGGAAACGACACCCTTGTTACCATGACGACCAGCCATCTTATCTCCTACCTGGATCTTTCTCTTCTGTGCGATGTAAATACGCACGGTTTTATTCACTCCCGGAGAAAGTTCATCTCCGTTTTCTCTCGTAAATACTTTCGCATCTACGACAATACCAAATTCACCATGAGGAACACGCAGAGACGTATCTCTTACTTCACGTGCTTTTTCACCGAAGATTGCGCGAAGAAGTCTTTCCTCGGCGGTCAGTTCGGTTTCTCCCTTTGGTGTTACTTTTCCGACAAGAATATCGCCGGCACGAACCTCTGCACCGATGCGGATAATACCCTGCTCATTCAGATCTTTGAGCGCATCATCGCCGACACCCGGCACGTCGCGGGTAATCTCTTCCGGTCCGAGTTTGGTATCTCTGGCTTCGGTTTCGTATTCTGTAATATGAACGGAAGTATATACATCTTCCTGTACGAGTCTTTCACTAAGAAGAACGGCATCCTCGTAGTTGTAACCTTCCCATGTCATAAATCCGATCAGAGGATTCTTACCAAGAGCGATCTCTCCGCCGGAAGTAGAAGGTCCGTCTGCGATAACCTGTCCTTTTTCGATCACATCACCTTTTGTCACGATTGGACGCTGGTTCATACAAGTACCCTGGTTACTTCGTACAAACTTCGCAAGTTTGTATTCATCGCGGTTTCCATCTGCCTTTTTGATGATGATACGGTTGGACTCGGAGCGTTCTACCACACCGCCTTCTTTCGCTACGACACAGTTACCCGAATCGACAGCGGCTTTCATTTCCATACCTGTACCAACTACCGGTGCTTCTGTAACCAAAAGCGGCACTGCCTGACGCTGCATGTTGGATCCCATCAGCGCACGGTTTGCATCGTCGTTTTCCAGGAATGGGATCATGGCTGTCGCTACCGAGAATACCATCTTCGGCGATACATCCATGAAATCAATTTTATTTCTTTCAAATTCGGAAGTTTCTTCACGGAAACGACCGGAAATGTTCTTACGTATAAAGTGTCCGTCTTCATCCAATGCCTCATTCGCCTGAGCCACGTGATAACGGTCTTCTTCGTCTGCTGTCATGTAAACGACTTCATCCGTTACGATTGGATTATCCGGGTCAGTCTTGTCTACTTTGCGGTATGGAGCTTCGACAAAACCATACTCATTGATGCGGGCATAGGATGCCAGCGAGTTGATCAGACCGATGTTAGGACCTTCGGGCGTCTCGATCGGACACATTCTTCCATAATGAGAATAGTGAACGTCTCGGACTTCGAATCCGGCACGATCTCGGGAAAGACCACCGGGACCAAGAGCAGAAAGACGTCTCTTATGTGTCAATTCGGACAATGGGTTATTCTGGTCCATAAACTGTGACAACTGGGAGCTTCCAAAGAACTCTTTGACTGCTGCCGTCACAGGTTTGATATTGATGAGCGACTGTGCAGAGATTGTCTCTACATCCTGTGTCGTCATACGTTCGCGAACCACACGTTCCATACGGGACAAACCGATACGGTACTGGTTCTGAAGCAATTCTCCGACAGCACGGATACGACGGTTGCCCAAATGGTCGATATCGTCATCATTTCCAATGCCATACTCGAGATGCATATTGTAGTTGATCGAAGCGAAAATATCTTCCTTCGTAATATGTTTCGGAATCAAATCCGGAATATGTTTCTTGATTGCTTCATAAATTTCTTCTTCAGAGGTGTACTCATCCAGGATTGCTTTCAGTGCCGGATAATAAACATCCTCTGTCACACCCAATTCTTTTTTATCTGCATTTGGTAAAAATGCGTTCAAATCAACCATCATATTGGAGAGAACTTTTGCAACATGCTCTTCCGTCTGTACAACGACGTAAGGGATTGCTCTGTTCTGGATTTCAGCTGCTTTTTCCTCTGTCAAAGGAACACCAGCCTCGGCAATAACTTCACCGCTTTCCATATCAATTGCATCTTCGGCCAAAGCAAAACCGGCGATACGATTGCGGAATGCAAGTTTCTTATTAAATTTATAACGTCCTACTTTTGCCAGATCGTATCTTCTTACATCAAAGAACATACTATTAATAAGGCTCTCAGCACTATCGACGGAAAGTGGTTCGCCCGGACGCAGTTTTTTGTACAATTCCAAAAGACCATCCTGATAATTCTCAGAAGCGTCTTTCGCAAAACTTGCAATAATTTTTGGTTCTTCACCGAACAGATCCAAGATCTCCTGGTTTGTTCCGACACCGAGCGCACGAATCAATACTGTGATCGGCACTTTACGGTTACGGTCTACACGTACGTAGAAAATGTCGTTGGAATCTGTCTCATACTCCAGCCATGCACCACGGTTTGGAATGACCGTAGCAGAATACAGTTCCTTACCAATCTTATCATGTGCAATGCCATAATAGATTCCCGGAGAACGAACCAGCTGGCTTACGATAACACGCTCAGCACCATTGATAACAAAAGTACCGGTCGCCGTCATAAGAGGCAGGTCGCCCATGAAAATATCATGCTCACTGATCTCTTCTGTCTCTTTATTATGAAGTCTTACCTTTACTTTCAAAGGTGCTGCATACGTTGCATCACGTTCTTTGCAAGCTTCAATTGAATATTTCACCTCATCTTTGCACAACTCAAATCCCACAAACTCAAGACTGAGATTTCCGTTGTAATCTGAAATCGGGGAAATATCACGAAAAACTTCATTTAAACCTTCTTCCAAAAACCATTTGTATGAATCTGTCTGAACCGCAATCAGGTTAGGCATCTCCAAAACTTCTTTTTGCTTTGAGTAACTCATTCTGACGCCTTTGCCCACTTTGACAGGACGTATTCTGTTTTTCTCCATTGATGATTTCACTCCTTGTTTTTTTTACAAAACTGTGTTATAATGAATCAGTAAAGGGTCACTGAACCTAATTTACCACAGTACTGTATATTCCATCTTACCACAGTTGTAGAGTGGTGTCAATAGGAAAGTTCTACTTTTCCTTTTTTATTTACCCAAAAGCTGATCAGATCCAGATATTTCGTAGAACCAAAGAGGTCATCAACACCGAAACTGTAGTAATATTCGCCCTCCGGAAGTTTGGGCTCCGTAATATTGAAATTTTTCCCTACGCGGTATTTGTCCCCTTTGATCTCCGTCGTATCTCCGCTTTCCTGGTCAACAACGACATAAATCGGACGAATCACATCTCCTTTTTTGATCTCGGTCATTTCTTTATCTGCCTGGCCGCTCTCGTCATCGATACCATCCCAGGCACCGAGCACCATCCATTCTCCATCGTCCTCTGTCTCCCCATAAAGATAGGCAAAACGAAGATTGGTCTCCTGCCCATTGAGTACGATCGGCGAAGAAAAGATGGTATAATCCTCACTTTCCTCTACCACATACATACTGAGAAGCGATCCATCCGGAAGTGCCGGCCAGTATCCCTGAAATGTATCTGTCACGACACCGGTCTGGTCATCGTAATCAAGCCAGTTGTCACTTCCGAGATACACAAGCGGTGTCTCGTCGTCAAACTTCATATATAAATTGTACTGAACCGATGCCACATTCGGAAGGCTTTCCTGCGCGATCGTGAACGTATAATACCCGTCGTCATTCAAATGTTGTTCTTCGGCGATCTGAATCTGGTTCTGATCTGCCGTCATAAGTCCCAGTCCATGTCCGCTCTGATCTGCAGCCGACCAATCATTTTCGCCGGAATATTCCTCGATCGAACCATTGGCAGCGCCGTACACCATCGTTCCGATAAAATCGGTATACGAATCGCTGACACAAACCGTTTCAAATGTCTTTAATTCCTCTTCGTCCTCGATCTGAAGCGGGTAATATACGGAAAGACCGTTGGCATTCTGGCGGTTCGCACCTTTCACCTGATAAATGACCGCTTCCGAAATCGCCGCCTGAAGAGCACTCGTGTCTACTGCACCTGCGATATTTTTTGCCATATCGCCGAGATCTACCATATTACTGTAGCCTTCTGACGGCGTATTTCCTCCATAATTCTGTGCTTTTCGGATTCCTTTGGCGATCTCACCAAAGGTTTCCATATTTTCCGTGCTCCCCTTCATGCTTTCTGCTACCGCGCCAAATTCGTCACAGACCTTCTGAATCTTCGACAGATCCGTCACCGAAAGTGTCGCCGTACTTTCTTCTCCAAGTGCTTCACAGCTTTTATAAAAACTGTCGCAGATCTCTTTTCCAAGATCTGCCGCCGGAGCTCCCGGATTTTCCTGCAGATAGGCTCCGATCGCAGCATAATCCCATCCGCCGCCACTTTCCAACTCTTCCGAACCGATCATATAATTGGCAAACGGCGAAAGCATCTTTGCATTCTCAACAGATCCCATCAGACAGGCATCGTAACCGATAAAATTAAACTTTCGCGGAATACCGTCGAGCGCCTGCTGAATCTCCGCCAGATCCAGCGTATCTGTCCCGTAATTTTCATCCAGACACACACCGGCAACACTTCCACCGCCGTGATCCCACATAATAAGCCCCAGCTTATTGTTCCCATAATTTTCCATTCCGAAAGTGACAAAATCTTTCAATGTAGCGCTTTCCGCCATATTTGCCTGTTCCATGCGGGAAATTTCCTGCATATCTCCATTTATGATTTCATACCGCGCGATCGCATCTTCCGGAATGACCTCGTTCTGCCACTGGGTGCAGCCACCTGTCTGCACGACAAAACGAACCTGCGAGCCAAAATCTCGGTCAAGCATCTCGCCCAGGTCCATTGTCGCCGCGCCATAACCACTCTCGAGATCGGTTCCACACAAATATACGAGAATCGTCCACGCACCATCTCCGGCAAATTCTTCCTCCGAAACTGCCGAATTTTCCTGCTGCACTCCCGCTTCCGGCTGACCGGCCTCTTCCGCACAGCCGGCCAGGCTAAAAATCAGCCCGACCAATACTATGCACAATACTATCTTCTTTTTCAATTATTTTCCCCCTGTCTTTAGCGCACACGCACCGTAAAGTTGTATTTTTTCTTCTGACCATTGATCAATTTTACGGTAACTGCGATCTTTGCTTTTCCCTTCTTTTTTCCAAATACACGCAAATTTGAAAAATACTGTTTTCCGTCTTTCCTGATGCCATAATTTTTCGTCTTGATAATTTTCTTTCCACTTGTGATCTTATAAGAAATCTTTGCGATTTTCTTTTTTGCCGCCTTATTATCGATCAATAGCTGGATATCATCTGCCTTTTTGCGTGAAATGGTAAATTTGCCTTTTGCCGGATATTTTCCCACGATAATATCGGAAAATGAGTATTTTGTGATTTCCGATAAAGAATCATCCGTAGTGTCAGTCGGTACACTAGGGACTGTGGTCTCCTTTGTTTCACCCAGCGTCGTTGTCGGCGGCAACACAGGAGATACCGGACTTTCCGGCGTGGTACTCGGAGACACACTTGGGGTCTGTGTCGGCACCTCGGTTGGTGCGGCACTTGGCGATGCGCTTGGTGTCTGTGTCGGCACCTCGGTTGGTGCGGCACTTGGCGATGCACTTGGTGTCTGTGTCGGTGCCTCGGTTGGTGCAGCACTTGGTGATGCGCTTGGCACGATCGTCGGTGTCGGCGTAGGTGTTACCGGCTTCAGATCCTCGTCACTTACCACATACGAGGTTTCCGCAATCGGAAAATCAGTAAGATAACTGCTTTCATAATATTCATTGTCCATCGTGTGAACCTGTGATGTATCTGCCTCGTCAAAATCCGCGGTTCCCTTTAAAAAGTAATCATAGCTTATCTTGTCATTGTCTGCGTCATCCCATGTCGCATCGAGATTGTACCATTGGTCTCCGAGTTTCACAATGTTCCACGCATGACCGGCAGAATCTCTCCCGGTACCGGCACTTCCTCCGATCCAATGGCACGGCACTCCCGCTTCCACAAGCAGTTTGTACATGCAAAGTGCGTAACTGTTACAAAGTCCCTCTCCTCGGACATACGCGCCATATACCGAAGATGCATTGTCCACATCATTCGTGTACGTAATGAGTGCGCAGACATAGTCGTGCACCGCCTTTACTTTGGAATAATCAGACATCTGCGAAGTTCCAAGTTCAGCAAGAATTTCTTTCGTATGCGTATTGACATATTCTGTCTCGTCCGCAGTTTCAAAATAAGTCGGCGTAAAGATAATTTCGCCATTTCCGCTCTCTTCTTCCACCGATGCGCTCATAAATTCTTTTGAAAAATTGATATTCCCGATCAGATAGTCGGAATCGTCCGAAGTCGACGCGTCATCCAAAACAATCATATCATAATAAAAGAATGACATGCCATTAAATAAACGGCTCCACTCCTCATTACTTCCGCTGAAGTCAACTGAGAACCGGCTTTTTCTCTGCATCCCGTTGTCGCGGATTACCCGCGCCAGTTCAGTCAGTCCTGCTGCCCTCTGCTCCGCAGCCGCTGCCTGTGTTCCATTTGCCGCAACACTTCCGGCAAATATCCCCACCGCCAGAATCACTGCCAATATTTTCCTTTTCCATTTTTGCAGTTTCATAAAGATTCCTCCTTGCTTGCTTGTTTTAACTAGTTTCATTATAACAAACCGTCTACGCTGCGACAATAGAAAATACAGAATTGTTTGTGCTTCATCGTAAATGTTCTGCATAAAATCTCTTTTAATTATAGTGGTAGAATAATCGCATGCGTAGGTGTCTATGCGCAATTTTTGACTATTTTTATAACAAAAAGGAGGAATTAGATGATGGACAGACTCAGAAAATCATCGAAGACAATGAGACGCGCTCTTGCTGCATTGCTTGCATTTGCCATGTCATTGTCGCCAGTAGCTGTTCCAGCCACATCGGACGCTGCTGCAAAAAAACCAGCACTGAATGCAAAGAAAAAAACTCTCTTCTCTAATCAGGCTGGCAAAAAGTCTTTCACATTGAAGATTAAGAAAAACAAAAATATCAAAGTGAAAAAGACAACATGGAAAACTACCAATAAAAAAGTAGCTTCGATTAGCAGCAAAAAGAAAACTGCTGTTAAAGTTACTGCAAAGAAAGCAGGAAAGGCTACTATTAAGGCAACTGTAAACTATACACTGAAGGGCAGTAAGAAAGTTAAGAAAACTACTTTGAAATGCAAAGTAACTTCTAAAAGTTATACCGCTCCCGTTCAGACCGTAGTTCCTAGCGCTGCACCTTCTGCATCCGCTTCTGCGCCTGCTGCTACTGCAACCGCTACTGCTACTGCTTCTGCAGCTCCTACAAACAAACCTACGACAGAGCCTACAGCAGTCCCTACGGTAGAGCCTACAAGCGAACCAACTGCAGAACCTACAACCGCTCCTACAAGTGAGCCTACGACAGAACCAACTGCAGCTCCTACAACCGCTCCTACAAGCGAGCCTACAGCTGCTCCAACCGCAGCTCCTACAGAAGCTCCTGTTGCCGAAACAATTTCCGCAGAGACAGCAATCGCAACAATCGGTGTCGCTAAAGATATCAATACAGTAACACTTTCTGCTACTGTAAAAGATCAGAATGGCGCAGCTATGAGCGACGCTGTTATCACATGGTCTTCCGATAAAGCAGATATCGCTTCCGTTGACAAAAACGGTGTTGTAACAGAAGGTGCTGATGCGGTAGATTCCATCAAAATCGCATACGGTACAGAAAAAGCAGACAAGCTTCCTGCAAAAGCAGTTGAAGTGAAGTTTGAAAAACAGAACGATGCAAAATTCGCTGATGTAAAAGCAGCTATCACAGTAAATGCAGATCGTAAAGTAAGCAGCATTACGGTAGGAACAGAAGCTCAGACTGCTTTGGTAGGCGTTGCTACTGCAGCAAACAAGATTACGGTAAAAGACCAGTATGACACTGTAAAAGAAGGTGCTGCCCTTGAATATGTTGTACTTGGAAGCGACGGAAAAGCAACAAAAGATGCCGAAGTAAACTTCAATGCTTACGATCCAGCTTCCAAGACATATTCCGTAGAGGTAACTGCTGAAAAAGCAGGAACCTATTCTGTTATCGTATACGTGAATGACAATACAGGAAGCGAAGCTACAAATGGCTATGACGCAAAAGATACACAGGCAAAAGCATTTACTGTAACTGCCGGTGAACCTTCCGACATGATCGCATCCATCAAACTTGCAAAACTCGTAGAAGTAAAGGATGCTTCTTTGAGTATCGCAGTCGGCGACAATGCATTTGTAGTAGTCGCAAAAGACCAATATGGAGAAGACGCAACTGTAAATACAGCCAAGTTCTATAGTGTAGTATCTACAAACGAAAGTTTCGCAACGGTTGCATGTGAAAATGAAGTAATCACTGTAACACGTAAAGAAGGAACAGCAGGTTCTGCAAAAGCTACGATCAAAGTTGAGTATTCCCGAGGAAATGCTGTTAACTTTGAGGTAAAAGGTATTGCGGATAAGAAGATTGAGTTGAAAGCTGATAATACAGATGTAATACAGTATGGTAACTCAGTATCAGGTGCACTTACTTTAGAAGAAGGAAAAGCAACTGTAAAAGGTGGTACCTACCACGCTCTTAAAGTTTCCTTCGAATTGCCTGAAGGTGTATCATTGAAAGATTACTCCGGAGTACGTTTGAAAGTAAAACAAATTGAAAAGAATGGTAAAAATGATATCAGTATTGGGTCTGAATATGGCGAGAACTGTATGTTTGTTGTCACAAAATTAAAAGGCAAAGGTTACATTCAGACAAGTCTTGAAAGTGAAAATGATCTTTGCAAGATAGCAGAATACAATCCTAGTAAAAACGTTGGGATTTCAAGCGTACAAGAGATTATGCTTCCGTTTGCTTTTGATAGCGAGCCAGATGCAGTTACCGGAAAAATAAGTATCGCTATTGGAATCGCCGGTATTAATGCAGGTGCATACCAAATCTCTGATATTACTTTAGTCGGCTAATTTATTTTAACATACCTAAACTATTACCTACATCACATAAGCACTCCATGGGTGGAACACACTCATGGGGTGTTTTTCCTTTGACATCTTCCCAAAAATGACATAGCATAGTTACTATTACTACATAAAGGAGATGATTGCTATGCCAGCTTATAAAGACAAAAACAATGGCAAATGGTTCTGTAAATTCTATTACAAGGATTGGCAGGGAAAAACAAAACAAAAATGGAAGCGCGGTTTTCGGACGAAAAGAGACGCTTTGCAATTCGAACGCGAATTTCTTTGCAGCAGGGATACCGGGCCGGATATGACCTTTGCCCATTTGTACAAGAGGTTTACGGCGAGATACGTTTGAGAAAAGCGGTGTCAGTTGCTTTATGTATAGTCAGCGTAACTTTTGCATTGATTGCGGGGAAGTATATTCCTGTGGATATCAATGTGGTAAGCTTGTGGATTGGCTTTTCTGCCGGACTAAATCTTTTGTATCATGGTTGCTACAAGATGAATCATTAAGCTGAAAAAGTACTCCCACGAGCAGATAGAAATCTGCTCGTGGGTGAGTGATATACAAAGGCTCAAACTGAAATTTTCTTGTGTTTGTTCTCAACTTTCCTTTATTTTCGAGCATCCCAGCCTATCAGCATCTATGTATTTTGCACTTTTCCCTTATTTTTTCCCTTGTGAGGAATCTATAAGGGAAAAAGTGTTTTTTTCGTCTTAATCGTTCCCTGCTACTTTATCCAAAAGTCTTACTGAATTTCTCTTAGCTTCCCTTGTAGCGTGGGCATAAATATTCATTGTGGTACTTACTGCCGAGTGTCCTAACAGCTCCTGCACATCCTTTGGCGGTGCGCCGCTTGCTAACAGATTACTGGTAAATGTGTGTCTTAATAAGTGGAAGTGGAAATGCTCCAATCCCTTCACATGCTTTGCTATTGAGCTACACATGTTGGAAAGGGCATCCGTTCCCAGATACATTCCATCTTTTCTTACACACACAAGAGATATTTCCTTGTAATCCTCCGGCACTTCCTGTGTTCCATCCAATGAATACAATTCGTAGTGAATTCGGTTCTTTTCTTTTACTTCCCTGTAGTAATTCCGTTTATAAAGCTCACCATACTGCAACCTCTGTTTCAGCTGTTCCTTTTTCGCCTTTCGTAAGATTTCAGCGAGGGTATCGCCAAAATCTACAATTCTGACCTTATTACTCTTGGTTGCTCCAAGCTCCAGCTTGTGTCTGGTGCTGTTGCGGTTCAGACTTCGTCTGATTGTCAGGTGCTGTTCCTCCAGATTCACATCGTTCCAAGAAAGTCCTGCCACCTCTCCAATTCGCAATCCTGCATAATACGATATCTGAATTGCCAAGAGTGAAGCATTTTTCTTTTTCTTGAGATACTCCGTTATCTTCTGAAACTGTTCATGGGTAATGGTCTTTGTCTGTGACACATCCTCATCACCCGTACCGAACAAATCCACCTGCTGAGTCGGTCTTCTGATTACTACATACTGCATGGGATTGAAAGTAATATACTTCTTTGGAAATACTGCATACCGGAAAGCCCTCTGCAATACCGCAGAGAAAGAATGGATACGGTCTATGCTTAAGGGTCTTGCCTCCATTCCATCCGGTGCTTTACCACCAAAACTTAAGAAGTCCAAGTATTCCTGCATATGCTCACTGGTTACGGTTTTTAGTTTCCTTTTACCGAGCGGGTGCTCCTTTATCCGTTTTACCACTCCCAGATAGAGGGTTACGGTATTATTGCTTAAAGAACTGACTTTCAGTTCTTCCTCCGCCCACACATCCAGAAGCTCTCCCAGTGTGATGTTCTCCGTCTTGGCTACCACTTTCTGTCCTTCATACTCATCCATAGCCTTGCGGAGCAGTTTTTCCGTTTCCGACTTACTTTCTGTTCCTACGCATTCCTTCTGAACTAAGTTACCACTGGCATCCTCCACATAATAGCGGTAATACCATTTCTTGCCTTTTTTCCTTACAGAACCTTTTGCCATAATCGTTTCTCCTTTCGATATCGACAATCGGAACTGATGAAATGCTTCTTGCGTGTAAGTATCTTACGGACAAGTCCGTAAGCCAATTCGTCGCTCGTCAAATCTGTAAACAGCTTGACTCGCTTGCACTCATTGTATCATAACTCCGGTTGTCTAACTATACCGATTCGGAATCCTCCGATAAAAGATTTGCAAGCCTCTGTGTGGCTGTTTCCGGTTTCTTGGAATAGAGCCTTATCACATCCGCCATGTCATTAAAGGCATTGACTGTGTGGGTAATCTCCCTAAGAAACATGATTTCGTTGTATTCCTTATTCGATTCAAAACCTATGGTAGCTGCTATGTCCGCATTCTCTGTATTGCCCTTAAAGTTCTTGCAGGCAAACTGGAAGGAATCCATAAACAGCTCATACTCCTGTAACATCAGTAGCAGTAAGTCCTTCGAGAAGTCAGCTTCCTCATTATTAAGGTCAAAGGGTAAGCGGTTTAAAATACTGCTCATTGCATCACGAATCTGTAATTCCCTTTTATCCGTAATGTCTGTTTCGTATTCCTCAGCCTCTCCTTTGAGCCATTCCACGGATACATGAAGTGCTTCTGAAAGTCCATCCAGCACCAGCTTCTTGGTATTGTCGATTGTTCCGGCTTCATATCTCTGAATGGTGGAAGCTGTCACTCCCATCTTTTCAGCTACATAAGGCTGTTTCAACCCTAATTCCAATCTTCGCTGTTTTGCCCTGCTACCGATTAGCTTGCGTAATTCTTTATCTTTCATCTTCATACGCCTCCTTTTTCGGTATGGTACTACTATAACACACATCTTTTATAATTGCAATATGCAACTTAATAATTGTTTTTAGAATTTCGTAACGCTTGACAAAATGATATAAAAGGTTTATAGTAGGCTTAGTTTAGAAATTGCATAATGCAATTTGCAAGGAGGTGATTCAATGACAGAAATGAAAATTGCCTTATCCATTGAGGAAGCAGCCGACTATACCGGTATCGGAAGAAATACACTCCGTGATCTGGTAAAGTGGAAGAAACTCCCGGTACTTCAGGTAGGACGAAAGGTTCTTATAAAGACTGATATACTGGAGCAGTTCATGGAAGCCAACGAAGGCAGGGACTTGAGGGATAAGAATACTGTCAAAGCAGTTAGCAGAAAAACTGCTGTAACTTAAAAGGGTGGCTTCCTACGAAACCACCCTTTGGTATGTATCAGACCGAAGCCATGATATACCTACACGCAAATAGATTATATCATGTGCTTCCTCTGGTATCAACCAAAACTTACGGGAAAGGAGCAGGGATTTTACAGGACATTTTCATATAAAAGTGAGTGGTACAGACCTCTTAGTACAATTCTTTTGCAAGCCCTCGGCGATTGAGAGCGAAATACACCCTTCGCACAAATCTTCGATTTGTACTCTGGGTATTTCGCGATTGCATCGAGCTTTTAATGCCGGACACGGCATTGTGTTCGTAACCGGACACCAAAGTGTCCACTCACTTATATAATCCTTCCGCCTCTTTCCCTAAGTAACATTTACGAGAGGAGGAAGCACTATCGAAAGAAATTCATTTATTCAGATGAGCAAGCTCCACAATATCCGTGGCAGGATTACTTATATATCCAGTCACGCCAAGCAGGAAAATTTATATGCAGTCTATGAAACCACAGACCGCCATTACTGGACGGAGCTTGCCAGATTTAATCAGCAGGAATTTCTAAAAAGCGGTACAGAGGGGAAATGTATCGAGGCAAGAGAACTGATTATAGCCCTGCCGGAATCTTTCCCAGACCTCTATGACCCTGACCGGCTGTTACAGTTATTTACCAACCGCTTTAAAGAAAAATATGGTGTGGAGTGCGTTTCAGCCCTGCACCATAACAAACGCAAAACCAACTATCATATCCATCTCATCTTTTCTGAAAGGGAACTGTTACCGGAACCCATCGAAAAGATTGCCACACGCAATATGTTCTACAATGAACAGAAAAAGCATGTTCGCACCAAGAAAGAGATACTGGATGATAGCGGCAATGTCCGTAAGGGCTGTAAGATAATCAAAAAAGGCGAAGTCTATGAGCGAACCTTATTCACCGCCAAGAACAAGCTGTTCAAACAGGAGCATTATCTGGACGAGGCGAAACACTTCTATACCGACCTCATCAATCTTCTGATAGAGGATGATAAGAATAAGCTCCATGTATTCGATAAAAACGGATTGTACCTTGCCACCAAGAAAATCGGAAAGAACAATCCCAAAGCGGAACAGATAAAGGAAGATAACGAGGTGCGTATGCAATGGAATCACGAAGTAGACAGAGCCTTAGTCAGCCAAGTGCCAGAGGATGAGATACGGCAGATAAAAAAGGATTTTATCACAGACCGTATCCGTAACTCCATCAACGCATGGGGCAACTGTCCGGATTTACTTTCCAACATCATACGAACGGCAGCTATGCGACTGGCACTTCTCATTTCCGAGGTACTGAAAGCCGCAAGGGAACTGAAAAACAAGCTGCTCCATGAAACTCTTGAAAAAGAATATGTAAGCAAGGCTGTTATAAAAGCAGAGGATAACGCAGATGTTGTTACAGCTCCGGCTAAGGAAGTAATATCCGAGCATGAGCCACCAGTAGCCACAATTACCGAAACTGTACTTGGAACAAAGGTTACAAAACCGCCCAAGCCACAGATACCTCCAAGACCGGTTATGCCACCGGAAACAGCCGCCTTCCCAAGACTTCAAAAGGTCAAGGTTACGCTTGATAAGCAAAATCATCTTATCTTTGAAGCAGAGCGTGAACGGAATAAACTGGAGCTTGAATTAAGCGATTTAAAGGGACTTGCAAAGCTCACCAAGAAAGGGGAGCTTGAAAGCAGGATTGCCACCAAAAACGAAGAAATCCGAACCCTCAAAGCCGGATTATCCGGTATCGTCAGACAGCACGGATTTGCAACGATACAGGATTTCTACACCGCATTCTATACAGCACAGCGTGCCACAGACGCATATCAAAAGGAATGTGCCAAGTGGGAAGAAACCTACGGTGAGAAAGCCGCTCCCAAAGCTGAAACTATGCACGAAAAGATACAACGATATAAAGAAAAGGTCGACAGACAGTATGCCAGCCAACCTTACCGAAACAGAGATAAAGGGGCGAGATAATCGCCCCTGTCATAAAAATAGCCCTATCCATTCACATAGGCGTGGATAAGGCTATTTTTACATAGTATGCGTTAAGCTAAAAGTTTTTCATTATCCGTTACAATGTAAATAATGCTTTTTCGAAGTCTTTAACATAATACTTAATATTGGTTCTACCTTTTTGTATTACAATATGTCCCTCTTTTTCAAGAATCTCCTTTTGAGCCTCAACACCTCCGGGATACTTTGCATTTAATTCCCCATTTGCCTTTAATGTTCTCCAATATGGGGTTTTATCATCTGGACGCTGATAACTTGCCCATGCAACTATTGAAACAAAAATACCTGCTGTGATTGGTTCTGTAAAATCAGCACCACTTTGTTTAGCAAAGTACTCTCTTATTGTACCTACTGTAAGTAATTTTCCACAAGGAACAAGTCGCATTACTTTGTCATAGTCGATAGGTGGAGCAAAATACATTTTATCTCCACCATATTTTTCTATGCTCTTTTCATCCGTTATCATTTGAATTTTAGGCATATCCTTGCTATCCATAAGCATAGCATTAAAATCTTTTTTATCTTCATTTGCCATAATGTATCACCTCCATACTAAATCTCGTGTACCCAGGGCTCAAAGCCCCGGAAACACTATATTTCTTGTTCGTGTACATATACACGAACGACTACTTTTCGTATAGCAGTGCCATCAGATTATCTATTTCTTTTTTTAGCTTTTTATTTTCTTCCTCAAGCTTTGTTATACGTTTATCTTTTGCTGCTATAATTACATCCTTTGATTTTGATGTCTTGTCATATTTTTCATGCCATACCGCTTTCGCAGCATTTTCTTTTTGACGGCATTCTTCAATTCTTTTTCTAATTTCAGGCGTCTGATATAAATAACTCTTTGACAATCCACTTTGCACATGAACACTATTGAAATTTACAGCTTCTTTATGAAGCAGCAATTGTTCTATGGTCTCATTAGCCAACTTAAGAGCATTTTCTTTTCGCTGTTTCCAGCTGGCTTCCAGATTATTTTTCTTTTCCTGCATCTTATTCCTCCCGAAGTTTTCCGTTTTTATGAATGGTTCCTTCCGAAAGAATACGTTCTTTCATCTTTTCAAGCCGAGAAAGATACTCTATATTTTTATTTATCTACAATAACGTCCTTATATTTAATCCTTTTTTGCTGAAGGAAAGTATAGAAATGCTTCAGATGAATGCATTTCTGTTTCAGCGTATTGCGAGCCAATCCTCGATTATCCTCAAATCT
>UQAQ01000023.1 GCA_900539115.1 uncultured Roseburia sp.
CGGTTGGTTTGATTATAGTATATCAGATTCATTAAGAAATGTCTTTGTCAGTGTCTTAATTTATGAGACCATTATACTGAAAACTCAGTTTCTCTACTGTTCTCTATTATTTTTATAATTTTCTTTTTTACTTTTTCCTGCTCTTTATATTTATAATTATGTCTTACACTTACATCAAACTGTAATTCAAATGCTGCACATATGTTCATAATATCCGCATATGTAATCTTGTTCATATTACAAGGAAATAATGACCTAAAACAAATTTCATTTTGACATATCATAGTTAACAATTTTTCCAAACTGCTTTCAGTATCCTCATATTTTAAACATCTATTAAAATTGCTATCTTCCACATTATCTGGTTTTATATACAACATTGTCGTATATTCGTTGATATCATTACCGCATCCAATCATAACCGGATTAATTATATCTACTTTAGAATTCACTGATATAAATTTAAAAAATGTTTTTGCCATCTGAATGACATTATGTAACAATTCCTGATCTGAAGTCTTATTTACCTCAAATACCATCACATTTTTTACATCGTATGGAAATGGCTTATCACTTCCTTGAATCATTGTTTTAAAATCAATTAAAAGTTTTTGATTAAACGCAACCATTTTAACCGTATTACGTTCAATCCTCTCATCATTAATTTTTTTCCCATTCCATTGGTTTATAAGATTGGATATATCACTTTTATATTTAGGATCATTTCTAAAATAATAATCCAAACAATCCGATTTAATCCATATGTGATCGAATTCAAATGTATACCTTTTATCTTTTCTATACCAGTCAACCACATAAAATTGCAAATCACACTTATATTCATACAAATTTAAATATTTAATTTCCTCAATATATACATATATGACATTCTTTGAAAAATCTTCCAACTTAATCCATCCATCATTAATAATAGTTTTTATATCATCCAAGCTAGTAAATTTTCCTTCTGTATTTGAAATTGTTAATTTATAATCATCAAGTCTAAACATCATCGTATTTTTGTTTATCTTAATTATACCCACAAACACACTTTCACCTTCTTTTTCAGTTCAAATCTAATGCTGTTGAATCCCTTATCTTCTTAAAAAATTTTCATTGAATCAGTTTAATTCCATTATGTATAAATATACTTCCTCTTCCAACACAATACACTCAAAATTTCATCTATTATTTTTTGATAATTTATTATATTTGATTATCATCACTAATTCATTTTGTATCATTACATCTGCCTAATATTTCCTATTCATCATATCATTATTGCTATTTTGTTTCAATCTTTAATTAATTATTTAGTTTCTATCATAATAACTAAAATCAATCCCCCTCCCCTTCATTATATAAAAACCCCCTGCTTTCACAATGAGGGATTTTGAACACCGTCGGTGCATAGAGGACGTTTTGTGTCCTCATGCACCGCTACGCGTGTTCACTAAGTGCAAACGGTCCCGATTTGTGAAAGTAAGGGGTTTTTTCACTAAGCGCAAACGCTCCCGATATATGAAAGCAGGGGGTTTTTCTCTATGCTCTTCCTCTTCCTTCAATCGTCGCAATATCTACCAGCGAAAGCTCCGATTTATCGACATTTTCAAGGCTTGTCAGAAGTGCATTTGCCGTATCCAGGGATGTCAGGCAGGTAACACCTGTTTCGATGGAGGTACGGCGGATGAGGAATCCATCGTGAGAATGCTCACCCTGTTTTGGAATGTCGATGACAAGGTCAATCTCATGTCCAAGCAAAAGATCCATCAATGTCGGAGATTCCTGCTCGATCTTATTGACGCCGATGACATCCACACCGGCTTCTTTCAACGCCTTCTGGGTTCCTCGTGTTGCATAAATTTCATAGCCAAGTGCTTTAAAACGTTTTGCTACCGAAATGGCATCCGTTTTATCCTGGTCTCTTACCGTAAGGATCATCTTCTTGTGCTGCGGAAGATTGATACCGGCTCCCATAAACGCTTTGGAAAGCGCTTCATTGAATGTCTTCGCGATTCCGAGACATTCACCGGTTGATTTCATCTCCGGTCCGAGGCTGATCTCTGCGCCGCGCAGTTTCTCAAAGGAGAATACCGGCATCTTGATTGCGATATAATCCGATGATTTTGCCAGTCCGGTCTCATAGCCAAGATCTGTGATCTTCTCGCCGAGGATGACACGGGATGCCAGTTTCACGATCGGAATACCGGTAACTTTACTGATGTAAGGTACGGTACGTGAAGAACGAGGGTTTACCTCGATAACATACACTTCATCATTCATTACGATAAACTGGATATTGATCAATCCGATGACATGAAGGGATCTTGCCAGTTTTCTCGTATAATCTACTAAGGTATCAATGACTTCCGGCTTGATGCTCTGTGCCGGATATACCGAGATACTGTCTCCGGAGTGGATTCCGGCACGCTCGATATGCTCCATGATTCCGGGGATCAGGATGTCTTCGCCGTCACAGACCGCATCGACTTCCACTTCTTTTCCCATCAGGTATTTGTCTACAAGGATTGGATGCTCCTGTACGTGACGGTTAATGATCGTCATAAATTCGCGGATATCATCGTCATTGATGGCAATTTGCATGCCCTGTCCGCCGAGAACGTAGGATGGACGAACAAGAACCGGATAGCCAAGTTCATTGGCTGCCTTCAATGCTTCCTCTACCGTAAATACCGTATGTCCCTTTGGTCTTGGGATTCCGCACTGCTCCAGAATCTCATCAAACAATTCACGGTCTTCTGCTGCATCGACATTTTCGGCGCTTGTTCCCAAGATTGGTACACCCATCTTCATCAGGGATTCCGTCAATTTGATCGCCGTCTGACCACCAAACTGTACCACAGCACCATCCGGTTTTTCAAGATCTACGATATTTTGTACATCTTCCGGTGTCAACGGTTCAAAATACAATTTATTTGCCACGTCAAAGTCCGTACTTACGGTCTCCGGATTGTTATTTACAATAATTGTCTCATAGCCGCTCTTTTCAAGAGACCATGCACTGTGAACCGAACAGAAGTCGAATTCGATACCCTGTCCGATCCGGATTGGGCCGGAACCAAGTACCAGTACTTTTTTCTTCGTACGCGTCGCATCTACTTCACATTCGCTTCCGAAACAGCTGTAATAATATGGTGTCGCTGCCGCAAACTCTGCCGCACACGTATCTACCATCTTAAACGAAGCCGTGATGCCATTTTCAAGACGCATTGCACGTACTTCTTCTTCGGTCATACCGGTATATCTTGCGATCACATTGTCCGGGAACTCAATTCTCTTTGCTTCCGCCAAAAGTTCCGGTGTCAGTTTTTCATTTTTCAGGCGCTGCTCCATCTCGACCAAAATGGCAATCTTATCGATAAACCATTTGTCAATTTTTGTAATATCATGGATTTCATCATACGATGCCCCTTTGCGGATCAGCTCAGCGATAACATAAATTCGGCGGTCATCGACGATACGTACGCGCTCCAGCAGTTCTTCTTTGGAACGGTCGGTATATCTTCCGGTGTCGAGGCTGTCCAAATGCTGCTCCAGAGAACGGATCGCTTTCATCAAAGCCCCCTCAAAGTTCGTACAGATACTCATAACCTCTCCGGTCGCTTTCATCTGGGTTGTCAATGTACGTTTCGCCTTAATAAATTTATCAAATGGCAGGCGCGGGATCTTGACTACACAATAATCCAGTGCCGGCTCAAAACTTGCATAGGTCTTTCCGGTGATCGCATTTGGAATTTCATCCAATGTATAGCCGAGTGCAATCTTTGCTGCCACCTTGGCGATCGGATATCCTGTCGCTTTCGATGCCAGTGCGGAAGAACGGCTGACACGAGGGTTTACCTCGATAACACAATATTCAAATGATTCCGGATGCAGGGCAAATTGCACGTTACATCCACCGGTAATATTCAATTCTGTAATAATGTTCAAAGCAGAAGAACGGAGCATCTGATACTCTTTATCTGCCAATGTCTGCGACGGTGCTACGACGATACTGTCTCCGGTATGTACACCAACCGGATCCAGGTTTTCCATATTACATACCGTAATACAGTTTCCGTTGCTGTCTCGCATCACTTCGTACTCGATTTCTTTCCAGCCGGCGATACAGCGCTCGACCAGACACTGTCCCACACGGGAAAGACGAAGTCCGTTTGAACAGATGTCACGCAGTTCCTGCTCGTCGTGTGCGATTCCGCCGCCGCTTCCTCCTAACGTATACGCAGGACGGATAACGACAGGATACCCGATCGTATTCGTAAAGGCAACCGCATCTTCTACATTTTCAACGACTTCGCTGGCGGCAATCGGTTCTCCAATTTTTTCCATTGTCTTCTTGAATTCAAGACGGTCTTCGGCTTTTTTGATTGTCAGAGAAGTGGTACCGATCAGGCGGACATTCTGCTCTTTCAAAAATCCACATTCTTCCAGTTCCATCGCAATATTCAATGCAGCCTGTCCTCCCAAAGTAGGAAGTACACTGTCCGGTTTCTCTTTTTTGATCAGGTTTTCCACCACTTCTACCGTAAGCGGCTCGATGTAAACCTTATCTGCGATATCTTTATCTGTCATGATGGTAGCCGGATTGGAGTTGATCAATACTACTTCCATTCCTTCTTCTTTCAACGAACGACAGGCCTGTGTTCCCGCATAGTCAAATTCTGCCGCCTGTCCGATTACGATCGGACCGGATCCGATCACAAGTACTTTTTTAATTCCATCTATTTTTGGCATAGTTCAAATCCTCCTCTACTGTTCCATCATCTGCATAAATCGGTCAAATAATACTTCCGAATCTTTCGGGCCGGCACAAGCTTCCGGATGGAACTGCACCGTAAAGATCTTTTTATTTTTATACCGCAGACCTTCCACTGTGCCATCGTTGACATTGACGAAAGCAACTTCTGCCACATCCGCAGGGATCGTATCTTCTTTTACAACATATCCATGGTTCTGGGAGGAAATGTAAACTCTTCCTGTCTCCAGATCCTTAACCGGATGATTGGCACCGCGGTGTCCGTATTTCATTTTCTCTGTGTCCGCTCCATTGGCAAGTGCCATGAGCTGGTGTCCAAGGCAAATGGCAAAAATCGGAATATCCGAAGCATACAGTGTTTTGAGGTTCTCGATAACCTCTGTACACTCTTTCGGATCCCCCGGACCATTTGTCAGCATAATGCCATCCGGATTTTCTTTTAAGATCAGTTCCGGATTGGTTCTTGCCGGATAAATCGTCACCTCGCAGCCGCGTTTCAAAAGACAGCGGGCGATGTTAAATTTTGTTCCAACGTCAAGAATAGCAACCTTCTTTGTTGCCGGAATGTTGCTATCTGTATCTAAATCTCCCGGCTTATAAGAAACAACTTCTCTTGTCGTCACTTTATCAACGACACCGGAAACACTATATTCTTTACATTTTTTCTTTACTTCTTCGAGATCATAATCGGCATTGGTTGTAATCATGCCATTCATGGTACCTTTTTCACGAAGAATTTTCGTGAGGGCACGTGTATCGATACCTTGGATACCAGGGATGTTTTGCTCTACGAGAAAATCCTGAATGCTCTGCTCATTACGGAAATTGCTGCCCAGACGAGATAACTCACGTACGATAAATCCATCTACATTGGACAACTTGGATTCCATATCCTTGCGGCAGATTCCATAATTACCAATAAGAGGATAGGTCATAACGACTGCCTGTCCTGCATAACTCGGATCCGTCAGTACTTCCAGATATCCTGTCATTGACGTATTAAATACAATTTCGCTGATAACTTCTCTTGTGCTTCCGATGCTTTCCCCGGTAAACACAGTTCCGTCTTCCAGAATTAAATAAGCTTTCATAATTACCTCCATGTTCTTTTATTCAAAAGTCAAAATCATCTCGGCAGTTTCCACTAAATTGTTTCCACTGTCCATGCTGAGTTTTTGAATGTATTTGTGTGCATCATTTTCTGTCATCTGATTTCGCTCCATCAAAAGAGCCTTTGCTTTATTGATGATCTTTTCTTCCTCGGCAGTACGGCGCTTGGGTTGTGTTTTCTTTCTTCGTTTCAGTTCCCGTGCGATGTCCATCGTCATCATCTGCACCGTGCTTACAAATTCACGGCTATGGATGGGCATGGACAAACAAACAATATCTGAGCTGATACAATCTTCCAGTCTCGAAGGACTGGCGACAAGCAACATTGAAAATTCTCTCGGAAGATAACCATACAATTCGCTGTAATGCATATCCGGCAGCTTGTAGCCGCATACAACCACGCCGCCGTCGGAATCATTTGCCGCTCCGATCGTCTGAGCTGCATTATTATATGCCATTGTATCATCAAATCCGTTTCGAATCAAAACATTTCTCAGATTTTTTGCATCTTCTAATTTGGGAAATGCCACAATAATCCGCATTGTTTTTTTGCCTCCTTATCGAATGTTGGGTCTTTACAACGAACATTTTTTAACGAAGCAATTTTTCAGACACGGTCAAGGTATTTTTCCACTTCCCAGGCAGTTACCTGTCGTGAAAATTCTTCCCATTCATCTGTTTTTTCGTTGATAATGATCTGGGAAAGTGTCTTCCCGATCACCTGCTGCAAAAATTCATCTTCTTCAAAAGCGCGTATTGCCTCTCTCAGATTTCGCGGCAAAATGTCAAATTTTACCTTATCTTCTTCGGATACATCATCCATACATACCGGCGGCTCGAGTTCCTTTCGGATTCCCTCCAATCCCGCCGCGAGACATCCTGCCAGCACCAGATACGGATTGCTTGCTCCGTCCGGGCTTCGTAAGATGACACGGGATCCGATCGTTCCGACATTGGTCAGACGAATCAGCGGTGTACGGTTTGTCCGCGACCACGTAATATCCACCGGTGCATTGTAACCGGGAACCAGTCTCTTGTAGGAATTGATGATCGGATTATTGATCAATGTCAATCCTTTGATGTGCTGAATGATTCCTGCCATAAAATGGTAAGCCTCTTTACTCAGTCCATCTTCTGCCGAAGTATCGGTAAATATATTTTTTCCATCTTTACATAAAAACATATTCAAACTCATCGCCGATCCCTTTAAGCCGTATTTTGGTTTCGGCATAAAGGTCGCATGCAGTCCATGGCGTTTTGCCACTGTGCGGACCGTAAGTTTAAATGTCATAATGTTATCTGCCGTATGAAGTCCCTCATCAAACATAAAATCGATATGATGCTGTGCCACTTCATTGGAGTGGTAGGAACTTTCCATGACAAATCCCATTTCCTCTAAAGAAAGGACCATGTCACGTCTTGCATTTTCCCCGGAATCCAGCGGTCCAATGTCAAAAAATCCACCTTTTTCATTGGAATTTGTCGTCGGCTGCCCATCTTCATCCGTATCAAATAAAAAGAATTCGTTTTCCGGTCCTACGTTAAAAGTATATCCCTCTTTTTCTGCTTGTTCAAGTACATTTTTTAAAATCCGTCTCGGATCTGCCTCATATGGCGTTCCATCCGGGTTCAGCACGTCACAGATAAATCGTGCCACACGTCCTCTTTGCGGACGCCACGGGAAAATGGTAAATGTGTCAAGATCCGGTGCCAGGATAAACTCTGACAAATCTTTAGTATCATATCCCTGAATGGCAGCTCCATCAAATACGACGCGGTTTTCCAAGATCCGATCCAGATGATTCGCCGTCATCGCGATATTTTTCAATGCTCCAAAACTGTCTACAAATTGAAGTCTGATAAATTCTACATCTTCCTCTTCTACTAAACGGTAGATATCCTGCTTTGTATAATTTGCCATAGTAATCCTCATTTCTGCATATTATTTTGCGCTTTTTTCGCACGATAGGGACTGACATCTCTTGTACTCGGTGCCAGCCCCTAATTTCCTATTTGCCTTCTCTATTATCCGAGGTTTGAATACCCCATCAAATCTTGATCCACTGCTTTGGCAACTTCGCGTCCTTCGCGGATTGCCCATACGACAAGAGACTGTCCACGGTGCATATCTCCTGCTACAAACACACGGTCAGCGCTTGTTTTATACTGTCCCGGCTTCGTCGCTACATTGGTACGCTCCGTCAGTTTCAGTTCAAAGTCTTTGGCGATATAATCCTGTGTTCCAAGGAACCCTGCCGCGATAAATACCAGATCCACATCCAGTACATATTCGCTTCCGGCAATCTCACTCATCTTCATGCGGCCGGTCTTCTCGTCCTTTTCCCAGGCAAGTTTTACACATTTTACCTGTTTGAGAACACCCTTATCATCTTTGATAAACTCTTTGACCGTCGTCTCATAGATTCGAGGATCTTTTCCAAACACAGCGATTGCTTCCTGCTGACCGTAATCGGTCTTTAAGACTTTCGGCCACTCCGGCCACGGATTGCTCTCCGTACGTTCTTTCGGCGGCTGTGGCATCATCTCTAACTGGACAACACTCTTTGCGCCCTGACGGATGGAAGATCCGACACAATCGTTTCCGGTATCTCCTCCACCGATAACCAGAACATTTTTCCCTTTGGCATCTACAAAATCCGTAAATTCCGGATTTAATACGTGTTTGGTAACACGAGTAAGATAATCTACTGCAAAATAAATTCCCTTGGCTTCTCTGCCGGGTGCTTTGATATCACGAGGATTGGATGCACCACATGTCAAGATCACGCGGTCAAATTCCTCCAACAGCTGTTTGGCTTTGACATCCACACCGACATTCACACCGGTCTTAAATACGACGCCTTCTTCGGTCAGCACGTTTACTTTTCTTTCAATGACAGTTTTTTCTAATTTCATATTTGGGATACCATACATCAAAAGTCCGCCCGGGCGGTCGGAACGCTCAAACACAGTAACACTGTGTCCACGTTTGTTGAGCTGGTCAGCCGCTGCCAGTCCCGAAGGACCGGAGCCAATGATCGCTACTTTTTTACCCGTCCGTACTTTCGGAGGTTTTGCCTCCATCAAGCCGTTGGCATAGCCGTATTCAATGATCGCATTTTCATTTTCCTTAATTGTGACCGGACTGTCATTCAAACCACAGGTACATGCGGCTTCACAAGGTGCCGGGCACACGCGGGAAGTAAATTCAGGAAAATTGTTTGTTTTCAGAAGTCTTCCCAATGCTTCTTCGTAATTATCCAGATACAAAAGATCATTCCATTCCGGACACATATTGTTCAATGGACATCCCGAAGCCATTCCTCCGATCATCATGCCGGATTGACAAAACGGAACACCACAATCCATACATCTGGCTGCCTGTGCCTTTCTCTCCTCGTGGGACATCGGAACGTGAAATTCATTGAAGTTCTTTATTCTCTCAAGTGGTGTGATCTCTTTGTTTCCTTTACGTTCATATTCTAAAAATCCGGTTGGTTTACCCATTTCATCTCAACCCTTTCTATTATAAATTATTTGAAGTGATATTGCAACTATTTTTACGCATTTTGCTTCTGCGTCGCATAAAACGCTTCGATCAATGCCTGCTCATTGCTGAGACCTTTTTCTTCCATGATCGCGATCTGCTGCATCATGTTTTTGTAATCATGTGGAATGATCTTTTTGAACTTCGGAAGGTAATCTTTGAAGTTCTCCAAAATCTCTTTTCCTTTTTCTGAGCCGGTTGCTTTCACATGGGCTTCGATCATATCTTTCAGCTGCATAACGTCATATTTGTTGGAAACGGCTTCGGAAGAAACCAGTGTCTTGTTCAGTTTCAGATACAGATCACTGTTTTCGTCCAAAACATAAGCGATTCCACCACTCATACCAGCGGCAAAGTTTTTACCGGTCGGTCCGAGGATAACCACGCATCCACCTGTCATATATTCACATCCGTGGTCACCCACTCCTTCGACAACAGCGTGTACACCGGAGTTTCTTACACAGAAACGCTCGCCTGCCACACCGTTGATATAAGCGGTACCACTTGTCGCACCATACAATGCCACGTTTCCGATGACAATGTTGTCTTCCGCTTTATACTGGACATGAGAAGGTGGAAATACGATCAATTTACCACCGGACAAGCCTTTTCCGAAGTAATCGTTGCTGTCTCCTTCGAGCTGCAATGTCAGTCCTTTTGGAATAAAGGCTCCAAAACTCTGTCCACCGCTTCCCTGACACTCGATCACAAACGTATCTTCTTCGACATTGTCACCAAGCTGCTTTGTAATCTCGGACCCAAGGATCGTTCCCAGCGAACGGTCGGTATTGGTTACTTTTGCCTGAATGGTCTTTGGTTCGCCACTCTTTAAGTTCTCTGCAAATTTCTTTAAGAAAACTTTTTCATCAATCGTTTTATTTAATTTAAAATCATAAATGTCTTTGCGGTTAAATTTGTTTTTCTTTTCTTTTACAAATGGGTTGTTGATGATCGCGGACAGATCCAGTTTGCCGGCACGTTCCATATCAAGGTCATCTCTTACCTTCAAAAGATCGGTACGTCCTACCAGTTCATCCAGTGTCTGTACTCCAAATTTTGCCATCAACTCACGAACTTCTTCTGCGATAAACTTCATGAAGTTCTCTACGTATTCCGGTTTTCCTCGGAAACGCTTCCGAAGTTCCGGATTCTGTGTTGCCACACCAACCGGGCAGGTATCGAGGTTACATACACGCATCATAACGCATCCCATTGTGACAAGCGGTGCTGTCGCGAAACCAAATTCTTCGGCACCAAGAAGGGCTGCTACCATGACATCGCGGCCGGTCATCAATTTACCGTCTGTCTCGATCACTACTTTCGAACGAAGTCCGTTCATCAAAAGGGTCTGATGTGTCTCTGCCAGACCCAGTTCCCAAGGAAGTCCGGCATTGTGGATGGAACTTCCCGGAGCAGCTCCGGTACCACCGTCGTATCCGGAGATCAGTACAACTTCGGCTCCTGCTTTTGCTACACCGGCAGCGACGGTACCTACGCCTGCTTCCGATACCAATTTCACGGAAATTCTTGCATCCTGGTTTGAATTCTTCAAATCATAGATCAACTGTGCCAAATCCTCGATCGAATAAATATCATGATGAGGTGGCGGCGAGATCAGGGACACACCCGGTGTCGAATGTCTCGTCTTCGCGATCCATGGATATACTTTTTTGCCCGGAAGATGTCCACCTTCGCCCGGTTTTGCTCCCTGTGCCATCTTGATCTGAATCTCTTTGGCACTTACGAGATATCTGGAAGTTACACCAAAACGTCCGGAAGCCACCTGCTTGATCGCGGAGCAGCGGTTTACGCCGTCTTTACCGATAGTAAGTCGTTCCAAACTCTCTCCACCTTCACCACTATTGGATTTTCCATGGAGATGGTTCATTGCGATCGCCAGTGTCTCGTGGGCTTCCTGTGAAATGGAACCATAAGACATCGCACCGGTTTTAAATCGTTTGACGATCTCATCTACACTTTCTACTTTGGAAAGCGGAATTCCCTTTTTCGGGAAGTTAAATGTGAGAAGACTTCGAAGGTTCATATACAGATCCTCTCTGTCAATCTCATCGGAATATTCTTTAAACATCTGATAGTTGCCGGTTCTTGTGGCTTCTTGCAGCAGATGAATGGTTTTCGGATTATACAAATGTTCTTCTTTTCCGCTGCGGCTCTTGTGGTTTCCAATACTATCAAGCGTAATATCAGTACCAAGTTCCAATGGATCAAATGCTTTATCATGAAGCATTTCTACCTGGTTCTGGATATCTTCGATACCAAGTCCACCGATTCTGGAAACCGTTCCGGTAAAATATTTATCAATAAAATCTTTCGACAATCCGATGGCTTCAAAGATTTTTGCTCCCTGATATGACTGAATCGTAGAAATTCCCATCTTGGAGGCAATCTTTACGATACCATGCAGGATTGCTGAGTTATAATCGTCTACGGCGGCATAATAATCTTTGTCAAGCATGCCATTGTCGATGAGTGTATTGATCGTATCCAATGCAAGATATGGGTTGACGGCTGTCGCACCAAATCCGAGAAGCGTTGCAAAATGATGAACTTCTCTCGGCTCTGCACTCTCTAAGATCATGGAAAGTGAAGTTCTCTTTTTCGTAGTGACAAGGTGCTGCTGCATCGCTGATACGGCAAGCAGTGCCGGGATTGCCACATGATTTTCATCCACACCGCGGTCGGACAGGATCAGCACATTAGCTCCCTCTTTGTAAGCACGATCCGCTTCCAGATACAAGTGGTCGATGGCTTTTTTCAAAGACGTGTTTTTATAATACGTAATCGGAATGACAGCGACTTTGAATCCTTCCACTTTCATGGATTTGATCTTCAAAAGGTCAGTATTTGTCAAAATCGGATTCTCAATCTTTAACGCATGGCAGTTTTCTGCTTTTTCTTCCAGCAGGTTGCCGGCGTCTCCGATATATACGGTGGTCGAAGTAACGACTTCCTCACGTATTGCATCGATTGGCGGGTTGGTTACCTGTGCAAACAGCTGTTTAAAGTAATTATACAATGGCTGTGGCTGTTTGCTGAGTGCAGCAAGCGGCGTATCATGTCCCATTGCGGAGATTGGCTCTGTTCCATTTTTTGCCATTGGAAGGATTTCATTTTTCACTTCCTCATACGTATAACCAAATGCCTTGCGCAGGCGAAGACTTTCTTCATGGTTATAAGTATCTACTCGTTTATTTGGAATCGTAAGATCTTTCAAGCGAACCAGATTCGTGTCTAACCACTCTCCATATGGCTGGCTGGATGCATATTTTTCTTTTAATTCGTCATCATCGATCAGTTTTCCTTTGACCGTATCGACAAGAAGCATTTTTCCCGGACGAAGACGGTCTTTTTTAACAACGTGTTCTTCGCTGATCGGCATTACTCCAACCTCGGAAGAAAGAATCAGCTGGTCGTCATCTGTAATATAGTATCTTGATGGACGAAGGCCATTTCTGTCAAGCACGGCACCCATAATGTCTCCGTCGGAGAAAAGAATCGAAGCCGGTCCGTCCCATGGCTCCATCATGGTTGCATAATATTGGTAAAAGTCTTTTTTCTTTTCACTGATATAACGGTTATTTGCCCATGGTTCCGGAATGGTTATCATGACCGCAAGCGGAAGTTCCATGCCACTCATCACCAAAAATTCCAGCGTATTGTCTAACATTGCGGAGTCCGATCCCTCAGTATTAACAACCGGAAGGACTTTGTGAAGTTCTCCTCTCAGATGATCGGATTCCATCGTCTCTTCACGGGCAAGCATCTTATCGGCATTACCGCGGATCGTATTGATTTCTCCGTTGTGTACGATAAAGCGGTTTGGATGAGCACGCTGCCAGCTTGGCTGTGTGTTTGTACTAAATCTGGAATGTACCATAGCGATCGCCGATTCATAATCCACATCCTGCAGATCATCAAAGAACAATCGCAGCTGGGATACCAGAAACATTCCTTTGTATACGATCGTGCGGCTCGAAAGGGATACTACATACGTATTTTCATTGGACTGTTCAAATACTCTTCGTGCAATATATAATTTGCGGTCAAATTCCAGTCCTTTTTCTACCTGCTCCGGTTTCTTAATGAAACACTGCATGATGTAAGGCATACATTCTACCGCTGTTTTTCCTAAAATCGAAGGAGCGATCGGTACTTTTCTCCATCCTAAAAATTCAAGACCTTCTTTATCTACAATTGTCTCAAACATTTTCTTTGCCTGATTTCTGCGAAGTTCATCCTGTGGGAAGAAGAACATTCCTACCGCATACTCTCTTTCTTCGCCAATCTCTATTCCCATCTGTGTGGCAATCTTTTTGAAGAATTTATGTGAGATCTGAAGCATGATTCCTACTCCGTCTCCTGTCTTTCCTTCGCCATCTTTTCCTGCTCGATGCTCAAGATGTGCTACGATTTCCAATGCATTCTTAACGGTATCGTGTGTTTTCTTTCCCTTTATATTTACAATCGCTCCGATACCGCAATTGTCATGTTCAAATCTCGGGTGATACATACCGAGCGCTTTTCGTTTTGACTCTTCTACATATTGACCACTCATAGTAATCCTCCATTCTTGACATTAGTTTGCCGCTCTAAAGCGACTTGTTTGTAAAAAAAGAAGACGTCAAAGAAAATGTGCAATTTAGGGCACATCTCCCTTTGACGTCTTTGTCTAAAGACATTATATAATATTTATTCTCAATAATCAAGTACTTTTTTGTTTTTTTAATAAAAAAGTTTAAAAACTTAAAAAAACAAAGTTTAATCACTCGAATTCTTTCAAAACTTCCGTCAAGATCTCTGCCATCTGATCCACATGTTCCTCTTTGATAACCAATGGCGGTACAAAACGGATGACATTGGTTCCGGCAGTTAAGAGAAGAAGTCCTTTGTCCAATGCTTTCGCACAGATCTCGCCGACCGGCGCGTCGCATTCCAGTCCTCTCATCAGTCCCATTCCGCGGGCTTCTTTTGCCACTTTGCTTCCGGCTGCGATCTCATCCAGTTTTTTCCCAAGATACTCGCCGACACGATTGACATTTTCAAGAATATTCTTTTCTTTAAAAATGTGGTTTACTGCTACAACTGCCGCACTTGCCAGAGGATTTCCTCCAAAGGTCGTACCGTGGTCACCCGGTACAAGGGCTTTTGCCACGTCTGTCTTTGCCGCAAAAGCGCCGACAACGATTCCATTTCCAATTCCTTTCGCCATCGTTACGATGTCCGGCCGGATGCCATACTGCTGGTAAGCAAACATTTTTCCGGTTCTTCCCATACCACACTGTACTTCATCGCAAATCATCATGATATCATGCTCGGTACAGAGGTCACGGATTCCCTGCAAAAATTCTTTGTCTGCCGGATAAATGCCGCCTTCACCCTGAACCGCCTCTACGATAATGGCATAGGTTTTATCGTTAATGTAATTCTTTACACTATCCAAATCGTTGTAATCGGCAAAATGAACGCCGGAAATAAGCGGAGCAAACGGCGCACGGTATTTTTCTGTTCCTGTTACGGACAACGCCCCCATACTTCTTCCATGAAATGCTTTATTCATAGAAATGACTTCGTGACGTTCTTCATGTCCCTGCATGATCGCATATTTTCTTGCCAGCTTCAAAGCTCCTTCATTGGCCTCTGTACCGCTGTTTGCCATAAACACTTTGTCCATTCCGGTCGCCTCTGCCAGACATTTTGCTGCCTGCATCAATGGCTCCGAGTAGAAATAATTGGAAAAATGTGTCGCCTTATCAATCTGGGCTTTCAATGCATTTTTGAATTCCTCATCGCTGTAGCCAAGCGCACATACGGCGATTCCTGCGCCAAAATCAAGATATTTTTTTCCTTCGGTATCTACCAGATACACGTCTTCGCCATGATCCATTGCTACCGGATACCGATTGTAGGAATGAATCAGATATTTTTCAGATTCTTCAATTAATGTATTCATACGTCTGCTCCTTTACTCTGTCTCATGATGGTACAAATTTGTCTCATTTCCAATAATTGCCGTTCCGATACCTTTCTTCGTATAGAACTCAAGCAGGAGACAATGTTCTCTTCTTCCGTCCAAAATATGTACACGGTTTACGCCCTGTTCTACGGCTTCAATACAGTTACGTATTTTCGGAAGCATTCCGCCACCGATAAAACCGTCCTCGATCATTTTATGCGCTTCATCCAGTGTCAGCACGGAAACCAGTGTCGATGGATCGTCCGCATCTTTGCAAACACCTTCGATGTCAGTCATAAATACCAATTTCTCCGCTTTCATGGATTTTGCAATTGCGCAGGCAGCATCGTCCGCATTGATATTGTACGCCTTATAATCATCTCCAAGTCCGATTGGTGCAATGATCGGCACGAAATCATTTTCCAAAAGAGTGTCGATCAATTCAGAATTGACTTCTTTCACATCTCCGACGTAACCGATATCTTTGCCGTTTGCTGTCTTTTTGTCACAGCGAAGGGTTCCACCGTCTTTCCCACTGATGCCGGCTGCTCTCACACCAAGTTTTTCCATCATCTGTACCAGATGCTTATTTACCTTATTTAAAACCATCTCTGCCACTTCCATCGTGTCATCGTCTGTCACGCGGAGTCCTTCGACAAATTCCGGTTCTTTTCCCATCAGGCGCACCCATTTGCTGATTTCTTTTCCACCGCCATGTACAATGATCGGCTTCATTCCCACCAGTTTCAAAAGTGCCACGTCTTTGATCACACTCTGCTGCAGTTTTTCATCCAGCATCGCGCTTCCGCCGTATTTTACAACGACTTTTTTATTGTTGAAATCGCGAATATAAGGCAGTGCCTCGATCAATGTCTCCGCTTTTATCAATACATCATTTAATTTATCGTCCATTTCCTCTTGCCTTTCTTCCATATTTTAACAGTGTTACGAACGGTAGTCCGCATTGATCTTAATATAATCATACGTAAGATCACAGCCCCAAGCTGTCGCACTGCATTCGCCCTGCTTCATGTCGCATACTAACGTTACTTTGTCCATTCCCATCATTTCCGTAGCTTTTTCTTCGGAATAGTCGGTAAGGACACCGTCCTTGATCCAAACCATTTCCTCGCCGCCTGCCTGCAATGTCAGGTCTACAACTTCCGGATCAAATTCTACACCGGCATAGCCAAGCGCGCAGAGCACACGGCCACAGTTTGCGTCTTTTCCATAAATCGCCGTCTTTACAAGATTCGAAGAAATCACGGATTTACTCAAGGTAACCGCATCTTGTTTTGTCTTTGTTCCTTTTACAATTACTTCCAAAAGACGGGTGCATCCTTCGCCGTCTCCTGCCATTTTCTTGGCAAGATCGGTTGCTACATACGAAACGGCTTCATAAAGTGCATTGTATTCTTTGGTGTCTTTTTTGATTTCCTCTGCCCCGGCTGCTCCATTTGCCAAAAGCACGCAGGTATCATTGGTGGAAGTGTCTCGGTCTACCGAGATCATATTAAAGGAATCTGCTACGATCTCGCGAAGCATTCCCTGAAGCACCTCATGACTTACTTTTGCATCCGTCGTAATAACGCTGAGCATCGTCGCCATATTCGGATGAATCATACCGGAACCCTTGCTCATTCCACCGACGGTAATCGTCGAGCCATCCTGTTCAAACGTAACGGCACATTCTTTCGGAATCGTATCCGTCGTCATAATGGCTCTGGCTGCATCTTTCGCCCCCTGGCGGTCCGTTGTCAGGGCATCTTTCAAAAGCGGTGCTCCTTTGCGGATCGGTGCCATACGAAGCTGCATCCCGATGACTCCGGTGGATGCCGTCAATACTTCTTCCGGCACGATACCAAGTACCTTTGCGATTTCCGATGCCATCTCATAATTGTACTCTTTTCCTTCTTTTCCGGTCGCCGCATTCGCAATTCCGCTGTTTAAAACGACCGCACGGACATGATGTCCACCCTCAACGATCTCTTTATCCCAAATAACCGGAGCCGCTTTTACTACATTTGTAGTAAAGGTTCCTGCCGCATTTGCCGGTTCGGCAGAAAATACAAGTGCCATATCTTTTCGGTTTTCATATTTGATCCCTGCCTCTATTCCGGACGCCTCATATCCTTTTGGTGCATTTACACCACCATCTATTCTCTGCATACGATTAACCTCATTTCTATATTCTAAATTTTAACGCAACGTGCCAAATAAAATACTTCTTATCACGGGAATACCGGCACAAGACGAAGTCCTTCTGCCTCATCCAGTCCAAACAACAGGTTCATATTCTGAACTGCCTGTCCTGCTGCGCCCTTGGTAATATTATCCATGGCACCCATCATGATGACACGACCGGTACGCTCGTCCACTTTCGGGCTGACATCAACAAAGTTACTGCCTTCTACCCAGCGTGTTTCCGGACAGACACCATCATTTAATACACGTACAAAATATTCGTCCTTGTAAGCTTCTTCATATGCTTTACGAACCATTTCTTTTGTCACACCCGGATTTAATTTTGCATAAGCCGTAATGAGAATGCCACGATTCATCGGAATCAAATGTGGGGTAAAATTGATCATTACCGGTTTTCCTGCCGCATAGCCAAGCTGTTCCTCAATCTCAGGTGTATGACGGTGTGTCGCCACCCCGTATGCCTTAATATTTTCATTCACTTCACAATACAAGTTTGGAATCTTTGCTCCACGACCGGCTCCGCTTGTACCGGATTTGGCATCAATGATCAGCGTATCGGTGTCAATATATCCATTTTTTACCATTGGATAAATGGAAAGCGTCGAGCAGGTCGGATAACATCCCGGATTTGCGATCAGGCGTGTACCTTTGATCTTCTCCCGGTTCAACTCACAGAGTCCATATACAGCCTCTCCGATAAACTGTTTGCTCTTATGTTCGATACCATACCATTTTTCATATACATCGACATCTTTAATACGGAAATCCGCACTCAGATCAATCACTTTACAATTTGACAAAATCTCTTCATCGAGAACCGAGGCAAGATATCCCTGCGGCGTCGCCGTAAAGATCACGTCTGCCTGCTTACTTAATTCATGAAGATCATCGCCTTTACATACATTTTCAACGATCTGAAACATGTTTCCAAAAACAGCACTGAATTTTTCATCGACATAGCTTCGTGAACCATACCATACAATCTCTGCCTCTTTGTGCTGCAATAACAATCTTACCAATTCCTGGCCCGCATAACCGGTCGAGCCGATAATACCTACTTTAATCATCATTTAGCCTCTTTTCTATTACTTAATGGTAAATACAACTTTTGACTGATTTCCTGCTTTATCACAGGCAATCACGGTATTTTTACCTTTTTTGCGGATAACAAGTTTTTTTCTGGCTTTTTGTTTTTTGCCATTTACTTTAATATAACGGATTCCATTGGCATCCGACACTTTCACTGTCGCCTTTTTCCGATATACCTTACCATGTCGTACGCCCTTGAAAACGGGTGCTTTGGCATCAATTGTAAATTTCAATACCGACACATTTCCATTGGCATCTACTGCCTTTATTGTATACCGTCCGCTTTTTGCCAATTTGAACTGTGACACATTAAAACGTTTTCCATTAATTGTCACTTCTTTTACACTCACATTATCTGTCACTTTTACCAGCACGGCTTTCTTCGTAAGTGCGTTATTTCTTACACCCTGAATCTTTGGGGCTTCTTTATCGCCGGATATGATCGGCGTATCTCCGCATGTCGCGATCAGTTTGGAATCATCCGGTAAATTATCCAGATTCCACGTTACTTTATTTCCTTCTGCTGCACCATTGGATTCCCTAATAGGCTTTGGCAGAACGATGGAAATATCCATGATGAGTCCCAATGCCTTATAATATTCATTTACGGATTTTCCTTTTAATTGGGAAGACACTTGTGCGACATCAAGCACCCGCGCATTATTTTGTGTTTTTGATGCCTGCGCCTGCTTTGTTGACATCGAAGTATAATTGTTCGTTCCCGCCTCACCAATAAATGTATCTGCCGTCAATGTCACATTTTTAAATGGTGCATGAAAACTATCTGCTGTATATTTATCCGCTGCCTTGGAATCCTGCTTAAACTTTGCAAGATAAACCGCATCATTTGTCAGAAAATTTTTCAATTCCTCTCTGGACGCAAAGGAAAACGTTTTGGAAAATGCCTGATAGGTCTTTCCATTTATCGTTTTTGTGTCCTGCGCAAAATCTCCGCATGTCAGCACACTGTTTTTTGCATCTTCTTTCATTAATTCAAAAGTACTTTGTTCATAATAATATGTAAGGGTATAACCACATGTACCGTCTTCATTTACCGTCATCTCCATATTAAGTCCCAGGCATCCGGTCAACATAACCATCGCTATAAGACACGCTATCACCGCTCTTACTTTCTTCATAAATATGTCCTCCATTTCCTTTTATGCATAATTCAATGAATATTTTGCATAAATATGCATCTTTTATGCAAATGCATATTTATTATACACCTGTGTACTCATTTACGCAAGTACAATTTCACAATTCATCAAAAGAAAATATAAAATCCACATTTCCTCTTGCATAATATTCATTTATGTTGTATATTTATGATAACAGGGTCGAAAAGTCTCAGACCGTCCATGCTTGCATGGGAAGGGCTGCGACCTTGAGACCCGCCGAATATGAGAACGAAGCGCATCGCACGTAGTTCGAATATTCGCAGGATTGCGGCAGTTGCGCCAGCAACGGAGCAAGCCGTTGGTTTCAAAGTTCCCCGACAACGTCCATGCTTGCATGGGAAGGGCTGTGACCTTGAGACCCGCCGAATATGAGAACGAAGCGCATCGCGCGTAGTTCGAATATTCGCAGGATTGCGACAGTTGCGTCAGCAACGGAGCAAGCCGTTGGTTTCAAAGTTCCCCGACAACGTCCATGCTTGCATGGGAAGGGCTGCGACCTTGAAACCCTTTCTATATCACATTTACGGAGGTTTAATTATGAAGGAAAAAGTTGTTCTTGCTTATTCCGGCGGTCTGGATACGACAGCGATCATTCCATGGCTGAAGGAAAATTATGATTATGAAGTTATCTGCGTCTGCATCGACTGTGGACAGGGAAGCGAACTTGATGGATTGGACGAGCGTGCAAAAGCATGTGGTGCTTCCAAACTCTACATCGAAGATGTTATCGATGAATTCTGTGACGAATACATCGTTCCTTGTGTTCAGGGTCATGCAATCTATGAAAATAAATATCTGCTTGGTACTTCCATGGCTCGTCCGGTTATCGCCAAACGTCTTGTGGAAATTGCCCGCAAAGAAGGCGCTGTCGCTATCTGCCACGGTGCAACCGGAAAGGGAAATGACCAGATCCGTTTCGAACTCGGTATCAAAGCTCTTGCTCCTGATATCAAGATCATCGCTCCTTGGAGAAACGACAAATGGAATATGGATTCCCGTGAATCCGAGATTGAATACTGCCGCGCACACGGCATTGACCTTCCTTTTGCTGCAGATTCCAGTTACAGCCGTGACCGTAACTTGTGGCACATCAGCCATGAAGGACTGGAATTGGAAGATCCTGCCAATGAACCAAACTACGAACATCTTCTCGTACTTGGTACCACACCGGAAAAAGCTCCGGATGAAGGCGAATATGTCACAATGACATTTGAAAAAGGTGTTCCAAAATCAGTCAACGGAAAAGCCATGAAAGTTTCTGATATCATCCGCGAATTGAACCGTCTCGGCGGTAAGCACGGCATCGGTATCATTGATATTGTAGAAAACCGTGTTGTAGGCATGAAATCACGTGGTGTATATGAAACTCCGGGTGGAACCATCCTTTACGAAGCACATCAGCAGCTCGAAGAATTGATCCTCGACCGCGATACCTACGCTGTAAAAGAGGAAATGGGCAACAAACTCGCTCAGATCGTATACGAAGGAAAATGGTTCAGTCCGCTTCGCGAAGCTACTCAGGCATTCATCGAGTCTACACAGCAGTATGTAACCGGTGAAGTAAAATTCAAACTGTACAAAGGAAACATTATCAAAGCAGGAACAACTTCTCCATATTCCCTGTACAATGAAAGCCTTGCTTCCTTTACAACCGGTGACCTTTATGACCACCACGACGCTGACGGATTCATCACATTGTTTGGTCTGTCAACCAAAGTCCGTGCAATGAAAATGCAGGAAGTAAATAAGAACGGTAAATAATTAAAGAATTAGAACATAAAAGGACCAGCAAAATGGGAACTATGCCTATTTTGCTGGTTTTTATTTGACTTTTTCTTTATAACAAATACATATTTTCTAATATATGCAATGCGTCATACAACTCCATATCAAGCCCAATATTTTTCATATTAATACGTTCTTCCGGCATCCTTTCTACAAATTACCATCTGTATTCCTCCATAACTTCTTCAATCTGCATTTCCACACGCTCATCATCTACATCTTTAAGGCTTTGCACCAATGACACTACATCCACCATGTCATCCATCATATAAGCAGAGGGATTATATTTCCATAATTCAATCTCCACATAATCATTGTCAAGCACAAATTGCGGTTGAACAATAGCCTCCTGTGGAATTTCCTTTAATCGCTTTTTATCCATTGCATAAACCATGCATTTGGGGTCATTCAGCATACTCTTTTTCGCTAATGCTGTTTCTCCAGCCATAGGTAATGTCACATTATAAAATTGGGAACTTATATATATTTTCTTTTTGCAATCTCCGATTGGCTCTTTTCTTCCCTCTTCTTTTGATAGATAAAATAAAGAAGCAAAAACTGGGTCATTGCTGAAATTTTGCCGCTTTTCTCTCTCATTTCTGCTCTCATGCAAAATTCCCTTAAACTCATTCCAAATTCCGGCACAAAAATTTGCGAATTTGGCACAATAAAAGAAATTCGGTTTTTAATCAAGGCATTTCTTTGATAAGAAGAAATTGTATCAATATACTTTGTCTCTCACCAAGCGAAAGCATATAATACTCTCTCTTGTTTCGCAAATAAAGAGGCAATTGGAGCTTACCGTCCCAGTTTTCAATTTTGACATTTACTCCAAAAATGTCAGACAAATATTTTTTCATACATACACTTTTTAACTTTTTTATTTCATCATAACGTTCTTTTTGTTATAATTCAATATTTTTGTTAAAATAATGCTATATTTTAAGATGCCTAACTTTCTCCCCCATTATTTCACTTTCTTCTTTACCCATTTTGCCACACCGGCTGCGGAAGAATCCGTAAGATCCGCTCCACTTTGCACCTTTGCGCCCTTCGCCGCTTTCTTAATCTTTAGTGCTGCACTTTTTGTCGTCCCAGTCACAGAAAAATAAGCAACCAAAACCTTTTTTAAATATAATCTGTATTCATCAAGCTTCTCATTTGTCTTTTAATTTTACTCTTTCTTTAATAATCGCAATTACTCCGATTCCTAACAAACATGCAATACTCAATATTTTGTACTGCTCAAAAAAATGATTTATTACTATACCACTAACGCACAAAACAAACAAAGCAATGTTGCATATTGTCTTTAGCCTCATTCTGAAATCACCTCACAAACTTTCACAATCTATATTCTTAAATGAATCTCTCACCCTCTGCTTTGTTTACATCAAAACCTTCTACCTGACGAAAATTAATACAATTTCTGTAAGCATTATACATTTTGATTTCATATGGTTCTATTCCCTATCTGAAACTGTAGACCTGCACGGCTATGCTAACTGCCTCAATTGCAAGCCCTAGGATTAAAAGAATGCTTCCATATATTTTTTTGTTTTTCTTCTTAATCAGCACTGCCCCAATAATCGAAATAAAAATTGGCACTATATACCGCAAACAGAATAGAAAAAACATCATAACAAGCATTAAAAATGTAAAAAGCATTTCTTCCATTATCTTATCTCACCTCTCACTTGTCTAGATCACATTCCAAATCGCATTATATACACTCACTCTTTTCCCTTTTCAGCTAACATTTTCCCTTTATATCTATAATACACGACACACTTTCCCACTGTCAACATCAATGTTCTGAACGTCGCATTTTTACCGTTTTTTTGTTCTGAACGTTAATTTTTATATTTACCTTTCCAAGTTTCCACACTTTCTTTCATGTCTAATACCTATAATGTATCTCCTTCAATGCCCGCGAGGTATCGAAATGTTCCTCCGTCTGTAATTCCCCATCCCCACACAAAGCCCCGGCATGGCAGTCCTTACGGTAGCTGCCATGCCGGGGGCTTTTCTCACATCAATAACGCCAAATTTTTCTACTTCTTATACGCCGGTGACTGGATGATAAACTTCACTTCACTGTCCACACCCTGCTGTTTCTCAGAGAATGAAGTATAATCCTTCGACAATTCACCGAGTGCCTGCAAACGGTCTTTTAATGAGACAAAATCGTCTTCATAGGTATCTTTGATCTTCTGAATTCCTTTTTCATCAAATTTCTTCACACCGCTCGCAAGAAAGCCGGTGCCTTTCTCCAAAGCAGTAAATCCTTTCTGAAAAGCACCGGCAGCCTGATTCATCCGGGCGCTTCCTTTGGCAAGTGCCTTCGTACCGTCTGCCAGACCTTTTCCCCCTTTTACAAAACTCTTCGATACCTTTTTAATCTTCTTAGAAGCACTCAAAAGTTTCTTACTGTTTTGCGAAAGTTTTCCGCTTCCTTCATTCAATGTTTTCGCACTTGTCACAAGACTCGTGAGGCCCTTGCTTATCTCACTGCCAGCACTCGTAAGTGTAGAGGAACTCTCCGATAGTTTCTGCACGCCGCCGGTATACTGAGCTACACCATTGCTAACCCGGTCAGCCCCTTTCTTCCACGCGCCATCGCTCTTTGTCACATCCTTCATGGCGGCGACGCTTTTCTCCTGTTCCGATGCCACTTTTTCGAGTTCTGCGGCAGAAGTAAGCAGCGCCTGTTTCTGTGCTTCCTCGGTACAAGAATCTGCCTGCGCTTTCAGATCTGCTATAATCTTGTCATATTTATCATAACTCTTTTCCAGCGTGTCCAGATTCGTATTCATCGTCGTAATCTGTGCCGCTACACCTTTCGCACCATCTACCAGCGCATTTACCGTTTCTTTATCCGCTAATTTATCCACTGCGGAAGTATAACTCGATAAGCCGGTTGAGAACTTTTTGTATGTCTCCGGCAAGTCTTTGACGCCGGTATAAAAAGCACTAATCCCCGCGGAAACCTTATCGCTTCCCTGCACGTAAGCCGTAACTCCATCTGCAAGTCCATTTACGCCCTGCGTATATTGTTTTATGCCTTTATACAATGTATTACTTCCTTTATTCAGCGTCTTCGTTCCTTTGTTCATCTTCGCAATGGCTTTGGCAAACGTTTCGAATTTATCGCCAAACTTCGTTACAGCCTGGTCTACTTTCTTCGTTCCTTTTACCAGTTTTCCGGAAGCATCACAAAGATCATCGATGCCGTCTTCCAAATCCTGTAAATCCTCATTATCCTCCAGATCAAGTTCCGAGAGAATGTCTGCACTGGCAACCGTCACCGCCTGATCCACCTCAAACTCTTTGACATCCGCTGTAATTTCAAATTCTGACTTTAACTTGTCCTTGATATCGCCATCTTCCAGATTAAGACTCTCTGCCATGCCAGGGAAGCCGATTCCGAGGACGATCTGATTGTCGCCCTGTTCCATTACCTTGGCATCTTTCGCTTCTACATTTGTAAATTTATCCGACGGAAGAACCATCATAGTCGCCATTATAAACGGAGTATACAACGTTTCTGATTTGCCGTTGATGCTCTTTTTCCGGGTGGAACGGTTTGTGTATTTTACACGGATCGTAAGTTTTCCGCTTTTGCCTACCAGATCCTTGCCGGCAATTTCTTTTCCATCTAAAAGATAAGTAATCTTTACGTCCACCGGAAGCTTTGTATCCTTGTCTGCTTTTTCCTCTTTTGTCACATTTTCCTTTCCTTCCTGCTTCAAAAGATCAGACACTGTCACTTCTTTCACACTTCCATCTTCTGCCAGTTCCACGTATACCGTTTCTTCCTGCGAAATCGGCTTTGCCTCCGCATATCCGATATTTCCTACCAGCAAACTTGTCACAAGCACTCCGGAGAGAACTGCTTTTCCTACATATTTCCATTTTCTATTTCGATTCATTGCTTCTGCCCCTTTCTATTCAACATTCTTCAATGCTTCATCCATCGGAATCTTCTTAATTCTTCGGAATTGCACGAGTGCTACCAGCGCATACGCACCAAGTACCATAAGTACCATGATCGGATAAACCTGCGGTGAATAATAAATACTAATCCATCCATTGTAATTGATCATGAGTGCCTGGTAAATCTCCAACATCGTAACCGAGGATAAAAACAAACTGATAATGATCGAGAACAGCACAAACCATGTCGTCGTGATCAGGTAAAGCCGCCCGATCTCTCCATTTTCATAGCCTAAGATCTTAACCATCGAGATTGCCGTCGTATTTCGCTCCAATATAAGTTTCGTAAGAAGATAAATGATCAGTACCGCAAGCGCAACGGCAAACGATTTAATCATCTCAAACATACCTCCCATCGACACATTCATCTGACGGGAAAGTTTTGTCATATCATCTTCTGTAATACAGGAACTAATGTACTTTTCATCAATATCGGTCAATTTTTCTTTGGAAAAATATCCGGTGAAATATTCCGGTTTTCCGGGAGTGGAAAGCCGCTTCAAAAGCAATGCAGGATCACTGAATCCCTGGTCAAACAAATCGACTTTCATTTCAAATGTTTCATTAAACTGATCGATTGGCATAAATACAGCAATACCGGCAGCGTAAGGGATGACCTTTACAATCTTCACACGATATTGTTTTCCCTCATATTTTTCTTTCAAAGTAATCGTATCGCCGACCTGCACCCCATACTTTTCATTAAATGAATCCGATACAGCGACTCCCTCTTTCGGAAGTTCTTGCGTGAAATATTTGCTGTCATTTACAATTCCGTAAATACTGATATCTTCATCTCGGGTCTTCCCCTCATAATTTAACGAAGTCATTGCGTACTTTTCCGCATCCGGATTTGTCGTATCTACCTGCGTCTTCAAAACATACTGGTACGGCGCGATCATCGCATCCAGCACCTTGTCCTGGTATTTTTCCAAAAGCGGCTGCATCATCATACCAAACAAAAGCAATACCGACGCAAAAAATATTCCGATAAACATCATCAGATAACTCGATAAATTCTGCAATACAATACGGATACGAAATCTTGTGAAAAATTTAAAATGTGGCAGACGAAGTGCCTTCTTTTTCTTCTTCGTTGAAAGATCTCTCCGTATAAATTTAAGCGGCGACAAACGCAGTTTCTTAATCAGTGTAACTGCATTCACTACAAGCATTAATACGATAGGAATCACCGTCGTCATCACAAAAGCTTCTGCATTCCAGACGGTTACATACGTCGGCAGGCTGTAACTTCCATAATACAAATCTGCCACCATATCTTTAAATATAGTGTATCCAAGTACATTTCCCAGTAAGGAAGAAATTAACGTGACCATAATCGGCACCGCGAGGTAATGTCTTAAAACTTCTCCTCTCGTATACCCCGAAGCACGAAGGGTACCGATCACGGACGATTCTCTTATAATTGTATGTTTGATCGTAATCGAAAAGATAAACGCAATGATTGCGATCAGGATATACAAAAGTCCGATTATCATAGACCGGTCGCCGCCCAAATCATTTCCGGTAAAATGAATTGCCTGGTTTGCATATTCCGGAATAAAATTCTTAATTGTCAGATTTTTATTATAGGCCTTTTTAGCAATTGCCGTCATAAAATCTTCGGCTTTGTCATTCTTTTCTTTCTCTGTCTGCGGTTTATCCGCATAAACCCAGTCGTATTGAAAATGTTCTTTGTCCTCCGAAAGAGTTTCATACCCTTCTTTTGACATAACAGCCACACCAAACTTAACGGCATCAAACATGAAATCATTATTGTCTGAGTATAATGCGCTATAGTCAGACAAAGCCACCAGACCACAGATGTCATATTCTTTTCCGTCTAACGTAATCTTATCACCAATTTCCCAGTTATTGTTATCTGCATGCATACGGTCAATCGCTGCCTGATTTTTCTTCTTTGGCATCGTTCCTTCCATCAAACAGATTTTATTCACCTCTTCACGTGTTTTAAAAACACGCATCGTTCCCTGAGAATTATCTTTTTTCAAAACTGAGGCAACTTCTTTGTAAAAATCCTTATAAAAAGTTACATTCTCCTCTTTTTCCACCTCGTCCATCATTGTGTCGTCTGCTTCTTCTTCAAACTCCACATGTCCGTCTTCTATGTTGTATTTCTCAAAACTTTCATCATATGCGATGATCATACTGTTTCCTGCTACAAGAAATCCGGAAATAAATCCGATCGTCAATGTCATAAACAAAAATATGACAATATACTTTGGAAATTCTCCAATCAATTCTCTCGGCAGGCGTTTTATTAATGGATTTTTCATTTACCCGCCCTCCTACCAGTCAAGATCTACTGCGGAAATCTTCTTCTCATTACAGTAATTCTTCCGTATCTGTCCGTCACGCAGCTGAACAACACGATCCGCCATATATTTGATTGCATCGTTATGGGTTACCATTATGACTGTATTCCCGTATTTGTGATTAACTTCTTCAATCAGATTCAAAATATCTTTGGACGTATTATAATCCAAAGCTCCGGTCGGCTCATCGCACAAAAGAATATCCGGATTTTTTACAATCGCACGTCCGATCGCGGTACGCTGCTGCTGTCCACCGGAAAGCTGATTTGGAAGTTTATGGCGATGTTCATACAACCCAAGTGTCTTTAACAGATCGTCAATCTCCAAGGGTTTTTCACTTAAATATGCTCCTACCTCAATATTCTCTTTTACATTGAGATTTGGGATCAGATTGTACATCTGAAATATGTAACCAAGATGTCTTCTGCGGTATCGGGTCAATGCCTTTTCCGTCATATCTTTCATCTTCTCTCCCTCGATGGCTACGTAACCATCATCCGGTGAATCAATACCTCCAATAATATTAAGAAGCGTGGATTTTCCGGAGCCGGAAGGACCAAGAAGAACACAGATCTCTCCTTTATTGGCTGTAAACTCAATCCCTTTTAACACCTCTGTCCGGTTGTTTCCGCTTCCAAAACTCTTTTTTAGATCATGAATCTCTAAAAACATCTCTAAATCCTCCTAAAATGTATACGTAAACGTTTAAGTTAGTTTTCACTAACTAATAATATCATACCTCTTTTTGTCAAAAAAAGATAGACTTCTTATTGATAATATTTCTCAACAAGAAGTCTATTCGTTATTATTTCTTTTCTTCTACGAGATTGTTCAGCCAGATTCCTTTTACCAGTAAGATGTAGCCAAGCATGGATTTTAACACATCCACTCCGCTCACGATCAGATACAGCGGAAAGATTGGGATCGAGGTGAATCTTGAAAGACAGTATGCCAACGGAATTGTAATACACCAGATAAAACAACTGTCAAACAAAAACGTAATGATCGTCTTTCCTCCGGAACGGATTGTAAAATATGTCGCGTGCAAAAAAGCATTGACCGGCATATACAGCGCAAGGATTCGGATAAATCCGGTTGCCAGATGCCGTATCTCCTCCGTCGTCTCATAGATTCTTGGGAAAAACGGCGAGGTTCCTGCCAAAGCAAGAGCAATTATAAGACACAGTGTCGTCGAACAGAAAATAATCCGATAAGCGGTATATCTTGCTTCTTTCATCTTGCCGGCTCCCAGTAACTGACCGACTAAAATCGCGACACTGTTTCCAATTGATAAAAATACGACATTAAACATATTGTTCAGCGTATTTGATATGTTCATTCCTGCCACGACATCCAGACCGCGAACGGAGTAACATTGCATAAGCATCGCCATACCGGACGCCCACAAGCCTTCATTGACCAAGAGCGGCGTTCCCTTGATGGCAATTTCTTTTGCCAGACCTGCCGGTATTTTCATTGAGCGGTACAGTCCTTTGACATAAGGATTTCTGTCCTTCTTCGTATGCACCCAGCCTACGACAATAACCATCTCCACAATTCTTGCTGCCACGGTTCCGATGGCTGCTCCTCTGGCTCCCAGAACCGGCATTCCGAATTTTCCGAAGATCAACACGTAATTGATGCAAAAGTTCACGACGACAGAAAGGATCCCGGCTTTCATCGGAAGCATCGTCTCTCCCGTTTCCTTTAATGTCCCGGCATACGCCTGAACGACTGCAAACGGGATAAAACTGATCATCACAATGTGCAGATAATCCAAACCATGCTGTAACGTGAGTGCGGCATTAGTCGTTCCATTTTCCGTATGAAGATACAATTGGATCAACTGCTCTCCCATACTTCCCATCAATATCAAACCGATCAGGGTAAGTGCTCCGCACAAAAGCAGTTTAAACCGCATTGTGTAGCGGATTCCCTCTTCGTTTCTCTGCCCAAAAAACTGCGCCGTATAAATCCCCGGACCGGATACGGCTCCGAAAATAAACAAATTGTAGACAAAAACCAACTGATTTGCGATCGCTACACCGGTCATCTGCTCGGTTCCCATCTGCCCTACCATTACATTGTCAAGCATACTGGCAAAATTTGTAATTGCCATCTGTATCATCATTGGCACCGCTATCGCAAATAATCTGCGGTAAAACCTGCGGTCTCCGATCAATTTTTCTCTCATTCTTCTATTCCTCTTTTTTCATAATTATTTTGCCGTCCGAAAGTCCACTCCTTCCGACGTCCATATTTCGTTATTCTGATCCACCAAAATCAATGACAGATCATTTTCTTTTGCATAGGCAATTGCCTTTTCTTTTCCCATCACAAACAGCGAAGTGGCAAGCGCATCTCCCTGTTCTCCGCGGTCACAGACCACCGTGACACTCAAAAGATCACTTTCTGCAGGTGCCCCGGTTCGCGGATCCATGATATGGTGATACCGCTTTCCATTCTTTTCAAAATACCGCTGGTACGATCCCGACGTGATCACTGCCTTTTCGTCCACTTCCAGCGTTCCCAGCACACTCTGTCCATCTGACGGATCGGTAATTCCGATCGTAAACCGGCTGCCATCTTCTTTTTTCCCGAATGTCTGCACATTCCCACCTAATGACACAACGCCGGCGACAGCTCCTTCTTTTTGAAACAATTCTACCAGTTTTTGGGAAAGATATCCTTTGGCAATTCCACCAAGGTCAATCTCCATTCCCTTTTTCAAAGTAACCGTATTGTCGTCTCCGAGCGTGATCCCAGAAGCATCTACATAAGAAAGCAGTTTCTTGCGCTCACTTTCATCCGGAATTTTATAATCTTGAGTCGTAAATCCCCAAGCGCGGACGATCGGATAAATTGAGATATCAAATAAACCGTCTGTTTTCTCGGTCATTTCTTTGCTGATACGGATCAGATCATACGTCTCATCCGATACTTTTACCGGTTTTCCCTCTGCCCGGTTGCATTTACTGATATCACTGTCCTCGATATTGACAGAAAAATGCTGTTCATACTGTGTAATCAGTTTTCTGCCGGCACTTAATACCTTTTCCGTATCTTTCGCATACACCGTCAGATCCATCACGGTGTCCATCGCAAAGATCTCATCTTTTCCTACCGAAATCTCGTCCTTTGGCTGTGCTTCCGTCCTTTTCTGTATGGCATCCGTCACCCCGACCGCTGCGACAGCACACAATACGACCACCGCAAGGATCCATATTCTCTTATGTTTATTCTGGTTTTTCACAGTTATTTCTTCCTTCCTTTTCTGCCTGCTGCCTTGAAAAGACGCAGCCACAGTAATTTTGACGGTAAAGATTGTATTCTTTCGACAATTCTATGCTTCGTTTATACCCATTCTTTTTCTTAAAATCGGATGGAAGATAAGAAATGTTGTACTCCTTCGCCAGTTTCTCTCCGATTTCCATCAGTTTTCCTGCATTTTTATGGGGACTAATTGACAATGTCGTGCAGAAATAATCCGCTCCATAGCGGACTGCCTCTTTTGCTGTCTCACGAAGCCGCAGTTCATAACACAAAAAACATCGTTTCCCGCATTCCGGCTCATTCTCATAGCCTTTTGCCATGTCAAAAAAAGTATCGCTGTCATAATCAGCTTCTACGATATCTATCTTTCCGGGATACTCTTTCTCTGAGATGAGACGAATCAATTCCTGTTTCCTCTTCTCATACTCGTCCTTTTCCGTTATATTCGGATTATAAAAAAACAGCACCAGATGAAAATGCGCCGAAAGGTACTCCGTCACATAACTGCTGCATGGGGCACAGCAGCAATGCAGAAAAAGCGTCTTTTTCGGCTCATTGTCAATTTCTACCAATAATTGATCCAGTTCTTTTTGATAATTTCTCTGATTCACGTTTGTTCTCCTATCTATCCTTCCTGCAGGCCGATGACTGCACAAAGATTTCCTCGCTTTCCCCCGGTAAAACGATGTGAAAACAGCAGATCCGGATGGCAGTTCGTGCACAGTCCGCTCACCTGTATATGCTCTTCCAGACAACCGGCACGAAGCAGAATCTGCCGGTTTGCCTCCCACAGATCAAGCATCGCATGCCCGTTTCCCTTGTCCTCGTAAAATCCTGTCATCCACGGAAATGCTTTGTGAAACTCTGCGATCACATCATCACTCACTTCATAACAGTTCCGGCAGATGGATGGTCCGATCACAGCAAGGATATCCTCCGGTCTGGAACCAAATTCTTCATGCATCCGTTCTACCATCTTCTGCCCCATCGCGCCGACGGTTCCCCGCCATCCGGAATGGGCATTTCCCACTGCTTTCTTGATCGGATCGTAAAAGATAAGAGGCACGCAGTCCGCAAAAAATGTCATCAACATTACCCCCGGCTCATCGGTTACCAGTCCGTCAATTTCTCGGATTCTCCGATTCGGATAGCGGTAAACATCACCGGTATCTTCCTTCCCGACACGCAGAATATCGGTTTTATGCACCTGCTGGGTTAATACCAGATCTTCTGTCCGGTATCCGACCGCGGCCGCCAGACGTTTGTGGTTTTCTTTTACATCGGCTTCATTATCTCCGCGTGTAAAACTGATATTCATAGAACTCCATTCTCCCTTGCTCACGCCGCCAAGACGCGTCGAAAAACCATGAATCACGGGTTGATTTTTAAATAATTCAAATTGAAGAAAGGGCACTCCCTTTTTTTCTACTACATTAAGTCCCTTTATGAATTCTAACATATATTTATTTTCTCCTGTTTTCAAATTCCTGTTGCATAACTTAAATCAAATCTAGTATACTACAATTATATAAAAAAAGACAGAGTAAATTTGAAAGGAGTTTTATCATGCCTTCATTTTATGCACATAATCGTTTTGGAAAAGAGGTTTGCAAAGAACTTCCAAAAGAAATACGTCAGATTATACAGGAATACCCTTCTGCCTATAAAGCAGGATTGCAGGGACCGGACTTTCTGTTTTTCTACCGTCCGTTTCTTCCCTGCCACATCAATACCTTGGGACATGCCCAGCATAAACAGCCCTTTCTTCCCTTTTTGGAAACCGTTCGGTCTTCCATCCGGAAAAAAGGACGTCATTGTCCGGAGTATGCCTATCTCCTTGGATTTATCTGTCATTTTATGCTTGACAGCGAAGCACATACGTACGTCAATGAAAAGGCAAAAGAAGAGGGATTCAACCACCTTGTCATGGAAATGGAATTTGACCGCTATCTGATGAAAAAAGATGGCATCCAGCCATTTTTATACCCTCTCTGGCGCCACATCCGCTGGGATAATCAGACGCTTCAGGCTGTCTATGGAGTTTACCGCCATTTTGACCTGACACCACGCGACGTCAAAAAATCGTTACAGTCTATGGCGTTTTACAAATGGCTCGTAACGACCGGCAAAACCTTGCGCCGTCTCATCCTGCGTTCCCTTATGTTTCTCTCCCTGCACTACCACAAACTCGAAGGACATATGATGGATCTCATTCCAAAAGCCTCTGCCAGGGAGACAAATCCGGTTCTTTCCAAAATTTACCAAAGAACACTTGTTCCCTGCAGAGACATTATCATTGATTTTGACAAAACATTTCTGAACGGAAAACCATTGAATCCCCGTTTTCAAACAACCTTTCAAAAACGGGAGTGACTGGCTTTATCCGCGATTGTCTTAATCCTCACTACCATCTCTTCAATGAATTCTTTATATGATTTTTCAGCACATATTGTCTGCGTATGCGCTCTTCCGGCTGCGTGTCAACGAAATACAAAAATACTATAAACACCCATTCCAGCGGTTTCATCAGAAAATATACCACATCTGCCCGCAGTGGCGTTGTAATATGTCTGGAAACCGGATATCCATACCTGTCATAAAAGTTTCTTATCGCCTTGTGAATTTTAGGAAATTTTTCCTGTATCCATTCTTCAAACGCATTGGCTATACACAATTGGCGGTTTACCACGATCGTCTGTCCTCTTCTCGTCCCATACCGGAGCGGCTTCACGATCTTTTTATGACCGCCTGCTGCCACCGTACACAGATAATGCCCGCTCGACTCCATTGGAGGAGGCGGTATCTGCTGTGAAAATGTCCAGTCGGCTGTATCCGTAAAGGCTTTGACCGGCGCATCTGCCCCTTGCCCAGCCAGAATAAACAAGATTTCAAATACAGCAATGATAAAAAAGAAGCAGGCAAATACAAGCACAGGATACCGTTCAAAACATCTTATCCTGCAATACAGCCATGCCATCTTTGTACTCTCCGCATTTTTTCGTCTCGCCTGATAAAGTTTTATCTGCTCCCTCATATGATTTTTCACTGCCGAAACAGAAAGCACAAAAAGGTTGAATTGATACAGATATAAAAACATATTGACAAATCCATCACTGTGACTCTTCATCTGGTTTCCGATCTGAATCGCAAAAGCAATAGAAATAACATTAAATATCACTACAAAAGCAATTAAAAACGCGGCAAAAAGCGGTGGCTGCCGGTCTGCCTGCACACTATACAAAATAAGTAGTGCAATAAGTCCCAGTACAACCGGAATCACTACCGTCCAGCCATATTGCGACGAGATACTATAATGTGTTTCATAGACATAAACGGCTTCCTTCCAGTCCCCCGACGGCTGAAAACCGGCTTCGTATAAAAAGTAATACAAAAAGCCTCCGATCCAGATCGTCAGCCACGCAATAATTCTTTTATATTTTGGCTTTTTTGCAAAGAAATTGTAAATGTTCCAGATGGTAAGCACTCCCGGAACTACTCCTATAACAATCCAAAAAAGGATTAGATACATCGTTTCTTGTATACTTTCGTACAATAAAATCCCCTCTTTCTCTATCCGATTCATAAATTGGAAAAAGGGATGGGCGGAAATCCGTCCATCCCTCCCGCAAGCGGGTCCCTCCTGCAGCCGCAAGTGGCGATAAGGAATCCTCCCGCAAGCGGGTCCCTCAATTAGCGATAAGGAATCCTCCCGCAAGCGGGTCCCTCCTTACCGCAATACTTACCGCAACGATTAGAATAACTGTCCCGGAAGTTTTAATTTTTCCTTGGGTGGAAACATTTTATCAAACTCCTCCGCAGCTTTCTCATCGACGAAATATCCTTTCGGCGGTGTGTATTCTCCGGTAATACCGTCGAGATATCCCGAAATCAGCTCCCTGCACAAAAAGAAAGAAGCATCTTCTCCCTCCGGCAGTCCATGATAGCGTATTCCAAACTCACTTGCCGGCCGAAAACCGCTTTTTCCGTAAAAGTCTATGTTTCCTTCAAAGCAAAGTGCTCCGCATCCCAGTTCTGCTGCCCTTTCAAGAGAATGATCAAGTAAAATTTTTCCATACCCCATTCTCTTGAACTCCGGGAGGATACTGATCGGGCCCATCGTCATAATAGGCATTTTTCTGTCATCGTCGGATTGGATCACTGCTCGCATAAATATATTCTGTCCAACGATTATTCCATCTTTTTCCAGTACAAGATCAAGTTCCGGCACAAAATCCGGATCTTTTCTCAGTTCATGCAATACAAAGTGCTCCAGGCATCCCGGACGATATACATTCCAGAATGACTCTCTTACCAGGTTTTCTACTTCGCGATATTCCGTTTCGTTTTCCAAACGAATGTTTAAGTTGTTTTTATTCATTCTTTATTCTCCGTTCTACTTTTGTCGGCTTAAAGCCGGCGTCCGTCGGACGTCGCCTGCCTCCTGAAAATTGTCAACTACAATTGCCTTTCCGGCGGGAGGTCTGTGTGAGATCGTGTCAGCGCAAACCTCCCGGTCAGCCCACAATCTCCAAGGTGTTGTTCTTCTTCAAACAGCAATATCTCCTTTAATAATATAATGTGCGGTCATCCGCATTTTTTATAATAAGAGAACAAAGTGCCCCCTTACTCACTAAGTATAGCACAACAGCCTCACGACAACAACTGTTGTTTCCGGCTGATAATTGCCTCATAAAATTCCGGATATTTCTTTTTCAGATTGATCGGACGTCCGTCCGGGTCCACAAAGCAGTGTTCGGAATGTGCCACGCACACACAGGTGCCATCTGCTTTTTCCATCTCATACAAAAGTTTTAACCGTACTCCTTTACACTCTTCCACCGAGACAACGATCCGTATTTCATCGGCAAATGTGGTCGTATTTTTATACTTACAGCTGACTTCTGTCACCGGTGAGATCACACCGATCTCTTCCAGTTTGTCATAATCCCAGCCAATCTGCTTCAGGAAATCCACCCGTGCTTCTTCCATCCAGCGGATGTAATTGGAATGATGGGTAATTCCCATTTTGTCTGTTTCATAATATTGAACCGTGTGGTTGTAACCTTTATGTAAATCCATTTTATGCCTCCAAATAATTTATTACATTCAACAGTGTAGCAAGCACCACTTCCGAACGTTCCCGCATTTCTTCATTTGCTGGAAGAAGATCCGGAACCATGATGGTACGTAGTCCGCCACTTTGCGACGCGCGGATGCCATTGTAAGAATCCTCGATACCAAAAGCACGCTCCGGCGTTACCCCCAGTTCTTCACAGGCTTTCAGGAAAATATCCGGAGCCGGTTTGCTTCGCTCTACCATATCACCACAGATCACAACATCAAAATAGGGAAGGATCTTTGCATCCCTTAACTGGCTCATCACCGTCTCTTTTCTTGTAGAGGACGCCAAAGCAATTTTCTTTCCTTTGTCCTTTAAATATGTGAGAAGCTCTACTACTCCCGGTTTCATCGGAAGTCTTCCACCGTCGTATTTTTCGTGATACATTGCCGATGCCTCTTTGGCATACGTATCATAAGGGAAATCTTCCCCATATGTCTCCTGCATGATTTCTTTCGTCCGCACTTTCGTTGTGCCGGTGCACGCAAGAAGAGCCTCTTCAATATTTTCAATGTTATATTTTTCCGCAAGTTCCAGCCAGCAGTCGATCGTCACCCGCTCTGAATCAAAGATCACACCATCCATGTCAAAAACTACCGCATCATACGAAAAATCAAACATCGTTACGCTGCAGTTCTTTACGCCATAGGCCGCATATTCTTCATTTGTCATATCTCCAAAATACGAACGGATCACACGCGATATGCCATTGTGCGCCACCAGAATATAATTTTTATCTGTTGCCTTTAATTCATCGAGCAGATTGTAAATGCGCTGCGCCAGTTGAAACATCGATTCGCCTTTTCCGTAGCGCGTTAAGAATTCTTTTTTCGCCTCATGAAACTCTTTGGAATTTCGCGGAGAAGCCCCTTCCCACACACCAAAGTTCTGCTCTACTAACCTCGGTTCAACCTGTAATGGGATTCCGGTCATTTCTGCGATATGCTGTGCCGTCTGTTTTGCGCGCAAAAGAGGCGAACACAGGATAAGATCCGCAGAAATCCCACTCTCCACAATATTTTTTCCGGTTTCCTCCGCCTGCTTATGTCCTTTTTCCGTCAACGGCACATCGGTCTGACCGCAGATCTGGTCGGTAACATTCCACTCACTCTCTCCATGACGAACAAAATATATTTTTCCCATAACGTTTCCTTTCTTTTTATAACACCGCAAGGATCATTGTGCCTGCCACGATACACAGCAGTCCGAGAACTGCCTTTTTGGTAAGTTTCTCGTGAAATACGATCCACGAGAAGGCAATCGTTACCAATATGCTCAGTTTATCAATCGGCACGACCACACTCGCGGGTCCTTCCTTTAATGCCCGGTAATAACACATCCACGAAGCGCCGGTAGCAAGCCCGGACAAAAGAATAAATACCAATTCTTTTCCTTCGATTTGTTTTACTGATTTTCGTTTTCCGGTCGCAACTACCATCATCCATGCCATCAAAAGTACCACGGTTGTACGAATCGCCGTTCCCAGATTGGAATCTATATTTTCAATTCCTATTTTTCCGAGAATTGCCGTAAGACTTGCAAATACCGCCGAAAAAACCGCATAAATAAGCCAGTCTTTTTTCTCTGTTTTCACTTCCGTCGTTACCTTTTTCGTGATCATGAGCATGGTTCCCAGACCGATCAAAACAATGGATATCACTTTGCCTGCCGTCATTCCCTCATGTAGAAAGATGAGCGCCAGTAAAATAGTCAGCATCGTACTCGATTTATCGATCGGCACCACTTTATTGACATTTCCCTTTTGCAATGCGTGAAAATAGCACAGCCAGGAAGCCCCGGTAGCAAGTCCAGATAATACCAGAAACAGAAATGTCTTACCGCTGATCTGCGTAATCTGTCCTCCGGTTCCGGTAATCAACACCATCAGCCAGGAAAAGACAAGTACCACGATCGTTCGGATCGCTGTCCCGACATCGGAATCCGTTTTCTTAATTCCACACTTTGCTAAAATTGCCGTTATTCCGGCAAAAAACGACGAACCAATGGCATATAACATCCACATTTTCAGCACCTCGCTTTTTTATTATGTGCTCATTATATCATCCAAACAGGAATGATATAATTCTCTCTATCAATAGCCAACAATTCGGGTTTCATGCAAACGACAGCTCCTTTTGACCGTTTTGCCGATGATTTATCAAGTAATTTAAACACTTTGATAAGTTCTGATCCCGGATTGGCTGATTTCTTAATCTCAATGGGATTGAGCACGCCATCATGTTCCAAAATAATATCAATTTCTCTTGCGTCCTTATCTCGGTAATAATACATATACGGGTCTTTTCCACAATTAAGATAGGTTTTTCTAATTTCTGCAACCACATAATTTTCAAGGATTGCCCCATTCATTGCTCCGCTTTGTAACGTCTCCGCGCTGCTCCATTTTGTCAGATAACACACCAGCCCTGTATCATAAAAATACAATTTAGGAGTTTTTACCAGTCGTTTCAACATATTATTTGAATACGGATGCAAATAAAAAATAAGTCCCAATGTTTCCAATACACCCAGCCAGCTCTTCGCCTGTTTCTGATTGATGTCTGCATCTCTGGCAATTTCCGCAATATTCAGGATCTGCCCGCATCTTGCGGCAACCGCTGTAATAAAATGCAGAAATTTAAGAGAATCTATTGCATCTGACAATTCTCTTACATCCCGTTCAATATATGTTGTCAGGTAACTGCTGTAAAAGATCTGGCTGTTACTGTTTTTTTCACTGACGATAGCCGGCATAGAACCTCGAAAGATCCGGTCAAATATTACACCGGTATCCGCCTTTGTTCGTTCTTTCCGTCTTGCAGACATTTCCTCTATATCTAAAGTAAATGGCTGCATCTCTCCACCACAGATTTCTGCCTGAGACAACGAGGTAAGTGATAATACGGCAACCCTGCCTGCCAAGGATTCCTGGATCCCACTCATCAGTTTAAACACCTGTGAACCGGCAAGCCAAAAATCCCCCGCATTATGATATTTATCAACATGTATTTTTATATAAGCAAATAATTCCGGAGCATACTGAACCTCGTCGATCAATATCGGCGGTTTATGCAGCTGTAAAAACATTTCCGGATCCGTCTTTGCCAGATTTCTCTCATTCAGGTCATCTAACGATACGTAATTTCTGTCTGTGCCTTCCATCAGTTTTTGCAGCATCGTAGTTTTTCCTACCTGCCTTGGGCCTGTCACCAGCACAACCGGATATTCCTTGGTAACTTCTAAAACAACTTTTTCCAGATTTCTTGCTATATATCTCACACTGATCACCTCGGCTATTTTTTACTTCAATTACATTTTAGCCGATTTTTCTCAAAAAATCAACCCCTGTACATCTTCCTGTTATTATTTTTTCAAAAATTTTTTATAGGTGAAATCAATCGCAAATGCCCCAAGAGGAGCTGTAAGGACGATAGCCAGCACAGAGACTGCCAGCACAGCTTCTCCACACGCGAAGCCCAGCGCGAGCGGGATTCCACCGATTGCCGCCTGAACCGTCGCTTTGGGCGTATATGCCAGCATGGTAAACAGCCTTTCTTTTCCCTTAATCTCGGTTCCAAGCAGGCACACTAATACTCCGAGCATTCGAAATACCAAAGCACCGGCGATAACAATAAGCGCTTTTATTCCTACCTTTCCCACATATCCAATATTAACCGTCGCACCTACTAATACAAATAAGAACACCTCTGCTGCCACCCATAATTTCCCATATTTTGCAGAAAGCCTATTTGCCACAACTTCTCTTTTCTTCTGTAGTCCGATCCCGATAAACATAACTGCGATCAGCGCAGAAAATGTGATCGGTATCGCAAGATAATCTTCCAGCACCACAAGCTGAAAGGATATACTGAGAATAATAAGCACTTTCGAAGTATCCCGCATATGTATTTTCTGAAAGAAACAGGCCAGTAATACACCGATTCCAAGCCCAATTGCAATTCCTAAAAGGATCGACACCGGGATATTGATAAAGCGGATGGCAGAAGCCCCTGTCCCCTGCATCATTCCGGTAAATGTCGAAAATAGTACGATGACATAGACATCATCGACCGAAGCCCCTGCCAAGATCAACTGCGGGATCCCTTCTTTCACACCATAGCCTTCATCCATAAGTTTTACCATTCTCGGCACGACGACCGCCGGGGAAACCGCTGCAAGAACAGCCCCCATAACTGCTGCCTCCAATATCGATAAGCCCATCAGTTTCGGAGCCAGCAGTAACATTCCGAACAATTCAAAACTCGCCGGCACAAAACACATAAGAACCGCCGGTCTTCCTATCTTTTTCAGACCTGACAGATCAAGCCCAAGTCCTGCTCTTGTCAGTATAATAATCAGTGCTATCTTTCGAAGCTCTGCCGAAATCCCAAGGATGCTTGGATCCAGCAGATCCAACACATATGGTCCGAGAACTATTCCCGTCGCCAGCATCCCTAACAATCCGGGAAGTTTCATTTTCTGACAGAGCCATCCCATCGACATTCCCACCAACAGAATCAACGCAATACTTAATAACATATCATTTCCTCCTTTAACCGCAGAAAAAGCTGACACCTTCTGCGGTTAATTAAATCGCAGAAGTCATCAGCTTTTATAAGCGGTTTAAGCATCTAGCTGCTTAGGGAGAACTTCATTCCCTTGTTTTGTAAAATACTATAGCATATCCAATCCGGCCTGTCAAGGACAAGTCAGTTTGCGTTCGTAATATCCAAATCCTTGACGACGGCATCATTTGTGACACTCACTTTCTCATCCTCGTCCATAATCACATTGGATCTATATACTTTCATAGTATACTCGCCCGATTCGAGATAAAACACATAATTACCTTCCTCATCCACAGCACACGATGTCAGATAACGGTTATCTTTTTTTTGATACAAATTAATCCATGTGCTGCGGTCTGCACTTTCTCCATTAATTTTACAATTTCCTGTCAGCTTATACACGTTCATATTCATGACAATCTCGTCAGTGTCCTCTTTTACCGTAATCGTCTTACCCTGCACACTTGGCATACCTTCGTAAGTTTCAAATTGGTATGTCCCCAGAGGCAGCGCCATAGCCATTGAAAAACCTACGGAGTCCTCGTCCTCTTCTCCATACAGATAATACATTTGCTTGCTTTCCTGGTTTAGCAACGTGACTTGCTGTGTAAGAGGAATCAGCTGATCCTGCGCATCGTACATTTTTATCTTTTTGTATTTCACTGGCATCGTTAAATCCTTTACAACATCAGAATCCGTAACCGTAACCTCTGCAATCTTCTTTTCACCGTAGTAAAACTGATAGGTACCCGGTAAAGCAGAAAAATTGTAGCCGGATGTCCCCTCACTCCATCTTGTCAGTGAAAGATTTTTATACACCGTATCCTCTTTCTTGACCACAATATCGTAGTTATATACACTTTTCGGGATCCGGACCCCTTTCATATCAAGCAGTTCGCCTTTGCATGTATAGCTAACATAATCTTTTTCCATGTCACCAAGCGTTACTTCAATGGTATCAATAACCGTTCCGTCTTTTTGCACTTTATAAGTACCCGGTTTGAGATAAACCTTGTAGCTTCCATATGCTGCATATGGCTGCTCATACACTTCGGGATCCTCTGTATTTACAAATTTATAATATCCGGAACCTTTTCCGAAAACCATTCCGAGTTCCATCGTAATATCGTGAGTTCCACTCTTCGTTACGGTTATCGTATCAACCAACGTGTTAACTGCTACCACGTTATAGATTCCCTTTTCCAAATAAGACCAATACCTAATCTCTGTCCCACTATAATCGCTTTCATTGGCAATTGTTTGTGTATCATCCTGTGAATCAAACCAAAATGCCGGGACATCTTTCGACTGAACGCCCTTCCGGGTCACTTTGCCCATAATCTTATAAACCGGAAGTGACTCATTCCACTGCAAGTCCTCGTCTTCTACCGTAAACGATTTTCCCAGATTAAACTGATACGTTCCCTTAATCAACTTCTTCGAGAAATATCCCTCTGAATCGGTCTTAACTGTTTCCTGTGATCCACCTTCCTGCTCCAGTATTATGCTTACATCTGAAATCGGAACCCCATCTGCCGTTGTCAGTTTTCCGGATACCTGATACGTTCTTTGTCTTTGTATCAGTTTATATTCCTGCGTAAGTTCCTTCCCGTCCACCGTCACGACAATATCAAACGTATAATATCCCGGATCCTCTTTATTTTCATAAAAAGATTCTTCATGCCATACCACATTTCGTATCTCATTGTCCTTATAGTAGGCATTATTATAAACCGTGCGATAAATATTCAGCTCTTCTGGAAGGTTTTCAAAAATATCTTTTAACGATTTTCCTTTTTCCAATTTCGGCTCATAGACGAAACACCATTCATTGGATACCATATCACCGGTTACTTCACCTTTTGTTGAGGTAAACGCATCTACATCAAAATAACGATCTGATTTTTTGTAGCCATAAAAATACCCGGAACCAATTTCCAAATTCCCTTTTTTAAAAGATTGATTTATAAAGAATGCATACCCTTGATTCCACTTCCGTATCTCCACATCTATCGTAACCGTTTCTTCCTCATAAACACCAACGATCGAAACTTTCTCCGCCTCTGCAATCTTCGATATGTCAATTTCTTTATCTTTAAAATAATAAGTTTCACCACCATAAGCTACATTTCGTTCCAACTCATAGGTCTTGTCATCCGCCTGCAGCGATAATACCGTCAGACCATTGCTCAAATTGCCGGGGTTGTTCGGATACTCCGGCACACCAAGCATCATCTTAACCGTTTCCGTATATTCTTTGCCGTCCTGCTCCACCGTCAGCGCAAACGAATAATAGGGATCTTCTCCCTCTTTCTCATTCCAGACAATATCTGAAATTCCTTTCACTTCCGCTTTTTTCCCATAACAATACACCGTAAAAGAACATTTTGACACATCCGGTACAACCTCCTTTAATGACGTTGCCCCTTCCTGCGTTACATAAATATTAGTATACGCTAAAGAATAGGAAGTAACCTCTTTGTCAAATGTAACAGAACTGATCACAAATGGCTCCGACTCCGCATAAAGTCCCTGATAATGGTTCTCCGGTTTTATCGTCGGTTTCGGAGACGGAGTAGCCGGCTGCTGTGAAGCGGTCGGTGTCGGTTCTACCGATGGCGCCGGTGTCTGAGACGGATCGCTCGTTGGTTCCGGTGTCGGTTTTACCGATGGCGCCGGTGTCTGAGACGGATTGCTCGTTGGTTCCGGTGTCGGTTTTACCGATGGCAGCGGGATCTCAGAAGGATTCGCAGTTTGGGATATCACAGGCGGAACCGGCTGCTGTGATACTGTCGGTGCCTGACTTGGTACCTGTGTTGGTTCCGTCGTTGTCTTTCCGTTATTCGGATTGTCGTTATCATGTGTCGCCGCTTTTTTTACGGTAACTTTGCAAACATATTTTTTCTTTCCAATTTTTGCTTGAACTTTAGCTTTACCAGCCTTTTTCCCTTAATAATAACACCGGTCTTTTTCTTTTTACTTAATGTAACATTCTTCTTACCGGATGTAATATTCCATTTTACTTTCTTCTTGTTATTTTTCAATTGAATCTTAACGGCCTCTCCCACTGCCACCGTTACCGCTTTCTTGCTTAGTTTTACCTTCTTTTTTGCTGCAAAAGCACTCTGTGGGATCACAGAAACTACCATGACAAAAACAAGCAAAAGAGCAAAACCTTTTTTTATCTTCTTCATACTATATACCTCCGTTTTTTCATTCTAAATTTTTAATAATTTTAGATATATTTTATACGAGGTTTGCTTTTATGTCAAGAAAATAAAAGGTTTTGCCTGGATAACTTTTCACTTCTTTCATGACTTGCATCTACTTCCAATATTCTAATAGTTTTTCGTCAATAACTGCTATTTTTTCTTTTCCTTTGATATTCTTATAAAAAGCAAGTTTTTCTACTTCTTCTTTATCGGTTCTGTATTTTTCAATAATTTCAAGATATCTCTTTGGCAACGTAACTCCGTATAACCCACCATACTCATAATGCCAATCGGGATTAAAATATCCCGGTGCCATTTTTAAATACATCAATCCTAAATATTTGTATTCAACATCTGATAAACCGATTTCTTCATGACATTCGCGGATAATACATTCTTTTAATGTTTCCTTATCCTCTCTGCAACCTCCAAAAATCTCCCATTCCTGGCGCCATTTATTCCACCCCATAAGATAATCATCTTCTATTTTTACAACCGCTAAACAATGCGTGATCGGTTCATATTGCCCTTCCGCATTTGTTTCGTCAACAGGAATAAAATCAAGAAATTCATTTCCTCTATTATCCACAACTATCATAGAAATTTCTCCTTTTCTTTTTAAAGTCTTCTCTCATTCGCCCCATACTTAACTCGAACAAGATTTTTGAATATTTAATCTGAATTCCTCTTCCGCTTGCTTTATTCTTGCTTGAATAGCCTCAACAGAAGGTAGTTGTTCCTCAATTTCCTTTATTCTTACATTATCATAGGTAGCAACTCCCATTGGTGTCTCTATTCCCCGAAATGCCCATTGAACTTCCGTTTGGTTCATGTCTTTACAAATAAGAAGCCCTATTGTTGGATTGTCTGATTTTGTCTTAATCAATTCATCCACAGCATTTACGTAAAAATTCAATTTTCCGGCAAATTCCGGATCAAATGAAACCACTTTTAATTCAACAACAACATAGCATTTTAATTTTATATGATAGAAAAGCATATCTATCCATCTTGTCTTTCCTGCAACTATTATTTCTTTCTGTCTTCCCACAAATGCAAAACCCGTACCCAACTCTAATAGGAATTGCGTAATATTTTTTTCCAGTGCATCTTCTAAATCCGCTTCTTGATATTCTGATGGCAATTCAATAAATCCTAAATCATATGTTTCTTTTGTAATTTCCTTAGCTAACTTACTTTGTGAAATAGTTAAATGTTCATCAAAATTGGTTATTGCTATTCCCTTTTTATGATAGTAATCTGCCTTGATGTAATTTAATAACGCATTTCGACTCCATCCCTCTGTAATGGTCCCCCTAATATAAAACATTGCTTCATCTACATTTTTGCATTTTGTAATTATTTGCACATGATGTCCCCATGGAACAAACGCAAATATTGCCGGAAAATCTATTTCTCCAACAAGCTGTTGGATTTTTTGAATAGCATCTCCATTATATTGTTTTAATTGATTGATACAAAAATCATCTAAATTTTCTACAACAAGTTGTTGGAGATTCTCCGAATAGAACAAATACCATTTTTTCATATTCCAAAGATTTGTTGTACTAAACCCCTTTGCTGTTGGAAATTCATTTTGAAGATCTAAACTAACTTGCTCAACAACACCTGTCCCCCACTTCTCATCGGCTTTTCTTGTAACTAAATCCTTTCCCAATAACCAATTAAACATTAACTGTTCTGCATTCACTTTAACCGCCGCTCTCACTTGTGTATGCCTATATCTTTCTTTTAATTCAAACATCCATTGTACATATTCTGTATCCAAATGGACATTATGTGACTTCACTACAATCGGTGTATCTTCCACTTCATTCCCTCCATATATTTTTCAAAAATCTATATCCAATATTATAAATCATCCATTAATATCGAATATTTCTAAAAAGTTCAATACATTTATTATAACATCATTTCTAATTTTTTTGCATTGCTTTTAATCAATTCTCTCCCTAAATAATCAAGTCTTTTTTCCCTTAATATAAGGGATTTTTTTAATTGTTTCTCAGCAGAATGAGCCTTCAT
>UQAQ01000024.1 GCA_900539115.1 uncultured Roseburia sp.
TGTTTTTCGGAAAGATCGAATTGTCCCAACGCCTCTTCCGGTACTTTGCAGGAAGTTTCTATTGTTAATTCTTCGATGTCGTCTCTCTTTATCTCGGTTCCAAAGAAATAATATCTTTTGGCATCTGTCACATAAGATATCGGATATCCATTTTCATCCTTACTTGGCAGTTCGGTATATTTTGCAGATTCTGCCATTATGCGGTTATCCGTTGGCTCATGAGTACGTATAGGCACACCTGCCAGCCCCATAGATTGTTCATTAACAATATAATCATTATATCCCGGTTTATAATCCCAACTCGTATAAAAGCCTATATACCAGCACATATCTTCTGCATGCTCAATAAACCACTGTCGCGTTGCATCATCTTTTACGTAACAATACAATTCATATGGTTTTCCTGCATATTCAAAGGCACCACTTTGCTTTTCTACCTTGGATACATCAAATTTAGCACCCAGTCTGATCTTTTTCAACGTACCTTCTCCCATTTCAATAAACATATTTGAAATGTCTTTCACGTTGGACGTATCAAATTGATCTCCCAGATCAAACTCTTTTGTTCCATCTTTTGAAAAATAGAACATCGCTCTCATACTTTCCACATGGGAGGTATCCAGATTTTCAATTCCAACCAAAAATGGCTCATTTTCCTCTTCGTTTTTTATTGAAGAAAATAAATAGGATGAATTTACATTTGCCACCACTCCACCATTTTGTCCAATGGTCATTTCATATTTTCCATCATTGTCCTTATCCGTATACCATGCCATAACACTTCCGTTTTGTTTTTCCGAAAGATCGAATTGACCCAATGCCTCTTTCGGTACTTTGTTGGAATCGGAAATAATAATCTGTTCAATATCGTTTCTCCAAATATCGGTTCCAAAAAATTTAATCTCCTTGCACCAAGGTGCACCAATTATAACATCTTCTCCATTAAAATAACTTTTATATCCAGCTGGTTCAACTTGTAAACAGTCATAATCTGCAACTGGTCCCGGAGTATTAATGGTTTTTATTTCATAATTTGGAGTCACTATCGGTGTCTGCGTTGGGGTACTGGTTGGCTCCACTGTCGCCGTCGGTGTCGCACTTGCCGTCACGGTCGGGCTTTGTGTCGGCTGCTGTGTCGGTATTACACATGGTGGTATCGATCCATACACTGTCACTTTGCAGATCAGTTTTTTCTTTCCAATCTTACAGGAAATTTTCGCCTTTCCGGCTTTTACTGCTTTTACTTTTACACTTGTCTTTTTCTTTGCCGTAAGACGAATGTTTTTCTTTCCTGACACAATCGACCATTTGGCTTTTTTACTGGTTTTCTTTACCTTAAGTACAGCCGTTTTTCCTACCTTCATCGTGAGTTTTTTGGTGCTCAACTTTGGTGTCGCTGCCTGCGACGGAGCTGCTGTCTGACAGAGCCCTGCCGTCAATGCCAGAGTTAAGATCATTGCAATGTTTTTTGTTTTCATAGGGAACTCCTCCTCATACTATTTTGTATTTTTAGTATAACATACCTTTTCTATAAAATCACCATTTTTTGACAGACAACCACAATTTAAGGATAGACGACAAAAACAGTGATTAAGCAGCTTCTATATATTAGATACTTTAGAAGGCAAAAAGGTTCACAATAGAAAATTTTTTAATGGCGCTGGTATGCTGCAAACACATACCAGCACCAGCTTTAATAACCATTTGATATTTTTCAACCATGTGTAAAATGAAATAGTTTCCCGGTGCAACTTCCAACTCTTTGTCTCCCCAATTCACCCCACCGAAGTCAATCTGCTTAACCGTAGCCGGGATAACAATTTTTTTCGCATAAAAAATGCCCCCCTTCACAGCCGTAACCGTATAAGTTTTTCCATTTACTTCCACTTTTTCCGGAATCCTATATGTTTCTTTCTGTTCATTATCCGTTATACTTTCCAGTGAAACGGTTTGTCCATCCGCATTTACTTCATAAAATGCCTTATCCTTTTCAACAGTCTCCGCATATACCCGCGGCGAAAGGATTAAACATAACATTAATGAAAGTAACAATAGTATTGATTTTTTCATAGAAAAGCCTCGCTTTCTGTTTTCTAATTGTGTTTCTATCTTTGTTTATCACAAAAACTTTCTCTTCTCATCCTAACTTAGTATATCCACGTTTTCTATGTTTGCACTTACTTTATCACACAAAGTATATGTGTGTCAATATATTTTTCTCATAAATTTAATATTTCCTTTAGGGCATTATTCTTGACATTTTGTTTTTTATCAATTACACTTACACTATATTCTTTATTAACAATTAGAATATTACATTTATAAGGATTTGGTTAAGTTATGAATACAGACGCAATTCGAGAGAATTTAAAACGCGGAACCATTGATTTGCTTCTTTTAACTTTGTTACGGCACTCGGATAAGTATGGATATGAATTAAAAAACGAACTATACGAACGAAGTTTAAACAAATATGAATTGAAAGAAGCAAGCATGTATCCCACACTATATCGACTTGTTGATAATGGCTATCTTACAGACAATGAAGTGAAAGTTGGAAAACGCCGTAAGCGCGTTTATTATCACATAACTGAAAAAGGAATCGAATATTTACAGGCACTTTCCCAAGAATATTTTATGATGACAGAAGCAATTCAAAATGTACTACTTTACAATGAAGAAAACAAGGAGCTTAGCAATGCTGACACAGAAAGAAATCAACCAATACATTAATAGTGTAAAAAAGAATTACAATGGACCACATAAGATAAAAAAACGTTTTTTAGATGATTTAACTCAAGCAATTTCCGAATTTACTTCCGATAACCCAGATGCTGCTTTAAAAGATCTGGAAAATCATTTTGGAAAATCAGATGAGATTAAGGATGCTTTTTTATCCGCTTATTCTGACAAACTCAAACATACTCGCTTCAATAAATTTATTATTGTTGCCGTATTAGTCCTTATTGTTTTAGGTTCGTCATTGTATTTTGGTATTCGCCATTTTAATACGAGTTATGAACGGAGAAATGGGTACTATGTTGAGAGTATAAAAGACATCTCTTCTCCAGCCCCTACCGCAAGTCCTGATGCCGAACCTACACCATTAGAAATCATTAACTAATTATAAAAATGGAGTTATCAGTTAATATGCTATACAAATCACATTGGCTATTATTTTTAAAGTGTAAACACTATTACAAAAGAACAAATAAATGTTCCAAGGCAGAACTCAAAAAATGCAGCATGGCATTGTGCGAAAGCATTGAGGATTATCTTGCAGATAATCCTCATGCAAACAAGCAGGAAGTGCACAACTTATTTTTTGAGTCTCTGCCTTATTGGGACACTCGTATTTTCTATGCGAAGCGAATAATTATCGCTTTTTTATGCTGTCTCGTTCTTTCTATTCTTTGTTTTACCTTAGCAAACAAATTTCTTCCACGAGAAACATCGTATGATTCTATCCCGACCTATTATGAAAAATAATTCTCTACCATTTTATCTTCTGTATCTCTTTCTATCACGAAAACTTTCTCTTCTCACTCCTAGTATCTTCCACATTTACAACAAGTGTAACAAAGTAGCAAACGACCAAATTTATGTGATGAGCGGTTACTATTCCACCCATCACACAGTTTTCAGTCATTCACTTAATTTATATCAAAGCAAAATGATTCTCTAATTTCTTTCCTACCAGCGTGTAAGGTAACTGTGATATACCCAGCCCCATGTTCCTGTTTTCACGCGTTTTACATAATACCAGTCGCCATTTGATTCGCTTGCACTTTTGGTATAATTAATGCACACATGTTCACCATTATACATCAATTCAAGTACAGTCGCTGTCTTTTTCGGCTGTTTACGTAATCTTGCCCCATCCCCTTTTACATTGCCATTTTCACCAATTGCATAAGTTTGTGTAAGATTGATTGTAGCAGTGCCAATCACATCCCCCGGATACTCCTCCTGCGCTTCTGCTTCCAATGTTTCTGCCGCCTTAACATCAATTCCCGGCAGATTCACCAAGCCGAAGCACAGCATTAGTGCAGCTGTCATTGCCAAAAAACGTTTTGCTTTTTTCATCATAATCTGATTCCTCCTTATTAAATCATTTTCTCATTTTGCTTATGATCTTTTATTTATCCATCAATTTCTACTTCACACACCAATTCATCCTGAGATTTTTGTTTATCCAGGTAGGACGCATCTTCTAAGCGATACATCTGATAAACACTTTTGGTATTCATACTATAAAGATAAACTACCGCTTCTCCGGTTTCTGTTTTTACAATGTATTTAACATTGCCGCGTTTCAGGGTATTATCTTTTTCGCAGACATACTGCATAGAAATCTTTTGTACCTTGTCCTCAGGATAAAGAGCCTTCTGTATGTTCTTTATAATAGAAGCATTTGCAGCAAACTTTTTCTTGTCTGCCTTTATTCCACCGGTATATTCTTCCTGCTTCTTATGTTCGATAGCAATCTGCTGGATTTCTCCATTCTTACTTTCAATTTCGACAGAAGCATCAAAATCCCATGCTTTATCCTTTAACGTAATTTGATAACTGGCCAGCCTCTTTCCTTCTGCATTTTTAGTTGCATTAAATTTGCAGCGGGCATCTGCCTTATCGGCTGTCACCAAATACATGGCTTCAATGCTTTTACGGGCAAGCTGTATTGCTTCTTTCCTGCTGATTTTTTCATCCGGCTTCGGCGTCTCTTCCGCCACTTTATTTTCTTCTCTGACACTAAAATCACGTTTTTCCATAAAATCGATGATTTCCAGTATCTGTTCCTCTGTGAGTTCTTCCTGCGGCAGATAAAAAGTGCTGTTTTCCGCACAAAATGCCAGTTCATTTTCTCGTATATCACTTTTTCGGGAAACTTCTCGTATTTCGCTTGCCGGAAATTTTCCCTGTTTTTCATAGGCGGCACGAAGGGATTGCATCCTCTTTTCCTCTTTTTCCGTCAAAGCCCGAGAATAACTGTCTCCAGCGTTTTCGGAATCCTGCACTTCTTTATTATAATGCTTCTTTTCTTCTTCGGTCATTGACTGCATTTTTTCCCGGTAAAGATTCAGTGCTGCCCCCACTCCCAGAGAAGAAGCGAGTACGGTAACACATATCACAATCACAGCCGCAGTTTTTGAATAAAACAAATGCAAATATCGTTTTTTTGAGGGTATAGAAACATTTGACAATGTTTCTTCCACTTTTTTGTCATATGACTCCGGTACTTGTATCTTGGTACCTTGTAGTAATTCTTTTAACTCTTCATCAAATAAATCCTGCATCTTATCACTCCCTTTCCTCATTTTCTTCTATTAATTTTTTCAGCTCATTCCTTGCCCGGAACAGTCTGGATTTTACTGTCCCTTGCGGAACATGCAGCATTTTAGCGATTTCTTTTACTTGAAATCCCTGATAATAATGTAATACAACGATAACACGCAGATCCTCGTCCAGTGAAAAGATAAATTCCCACACTTTCTTAGTCTGTTCATTTTCCTGCGGAAGAAATTTTTCAATCTCATCCGTAAAAAGATACCGGTTTCTTTTCTTAATTTCCTTTCTGGCATTGTTCACTAATATCTGCATCAGCCAGCTTTTGAATTTTTCCTCATCGCGAAGAGTATGTATTTTCTCATAAGCCGTCAATATCGTCTCTGCCACGACATCTTCGGCATCATGATAATTGTTCACAATACTATTTGCCAAAAGAAACATTTCCTCTTTATACCGTCGTATCTGTAAACTGAAGTATTCTTTTTTCATGGTAAGCGCTTTTCCTCCATATACTTCCCGTCGGAAGTACTTCTATATATTAGATACTTTAAAAGGGCAAAAGGTTCACGAGGGGATAAATTTTTTTAAAAAATAAAAGGTCTTTGCTTAAATAAACAAAAACCTTTTTCTCGTCCCTATGCCTTTGTATAATGAACCATCCGGTAACTCGAACTTTCCACACCATATTCCTCCGTGGTTTCCACCAGACAAATATAATAATCCTCGTTGTCTCCGACAAAAAAGTCCATCACTGTCGCCTGTCCCTGCGCCAGATCATCAAATGTCGCTGCGCTGGTCAATGGTTCCAGTTCCTCGGAATTTTGATAATTGGCTGCCTGATATACCGTATCGCCGTTAAACAGATACAATTTCCAGTCATCCGGATTCATATAAAAATACCATTCTTTTCCAAGCACGTCATCGCCAAGAGAACTGCCAAATTTATTTTGCTCTTCAAGATCCGGGATTCCAAGCACCTGAAAACTTTTGAGGCCTTTGGAATAAAAAATCAATTCGCTCTCTCCATAAGCAAAACGTGTCTTGGAGGAAATGACACTTCCAAGATCATTTAATGTTTTTCCGGTCTCCCCGTCGATGTAATAGCCGTATCCGCCTCCGCTTTCTCCGCAGATCAAAAGAATGTTTCCATCTTCATAGACGTGGTAATCTGTGATCCAGTCTACTTCCCAGGCTTCTTGTTTTCCAAAATCTTCCTTTACTGCCGGAGCTGCTTCCAATGGGATTTCATAAACCGAATCATTTTCTTCATCGATTTCAAGAATCGAATATTTTTCTGCAATTCCATCGGTCACTTCTCCGTTGACTTCAAGATCCGCCTTTTCATAATATACAAAAACCGCGTACAGATTTCCGTTGTCGCCCCGGCGGAAATTCTGAACTTTACAGCGCGTCCACTCCTTCTGCTCGTATTTATTATTTAAAAATTCGCTGAGTGAAACGTCGCACAATTCATCAGATTCCCAGTTGCCTTTCTCATCGAGTGTCCATCTGCTTATCGTGGCATTGTACTCGTCATCTTCCAGCGTAAAATCACTGGAATATACCGCCGGTTTTCCTTGAAGATCCGCCACAAAGCCTTCAAAAGAGGCTCCCAGATAATCGCTGGCAGACGCATTTGCGGTCTGCAAAGGATCCGGCAGTGACATTTCTTTGCTCTCGTATCTTGCCTCTTCTTTTGTCTGCGATATGTCGGTTGTTTCTTTTTTTACCTGTTCGCTGCTTCCACAGCTGCTAAGCACCAGCATACTTGCTAATGTGATTGCTAATATTTTCCTTCTCACTGTAAGCCCTCATTTCTATCATTATAAAATCATGGACAGTTGGATACGTTTTTTCTGCAGATCTACTGACAGCACTTTTACTTCAACCACGTCTCCGACACTTACCACTTCCAATGGATGTTTCACGAATTTCTTATTTGTCAGTTTGGAAACATGTACCAAGCCGTCCTGGTGTACTCCGATGTCTACAAATGCGCCAAAATCAATGACATTGCGTACGGTTCCTTTGAGGATCATGCCCTCTTTCAGATCTTTCATCTCAAGCACATCGGTACGAAGAACCGGTTTGGGCATCTCGTCGCGCGGGTCTCTTCCAGGTTTTTCCAATTCTTTGATGATATCATTGAGCGTCATCTCACCGATTCCAAGTTTTTCGGAAAGGGATTTACGGTCTTTTGCCAAAAGAGAAAGACCAACTACACCGCCACGGACATCTTCTTTACCAAATCCGAGAAGGGAAAGAAGTTCCTCTGCTGCCCCATAAGATTCCGGATGTACACTCGTTGCATCCAATGGATTTTTTCCATCGCTGATCCTCATAAATCCCGCACACTGTTCAAACGCTTTCGGTCCAAGTTTCGCCACTTTGAGAAGCTGTCTGCGGCTTGTAAATTTACCATTTTCCTCGCGGTAGGCTACGATATTTTTTGCAATCGGTTTGGAAATACCGGAGATATATTCTAACAGGGAAGCCGATGCCGTATTCAGGTCGACGCCGACATTGTTTACACAGTCTTCGACTACCGCCGTCAATGCTTCACTCAATTTCTTCTGGTTCATATCGTGCTGATACTGTCCGACTCCGATGGATTTCGGATCGATTTTTACCAATTCCGCAAGCGGATCCTGAAGGCGTCTTGCAATCGAAACCGCACTACGTTGTCCCACGTCAAAATTCGGAAATTCTTCCGTCGCCAGTTTGCTTGCCGAATAAACCGAAGCTCCTGCCTCGTTTACAATGACATACTGAACCGGTTTATTGATCTCTTTTAACATCTCCACGATCACCATCTCGGACTCACGGGAAGCCGTTCCATTTCCGACGGAAATCAGGGAAATATTGTATTTATCAATCAGCCCTTTTACGATACGTTTGGACTCTTCTACTTTTTTCTGTGGCTCTGTCGGAAAAATGACGATCGTATCCAATACTTTTCCTGTCTCATCCACAACAGCTAATTTACAGCCGGTACGAAATGCCGGATCCCAGCCAAGTACCACTTTGCCGGCGATCGGAGGCTGCATCAGAAGCTGGGTAAGATTTTTTCCAAATACTTTGATGGCACCGTCTTCTGCTTTTTCCGTCAATTCATTGCGGATGTCACGTTCGATCGATGGTGCGATCAGACGTTTATAACTGTCAGCCAACACTTCCTTGAGACACGGCGTCGTATATGGATTTTCTTTCGTGATCACTTTCTTTTCCAGATAACGCAAAATACGTTCTTCCGGTGCTTCTATTTTTACGGTAAGAAATTTTTCTTTTTCTCCTCGATTAATCGCCAGAATACGGTATCCCGCGATCTTCTTTACCGCTTCACTGAATTCATAATAATTTTCATAAACCGATTTTTCTTTTTCATCTTTTGCGACAGATACAAGAAGTCCTTCCTCCATCGTAAGTTTACGGATATACATACGATAATCGGCATCATCGGCCACGGATTCTGCGATGATATCCATCGCTCCCTGGATTGCCTCTGCCGTCGTCTTTACTTCTTTTTCTTCCGAGAGATAACTTTCTGCTTCGGTCTCCAATGGCTGCTCTGTCATCTGAAGCAGGATAATATTAGCAAGTCCTTCCAATCCTTTTTCTTTGGCAATCGTCGCACGAGTACGGCGTTTCGGACGATATGGACGATACAGATCATCCACGACAACCTGTGTCTGTGCTGCAAGAATCTGTGCTTTTAATTCCTCTGTCAATTTGCCCTGCTCTTCAATACTTGCCAGAACCTGTTCTTTCTTCTCTTCCAGATTGCGAAGATAGATCAGTCTTTCGTGCAGATTACGAAGCTGTTCATCATTCAAGGCCCCATGCTGTTCTTTTCGGTAACGGGCGATAAAAGGAATCGTATTTCCTTCGTCAACCAGCTTAACGACGGCCTCTACCTGCCATACCTTAATCTCTAATTCTTCTGCTATTTTTTTATTAATATCCATTCGTCTTTCTCCTCCGGATTCAATCAGCGCAATGTCTGATTTCGTTTCATTTTATTTGCCACTTTATTGTGATACATGATATCATCGCATTCCCTCATATAACTTTCTAATGTATCTCCCGCTCCCGGGATGCCCATTTTATAACCGAGGCTGGCATATACCTCGTATGGTTTGCGTGATTTTTTATTATAATTAGCAAGGCTTCGCTCAAAGACACGTACCCAGTTTTTTACATCTTCCTCGTCCTGGCATGGGAATAATACTTCAAATTCATCCCCGCCGATGCGCGCTCCGATCTGTCCGCTTATCGCAGCTTCCTGGATCGCATAGCCTACCGCACGCAGTGCCGAGTCACCTTCGTGGTGCCCGTAAATATCATTGATCGGTTTTAAACCATCCATATCGATTCCGATAACACATACCACACTGTCTCTCGCTCGTGCATTCATAAACTGGATTCTTGCATATTTTTCAAATCCGCGGCGGTTAAATAATCCTGTCATCACATCCTGTATGTACATGATCTCCAGTTCATCGATGGCACGCTTCATCTTGCTTTTTACCAAAACATTCATAATGACATCGTCAATTGCCATACTCCAGCGCATATACAGTTTTCCTGCATTTTCCGGACTTTCATAGGAATATGCCTCGTATCCGTAACATTCATCCTGAAAATGCAGCGGACTGAACACATAACACTGCGGTTCCTCGCTCGCCAGTTCTTTTGGGATCAACTGCCGGCGGTCAAATTCATAGCTGACATTTCCCTGGTTCTCACGATTATGAAATACAATTTTAGCATCCATCCAATCCGTATATCCATGAGGATCTTTGTCATCCATCATAATATCATCACGGAGGCAGATGAGGTAATTTTTAAATCCTTCAATGTTGTAAATATACGTCTGAATGATCGGATTGATCTCCTCAAATTTTTCTACTCTTCCAAGTTGTATATTCATAAAGCAAAACTGCAATTCAAGATTATCATGATCTACAATATTATCATGATTCATACAGCGGTAATACACGATGGAAGAATGGTTATCCGCAAGACATCCACACGATTCTCTCGCTTTTAATTCTGCCGTCACATAAATATCTTCCACGGAAGGGTCATTTTGATGCTTATCAATTAACGCAACTGCTTTTTTCGCCATGTCCGTAAAGTCCACGCGAACCGTAGTCACCGACGGACTGTATATCATTCCGGACTTGATTCCATCATATCCTGTCACGATCACATCCTGCGGCACACTGAGATTTCTTTTATAAAGTTCATCAATGACTGCCATCGCCATATAGTCATTGGCGCAGGCGATTGCATCCGGACATTTTCCTTCTTTCATAAACCAGTCACAGGCAGCTTTTCCTTCATTTTTCCAAAAATCACCATAATACACCCGATGTTCCGGTACTGAAATTCCATACTCTTCCATTACCTGATAAAAACTGCATAATCGTTCTTCGGCATCCGGATGTCCTTTCCGCCCTGTCATAAATGCAATGTCTTTTGCTCCATGACATTCAATCAAATGACGGATCATCCCACCAACAGATGCCATATTGTCCACTAAAATATTATTGACACCTTCCATTTTCTGCCGGAGGCTGACCACCGGACAATCTGCTTTTTCCTGTAGCGATCCGATCACATCTTCCATCGCCTCATCAATCGAAAAGGTATCCCCTGCTACGATAATACCGGCAAAATCCTGATAATCCGGCAGTGAAAAAATATCTTTTTCTCCCTGTGCATAAAGGGGATTCTGTCCATAATTTCCATAGCATGTAAATATTGCAAGATTGTACCCTGATTTTTCCGCCTGTATTGCCGCGCCGGTACAAATTTCACGCTGGTATTCGCCATGCGAATTGCAACTGAACAGTGCTATTGTTTTTCGATCATTGTGAAACATCACCTTCACCTTCCCTCGTCATTTTTCATCCACTCTTTTGCTTGTTCTAACAGATTCTCTCTATCATTCATCTCCGGATCTTCCAATACGGTATCCATTAATCGCTGTAACATTTTTCCAAGTTCCGGTCCTGCTTTCATTCCCAGCCGGATCAAATCTTTTCCTGTCACATGAAGTTCTTTGAGACACACCGCTTCTCCCTGCGCACAAACCTTCTCATAATCCTGTTTTGCCATCTGAAGCCGGTGTTCTTTTTCTTCTCTCCGGTAATCGCTCTGCGAGAGGATATCTGCCTGCTGTATCAAAAACAGATATGGCATTACCTCTCTACCTGCCTGATTGACAAGCCGGCGCAGCTCACGTCTTCCCCCTTGATATCTTCGCTCGTGAAACATTACGATCTGAGACACCATATGAATCGTATCATTGTCAAAACGGAGTCGGCGGAGAATCTCCCTTGCCCGTTCTTTTCCTTTGACATCGTGTCCATAAAAATGCGCAGTTCCGTCCGCGTCGATGGTTTTGGTCTCCGGCTTACTTACATCGTGGAGCAGTGCCGCATATACTAATATCGTCTTGCATTTTTCATCGCCAAAGGCTTTATCAAACGGTGAAAAAATGCTTGTTCTCATCTCTTCTTTTTCCATTTCCCGGTATAATTCCTGAACATGCTTCACAGCCTTCATCGCATGCTCTCCCACAGAAAATGTATGATGCGGGTTTTCTTGTGTCGTCTGAAGCATCTTACGAAACTCCGGAAAAAAATATTCACAAAGCCCGGTGTCTTCTGCCAGTTTTAGTTTTTCCGGCTGACCGGATAAAAGTAATTTTGTAATCTCTACCCGAATCCGCTCTTTGCTCACATTTTGTATCGTCGGAGCCAATTCATAGACGGCCTCGAGAGTCTCTTTTTCGACATCAAATCCCAGCTGCCCGGCAAAACGCACACCACGGAGCATCCGCAGGGCATCTTCGGAAAAACGCTGTCTCGCATCTCCGACACAGCGAATGACCTTTTTTCCCAGATCGGAAATGCCACCAAACAGATCGATCATCCCGCTTTTCGGATTGTACGCCATCGCATTGATCGTAAAATCGCGGCGTTTCAAATCTTCTTCCAAATTTGCCGTATATTCTACCTGTTTGGGATGTCGGTGATCTTCATATTCTCCATCCACACGGTATGTGGTTACCTCATATCCGGTTCCTTCCACCATAACGGTTACAGTTCCATGTGCGATTCCGGTATCTATAGTTTTGCGAAAGATCTGCTTTACCTCTTCCGGTTTTGCAGATGTCGTAATATCCCAATCTTTCGGCACATGTCCCAGCACACTGTCTCTGACACATCCACCGACAGCATATCCCTCTTTGCCATTTTCTTCCAGCTTATCAAGAATCCATTGTACCTGTTCCGGTATCTGCATGCCATCTTCTCTCTTTCTTAATCTTCTAATGTCTGAGGACGAACCCAGTTTCCTTTGATTCCTTTATGCTTCCACTGATCCTTCTCTTTATTATAACTGTCAATGGACATAAAATGATAATCGCTGCTCGTCTTTAATGCCTTATAAATTGTCTTACAGCTGACACGGTGGCGGTTGTGCTCCGGATCTCCGGAATCTGCCAAAAATACTGTGTTGTCTGTTTTATCGTATAAGAAAAGGGTCACATAATGTCCCGGTGTATTTTTCCAATAAGAAGAGTCGTTCGCACTGCTCACAAGCACAAGACTCGCCCGGCCTTCCTGTACCTGGTTTAAAAATTGTTTGTACGTTGAGGGTTTGTGATGTAGCGATGTTTCAAAGCCTACCGAATTCAAGGTTGCCTGCATCTGCTCCCAGGAGATGGCCCCTCCCCCCGGATAATACGTTACTTTTTTTGCATACCGGTAAATATCCGTCGGAAGACATTGGTACTCTGTCAGCGAACTGTAAATATTTGCCATACAGCAGAATCCACAGCCAAACGCACCGAACGATTGCCCATCATAAAATGTTTTCCCCCATTTTCCGGACCATTCCCGTCGTTCCTTCCAGGATTTTGGTCCTTGAAGATACGTATAAATTCCGTCTTCCGGAGATGGGGTCGCCGCTGCCTGCACTGCACTTTCACTTATCGGTGCTGCCATCACGGCAGCATCCGTCACGGCTCCTTCACGCACGGTCACTGTCTGCGTACCACTTGTTTCCACTGCCTGTTCTCCGTTCTGATCAAAAAACAGACCAATCACAAGAACCAGCACCGCCACGGCACTCATTATTATAAAATGTCTTTTATCTCTGGCATCTCGTCTCCACTTCATCGTTATCCTCCATCTCAGACGAATCGATCTACCGCTATCGTATATCGTCCTTTTTTCGTCTCTCTCAACACACCTCGGTAAATAATTTTTCCATATCCCCGCACGCTGACCACATCATCTTCTTTTAATATCCCGCTGTTATTTTCATACACTCTGCCCCCGACAAAGATCTTTTTTTCACGGAATAATGGAATTACTTTACTGCGTGACAACGAAAACACTTTTGCCACCACGGCATCACAACGCGGCGAAGTCAGAACCAGTTCTTCCCTTTTCAGAACAGGTTTTATCGCCTGCGGAATCTCCTGCATCTCTTCACAGACCACATTGGTGTGACGGATTTTGGTAAGATTATCACAGATAAAATCTTTCATGGAAGACAGGCAGAAAAAATAACTCTCTTTTTCCATTACCCAGATATCTCCGACTACCTCCCGCTCGATGCCAAGGTGCATAAGTGCTCCAAGAACATCCCGGTGATTACATTTTTCTGCAAACTTTGCAGCCATCGGCCGGCAGTGAATACAGGAAATGGGAAACTCTTCCTCATATCCAAATTCTTCCGGATTTCCAAAACGGATCATCTGCCTCTCGGTTCCGTCACAGCCGCCGGACACCGTAATTCCGGCATATTGAAGTTCGGGTTCTATCGTATAAAACTCATCCTGTTCTGCCAAGGACAGAAAATGAGTAAATGTATATCGTCCCTGCGAAAAACTGACTTCCGCCAAATCTTTCAGGCGTTCTTTGGTCATCCTGAATCCTCCCTTAGTCATTCTTTTCTATTATACCGAGAATTTTTGAAAAAGTCAATGAAGTGTACAAATTCCGTGGCTTTCATATCGCCACGCTTCCGCTTTCACATCTTTGATCTCCGGATGTTCTCCACAGACTTTACACGTTGGTATCGCTTTTCCAAATTTCACCTCCCGAAATGTCAGGTTCAAGCCATCAAAAACGACCATGCGGCCGGTCAAAAGTCTGCCGATGCCGAGAAGATATTTTATCGTTTCCAAGCCCTGCACACAGCCGATAATCCCCGCCATTACGCCGATCACGCCGGCTTCGCTGCAATTTGGCACACTTCCCTGCTCCGGAATTTCCTCAAAGATGCAGCGGTAACACGGTCCCTGTCCCGGCACATACGTCATGACCTGTCCCTGAAACCGCAGGATTCCACCATGGCAAAATGGTTTGCCGGCAAGCACACACGCATCATTGATCAAAAATTTGGTTTCAAAATTATCCACTCCGTCTACGACAAAATCATATTCTCCGATAAGCTCCCCGATATTTTCCGGCGTCAGCCGCATCGCATACGTTTTTACGGTCACATCCGGATTGAGCAGTTCGATCGTTTCTTTGGCAGAATCCACCTTTTTCTGTCCTAGACGGCTTGTATTATGAATGATCTGCCGCTGAAGATTGGACAATTCCACGACATCCGCATCCACGATTCCGATCGTTCCGACACCAGCCGCCGCAAGATACAGAGCGACAGGCGCACCAAGTCCACCTGCTCCGACGACAAGCACTTTCGATGCCAGAAGTTTTTCCTGGCCTTGCTGCCCGACTTCATCCAAAAGCACATGACGGGAATACCGTTCCATATTTACCTCTTTTGCATGATCGATCAGCCACCGCAAAAACCCGCCTTCGAGATGGTATGCCTGCCAGCCTTCTTTTCGCAGTTCTTCTACCACTTGCAGACTTTTTTCCCCACGCTGGCAAAATACCACGATGCATTTATCCTTTGGCAATTTTTCCTTTTCTTCTGCAAAACAGCGAAGCGGAATACAGACCGCTCCGGGAATCGACCCATGATGGTAGACCACTTCTTCTCTCAGATCTACCAGAACGGCGTTGTCGTTTTCCATTTTTTCCCATTCTTGCCATGTCAATTCTTTTTTATCACTCAACTGCCCTGTCATCGTCATTCTCCTTCATCGTATCGTTCCTGCTTCCAGTATATCAAATTTCTGTACAATGTACAATTGAAAATAGTTGATTTCCTTGGTATAAAATGCTATCATAGTATTACTATTGTTAAAAAGGATGGTGGAACCATGAAACTTTGGGGAGGACGTTTTACAAAAGAGACGAATCAATTGGTACATAATTTCAATGCTTCGCTTTCTTTTGACCAGAAATTTTATAAACAGGATATCCTCGGTAGTATCGCCCATGTGACGATGCTTGAAAAACAGAAAATTCTTACCGCTGACGAAAAAGAGACGATTATCGGCGGATTGAAAAGCATTTTGGAGGATATCGAATCCGGTAAATTGGAATTTACCGCAGAACACGAAGACATTCACAGTTTTGTCGAAGCACATCTGATCGAACGTATCGGCGATCCCGGCAAAAAACTTCATACCGGACGCAGCCGCAATGACCAGGTAGCATTGGATATGAAATTATACACCCGCGATGAGATTGTCGAACTCAATGATCTTTTGAAAGAGCTTCTTGTGACGATTCACCGCATTATGAAAGAAAATGTGGACACTTTTATGCCTGGCTTTACGCATCTGCAAAAAGCACAGCCGGTCACTCTGGCTCATCATTTTGGCGCATATTTTGAAATGTTCCGCCGCGACCGCAGTCGTCTGCGTGACATCTATGACCGCATGAATTACTGCCCGCTCGGTGCCGGTGCTCTTGCCGGAACAACTTATCCGCTTGACCGTGAATATACCGCTTCCCTGCTTAATTTTGATGGTCCTACATTAAACAGCATGGATTCTGTTTCCGACCGTGATTACCTGATCGAACTTCTCAGTGCACTTTCTACGATTATGATGCATCTGAGCCGTTTTTGTGAAGAGATCATTGTCTGGAATTCCAATGAATACCAGTTTGTAGACATCGATGATTCGTATTCAACCGGAAGCAGTATCATGCCACAGAAGAAGAATCCGGATATCGCAGAATTGATCCGCGGAAAGACCGGACGTGTCTATGGTGCTCTCATCAGCATGCTTACGACGATGAAGGGCATCCCTCTTGCCTACAATAAGGACATGCAGGAAGACAAAGAGTTCACCTTTGATGCAATCGACACCGTGAAAGGATGTATTTCTCTCTTTAACGGCATGATCGACACGATGAAATTTAAGAAAGAAAATATGGAAGCCAGTGCGAAAAACGGCTTTACCAATGCGACGGATGCCGCCGATTATCTTGTCAACCACGGAGTTCCGTTCCGCGATGCACACGGTATCATCGGCCAGCTTGTGCTCCTTTGCATTGACAAAAACATTTCTCTGGATGACCTTCCACTGGAAGAATACAAAAAGATCTCGCCGGTATTTGAGGAAGATATTTATGAGGCAATTTCCATGAAAACCTGCGTAGAGAAACGAAATACGATCGGAGCTCCGGGACGCAATGCCATGGAAAAAGTATTAGCGATCAATGAAAAATATCTGATGGAAAGTTAATGACTTTTCTAACAAAACTGCCACACCTTTTCGTGTGGCAGTTCTTATTATAATCTTAATTCTATTAACTCCAAATATAGTAAATGATTCCTGCTGCCAAAAGTGCCACAGCCACCGTAATGATAATCTTCGGTATAGACAAAGGCGTCTTTCCGGCTACCTTTCCGGTCTGTCCATTCACCATAAATTGGTAAACTTTATCTTTGTACTTAAAGTTGGATACCCAGATTGGCAAAAGAAGATATTTGTATGTCACATCATTGAATGACGTATTTAATATCACTCGTCTCGTATGATCGGCATTGTGCTCATTTTCAATCTTCTCTTCGACATTGCGTTTTAATTTTGCCGAAATGGCTTTTTTCGCTTGTTTCCAGGCATCTTTTACACCAAGTGCATAACGCTCTGCCACAAATCCGGCTACGTATTCCGGCTTGTAAGCCTTATTGTTTTCCGTATCAAACGGCTCCAGTTTATGAAGCATGTTGGAATCGTGGCGGTCCGATGCGAGAATCAATTCGTCATCGATAAACTCGCTGTATGTACCGGAGGTCGAATACCAGTCTGTCTCCGTATGGCTATGTTCATCGTCATCCTGCACTTCCCGATCGATACCATATTGACCGGTATATGTCGAAAATGTATTGGTGTCAAAGGTCCAATACGGAAGATAGATTCCGTTGAAACTTTTTGGTCGCGCACTTTCTTTGGCAAGACGCGGACAAAACCATTTCTTTTTGATCCATTCTTTAAAGAGACGGGAAGCATCTTTGTCATTTACCTGAAACGGCACAACTCCTCCCGGTGCGATCGTATCCTGATCGTTTGCTTCCATAACCTGGTTGGATCCGCAAAATGGACAGACAGCCGATGTCTGAAGGGCATCGTAAATGGATTCTGCACCACATGCCTCACAAATTACGGTCTTCTTCTCTACACCCCAGTTTTTATTCGCCGTTTTATCAACTAGATCAAAATCCAGTTCATCTGCCTTTTGGGGCTCCTCATCGGATACGGCGATTTCTTCTTCATAATCACAGAAACCACATTTCATATGTCCGGTTTTTGGATCAAAGTCCATAATACCACCACACTGCGGACATTTTTTATCCGTTTCTTCTTTGGTCTCCGCAAAATTGATATTGTCAAAATTTTCTTCTTGCTGGTTCATTCTTTTCCTCCATTCTTATTACTGGATGTCATTTTCATCAAAAATATCCCCACATTCCGGACAGAATTTCGGTGGATGATATGGATCTTCCGGCTGCCATCCGCATTTATCACAACGATACAATGGGGCACCTTCCGGTTTCTTTGTTCCACAGTTCATACAGAATTTCCCCTGATTCACTGTTCCACATGAGCAAGTCCATCCCGCTGGTTCTTCTGGTTTTGCTTCTCCGCATTCCATACAGAATTTCCCTGTGTTTCCTGTTTTTCCACAAGAGCAGGTCCAGCCTTCTGCTGCCTGTTGCTGAGGCTGTGCCTGTGGCTGAGGTGGTGCCTGCTGAGGCTGAGGCTGTGCCTGTGCGGCTGCCTGCTGCTGAGCTCCCATCGCAAATAACGAATTCGCATCCATTCCACCTGCCTGTGTCGCCATATTCATACCGGCAAATGCCATCATCGGACCTGTCGCCGTATTCGAAGCGGCTGCTTTCATCGCCTCTGCCTGTGCTCCGGCAAGTGTTGCTGCTGCCATATTTGGATTGCGAAGTACAGCGGTTTTCTGCATTTCTTTGATCATTTGCTCATCTTCTTCAGATGCCTTGATCGTATTCACACCAAAGGCAACAATCTGCAGTCCGCGAAGTTTTCCCCACTGCTCAGACAATTCCTGATTCAGTGCATCCGCTACCTCTTTCGTATGTGCCGGAACCGCACTATAACGGATTCCGAGTTCCGAAATTCTTGCAAATGCCGGCTGCAGCGCCGTCATAAGTTCGGTTTTTAACTGCGAATCTATCTCGTCTCTGGTGTATTCATCCGTTACATTTCCGCACACATTGGTATAGAATAAAATTGGGTCAAAAATTTTATAAGAATATTCACCATTGCAGCGTACCGAGATATCTACATCGAGTCCGATATTGTTATCTACCACACGGAATGGAATCGGATTTGCCGTACCATATTTATTTCCCATAATTTCTTTGGTATTAAAGAAATATACCCTCTGGTCTTTCCCAGTATCTCCACCAAACGTAAAACGCTTACCTATCTGTGAAAACGTCTGCTTAATCGTGTCTCCTAAATCTCCACAGAACAAACTTGGCTCGCTTGAAGTATCATACATAAATTCTCCTGCGTCTGCACAAAACTCAACCACTTTCCCTTGATCTACGATGATCATACACTGACCTTCATTGACAGCAATTACCGATCCATTCGAGATAATATTATCGTTTCCTTTATTGGATGTACCAAATTTTCCGCTTTTTCTCATTTGTCCCTTCGTAACAAGCACATCCGCTTCCATCGCATCACAATAGAAATACTCTTTCCATTGATCTGCCATCGTACCACGGATCGCACCTCCAATTGCCTTAATTAATCCCATTCTGTATCCTCCATTTCGTTTTTATAAGGGTTACCCCCTCTTTTTTGTTGATTTTATTATAACCTTTTTCCCTTCTCGTGTCTACAAAAAAATAGTCCCCCGGAGAATTTCCGAAGGACTATCTTTTTTACGATCTTATCGCAGGGTAGTCTAGACTAACGCATAGACTCCTCCTGTTTCTTGATCATCTGTCGCACCATCTCGCCGCCGATACTTCCTGCTTCTTTGGATGTGAGGTCACCATTGTAACCATCTTTCAAGTTTACGCCAAGTTCAGACGCAACCTCCATCTTGAATTTGTCCATAGCATCTTTCGCCTGTGGTACTTCCATTCTTGCTGTTTTACTCATAATATTTCACCTCCGTGTTTTTAGTATTTATCGTAAGTGATAACGGAATGTCTTTTGTATGAAAACATTCCGTCATCGAAACATTTTCATGTAAGCCACTCGGTTATCTGATACTATTGTACCCACGAAGGAGTTTTTCATTCTGGTAATTACTGCCAAATTTTATCGTTCCTGCAAATCTCTCAGCAGCGGTTCCAAATAATGCAGAAAGGTTCCCGAATACGTAGAGATTTCAAACTCCGGTTCCATCTCATCGATCGTAAAACTTTTCCGGCCGCCCTGCTCCATCCGTTTCCAAAATTCCAATAATTTTTGAAAACGAAGATACATATATTTTTCCCGGTTTTTAAAATAAATAAGCAAAAATGCGATGCCGTCCTGCCTTTCAAATTGTTCCATAAATTTCATTTGATGTTCGTGCACATTGCTAAGCGGAAAGCGGTCCTCAATGCACTCTTTTGCATCAAAACAGATTGGAATCCCCTGCACGACACCGATATAGTCAACGGTACTTTTTTGTTCAAAATACGCAAGTGTAATATGCCTCGTCTCCTGATCAATATTGATCGGTTTGATCGGCGTCGGGATTTTCTGCACCAGTGCCAGATTCTGCATCTGGTATTTTTCATTCGTCATATTTACAAGTTCTTCCAAAAATGATCCTCGCAGACCACGTGAATTCCATGTTGGCATGTTTAGTGTCCTTTCCTTTAGGAGTGAAAAATGTCTGTGATCTTTTTCTGCAATTCTGCATCGAAACCATCTTCTGCCTGAATTTCTTTTTCATCAAGTGCCTGATATCCCATCGGCCCATAAAGGAATTTTTGAATCAAAATACATTTTTTCCCATTTTTATCAAACACTTTCCAATACAATTCGCTTTCATAGGCATTTTTCTCTGAATTATATTTTCCATCCGTCAGACAAAATGAATTTTTCCGACACCGGCTCAGTATATCATACAAGCATTTTCCAACTTTTTCCTGATACGCAGAACCTTCCGTTTCAGTATCTTTCACCGGATTTTTTTTGCAGTCTTCCACAAAAAAAATCACTGTTTTCTTTTCCGTTTTATCCTCGGACAGATTATCTTTATTTTGCTCCGAAATCCTTTCGTTTGTCAAGTATTTTCCCAAATTATCCGAGCGGCTGGCATTATAATAAAAGTCGAGATATGCCTTCATTTCTGCCACAGCATCCCCATTTCCCTTAATGTTCCGGATCACATAACTGCTGCGGTTATAAAAAAGCAGTTCCAAGACAATTTCTTCCTCCCCGCACGTGATCGCAACACTGACATCATACCCATTTTTTTCATACGCTTCCGGTTCACTGGTGTTTTCGGCTCCTTCATAACAGATATCATCTATCTTAATCGAAGTCTCTTTTCCGGCAAAAATTTTCTGCTGCAATTGTTTGAGCTGCGCAGCCACATCTTCAAAAAGTGCCTTTTGATTAATATACTGCTGGCTTGTCAACTGTACATTCATCCCACCAAGAACTTTCTCTATCTCGCCATCGGCAAACTGTCCTGCGACTTTTTTGGCTTCATGCCTGTACATCAAACTGTCATAACTCGGACAAGGCAGTTCCGGAAAAATCTGTCCCACGGTCAATGTGCCAAATACCGCACATACCACAACTAACACCAGCACGGCGGCAATTTTTTTCATTCGATTTCTTTTTAATACTCTTGAAATTTTTTGAAATGGCCGGATATCCTCCATCCCTTCCATATTTTGTAATTCATTTTCCATCGTATCTTTTTGCATTCGTTCAAATTTTTCCAGACAGCTGTTGCATTCCTTCAAATGCTTTTCAATCTCCTCTGCCGTCTCCGGCTGGCACATACCATCTGCATACTCCGGCAATAAATCTTCTATAATGTTACATTTCATCGTCTCTACCTCCCTGCATTTTCTGAATCTGCTTTTTCTCTCAATTTTTCTTTTGCCCGATAATAAGTTACTCGTCCCCAGTTTTCTGTTGTTTCAAATATTTCGCCAATCTCATGGAACGATAACCCTCCCAGCACCCGAAGCATTACAACTTCCTTATATGGTTCCGGCAAGTTATGTATCTGTTTTCGCAACCACGCGGTCTCCTCTTTTTTAACAATATGACCTAAGATTTCTTCGTCGCTCTGCTGCTCCTGCATCTTTTCCAATGGCACATTTTTCTGTTCTGCCTTTTTGCAAAGATCGAGCCACAGATTCCTGGCAATGCGGCACAGCCATGTGGATACTTCGCATTTTCCTTCAAACTCCTCCGCATGCTCAATTGCCTTCAAAAATGTAGACTGTACAATGTCATCTGCTGTCACAGGATCTTTACAAAGCTGCAAAACAAACGCATAGATCATTTTAGCATACTTTCGATATATCTCATCAAAAGCTTTCTCTGTCAGTTTCATCCGTTGTTCTCACCACCTTACTTTTATTGGGATCTGTAAATTAGACGATTCAGAAAAAGAAAGATTACAAAAAATTTAAATTATCAATTAACAATATCATCCACCCATTTGTACAATTTATGACACCCCATATCACTTTCCGACACAACCGTGTTCATATCTTCTTCAAAGTCCTCATAACCGTTACGTACATGATACAAATGATATCCTTCTTCTGTAGAACATATTGTCACAAAAGAAATTCCGGTTTCTTCTCTCAGTTTTAATATTCTTCTTTCACAATCACGCAGCAATAAATCTCCTAAATAGATCCTATGTTCCCCATCTTGTGCAACTAACAACCCTTGGAAATCATTATGTATTGCTAGATAATTAATATTTATGGAACCACCCATCAATTCAAAAACATCTGTCTGACCAACCGTTTCCACGCGGTCAACTCTTCCATTTTCTATATTGTAAAAGCCTATTATACAATTATTATCATCCGATAGCATAATATAAGTAATGCCTCGGTTCACATCCAAGGCACTACCATCATGCAAAAATTTGTCAATTACTATATTACCGCAAGTAAATTTTTTTGCTAAATTTTCATTTTTCTTTGTATATTTTTTTATATTCATATATTATTTCTTTTCCACCTTACTACACAAAACACCCGTTTCTTTATCCACACTAAAGGAAAAATCGTGTGAATCCATAAACTCAACTCTTTTTCTATTTTCAGCAGATGCTGGCGTTTTCTTTATCGTTTTCCGGGTAACAAACGGTAATGTAGGTTTTATTGCACATGCATTCATACATATCTCTCCTTCCTTATTTTTCTTTACCAAAACAACCACCTCAGTCAATTTTCAACTGAGAATATCGTCTTTCTATTTATATAGTAGCATATTCCCAGTCTGAAATCAATCCTTTTAGTAATTATTATATCTATTTTTCGCAAATAGTATGTATAAAAAAGCGGCTGTCGCTTTAACATATGAAAATTGTTAAGGCGCAGCCCTCTTTACCTTTTTATTCCTCTACATTATGATATACTGCCTGTACATCGTCGTCTTCATCGAGAAGATCCATGATACGGTTGAACATTTTCACATCTTCGTCGCTTGTCAGTTCTACGTAATTTTGCGGGATCATGGTTACTTCTGCCTGAGCCATCGGAACGCCCTCTTTTTCCAAAGTTTCACGTACCTGGCTGAAATCATCCGGATCGGTAAGGATTTCGTAGCTGTCTTCTTCCTCATTAAAATCCTCTGCGCCGGCATCCAGAGCAAGCATCATAAATTCATCCGCATCGGCTTCGTATTCTTCTTTGTCCACGATGATCTGGCCTTTCGTATCAAACATATAAGATACACAGCCTGTCGTTCCTACGTTTCCGTTTCCTTTTGTAAATGCGTTACGTACATTGGAAGCAGTACGGTTTTTGTTGTCGGTAAGCGCTTCTACGATGATTGCTGTTCCGCTCGGACCATATCCTTCGTATGTAATATTTACATAATTTACCGCATCGACGTTTCCTGCTGCCTTTTTGATACCACGGTCGATCGTATCATTTGGCATGTTATTCGCTTTTGCTTTGGCGATAACATCACGAAGTTTACTGTTGTTATTTGGATCCGGGCCGCCTTCTTTGACAGCTACGGCGATCTCACGGCCGATTACGGTAAAGATTTTTCCTTTCTTCGCATCATTTTTCTCTTTTTTATGCTTAATATTAGCAAATTTTGAATGTCCTGACATGGTTAGCCTCCTTAAACTTTGTTACCTTTGTATTCTATATCATACATCATTTTATCTGAAGAATCAAGTTTTGCAGATTCTCAATGACGTTTTGAACCATTTTTTCTGTTTTTACCGCGCACATGATCGTGTCATCACCGGCGATACAGCCGATAATCCCTTCAATTTCCATCGCATCCAGCGCCGCAGCGACCGCCATCGCCATCCCGACTGCGGTTTTTATGACAAGCAGATTCCCCGCCTGTTCCATCGAAACAATGCCATCTTGAAGAAGTGTCGCATACCGGTTTGCCGGCTGTGCTGCGGGATGTTTGATCTCCGCCGCCACCGGGATTGTGCTTCGCATCGCGTATTTTTGCCGAACCTTTTGACCGGGAACTTTTTCCAATGACAATTCCCGGATATCGCGGGAAACCGTCGCCTGCGTCACGGCATACCCGGCTTCTGTCAGATATCCGGCAAGATCTTCCTGCGTCTCCACTTCATGATTTTGTATAATTTCAATAATTTGTTCCTGTCGTTTTTTTTTCATGCTGCCACTCTTCCTCTCGTCATGTGCGGTTCAGCTTGCTTCGCATCTTCTGGTAAAAACCGATTTCTCCGATACACACCATATTAAACGGAAGTTCTGCCTTTTGAATCCGGATCACATCTCCGGTTTCGACTGCTGCGCACACTTCTCCATCACACCGAACCGACGCTTCATCGACATAACTCTCACGCGTCTTTTCCACTTTTACACAAATCTCAGCCTGCGAAGAAACCACAAGACTTCGTTTGTTAAAAGAATGTGGACAGATTGGTGTGATGACAACCGCTTCCATCGTCGGCGACAAAATCGGTCCTCCGGCAGATAAATTATAAGCCGTTGACCCCGTCGGTGTCGCGATCAATACGCCGTCTGCGACATAACTATCCATCCATTCGCCATCGACCCAGACACTCGTCGTCACCATTCTTCCAAAATCCCGTTTTCCGGCGACAATTTCATTGACCGCAAAAAACGTTTCCCCCGTCTTCTGCACTTCTGCCGTCAATGCCATGCGCTTTTCAATCGTGTATTTTCCCGACATGACAGCATCCAGTGCCGGATAAATCTTCGGTTTCTCAATCTCTGTCAAAAACCCCAGTGTACCAAGGTTCACTCCGAGGATCGGGATTTCTTTATCGGCAATCTTTTTTGCGGCCGTGATCACCGTGCCATCTCCACCGAGAACAATCGCCATATCCGCTTTTTCCTGAACATCAATGGCATCGTGGGACTGAATGACAACGCGGTGTCCCGCTTCCTGCATATATGTCTGAATGCCTTTTGCCACCTGGCATCCGGAATCCTTTTCTTCATTTACGATAAGATAATACATACTCATCCCGATATATCCTCCGCATGTTTTACCGCATGTTCCTGCGCCGCCTCAATCGTTTCGTCCATCGTCTTCTGCCACTCATTCCACTCATCTTCCGAAAATGTCGCGGCACTATTTTCCATTTTTTGGATATATAACAAATATTCAATATTTCCTTCCGGACCACGTATCGGCGAAAAATCAAGAGCCTTGATCAAAAAGCCGAGACTTTTTGCATAAGAAATGACTTGTTCCATCACTTCTTTGTGAACGGCTAGATCGCGCACGACACCTTTTTTTCCGACTTTTTCTCTGCCGGCCTCAAACTGCGGTTTGATCAGACATACCATCTGTGCCTCGTTTTTCATCAGATGCCAGATTGGCTCCAGCACCTTGGTCAGCGAGATAAATGCCACATCGATCGAAACAAAATCCACCAATTCGCCGACATCTTCCGGCGTCACATAGCGGATATTCGTTTTTTCCATCGAACGCACACGCTCATCCTGCCGCAGTTTCCAGGCAAGCTGATTCGTACCGACATCGATCGAATAGACAAATTTTGCTCCGTTTTGCAGCATACAATCCGTAAATCCACCGGTAGAAGCACCAACATCCATGCAGGTAAGATCTGTCAGATCAATGGGAAATACCTGCAGAGCTTTCTCCAGTTTATAGCCTCCACGGCTGACAAATTTTAACTTTTTCCCACGGATTTCTATATAGACATCCACCGGAAACTTTTGTCCGGCTTTATCTTCTCTCTGTTCATTGACAAATACATTGCCTGTCATAATGATCGCTTTTGCCTTTTCCCGGGATTCCACCATCCCTCGATTTACCAAAAGCACGTCCAGACGCTCTTTTTCCATCCTTTATTTCCTTTCCAATGCCTCATTGATCTGTCCGACAACCCAATTCTCGTCCATTTCATAGCGTTCATATAATTCTTCCGGCGAACCATGTTCCACAAAACAGTCATCCACCGAACAATTGATAAATTTCTTTGGAATGCAGCCTTCTTCCATAAGATACGACTCTGCCTGCTGCCCAAATCCGCCGATTTTTTCGCTGTCCTCCATCGTCACGACAATGTCATGTTTCACAGCCAGCTCTTTTACCAGTGCACGGTCAAACGGTTTTACGAACCGCATATTTACGACAGTTACATCTCCGGCAAAATGTTCGGCTGTCCGAAGTGCCTTTTCTACCATATCTCCTACCGCAAAAATCACAATCTGCGGGTTTTCGGCTTCCAGCAAAACTTCTGCTTTTCCTAATTCTAACGTTTTATGATTCAGTGTATTTTTATACACTGATCCACGCGGATAACGCACTGCCACCGGGCCATCGAAATCATAAGCAAAATCAAGTGCCGCCGTCAATTCCTCTTTATCCATCGGCGAGAGCACAGTCATATTCGGAATATTCGTAAGATATGAAATGTCAAATATTCCCTGATGGGTATCGCCGTCTCTTCCCACGATCCCACTTCGATCCACCGCGAAAATAACCGGCAGATTGTTCAGGCAGACATCGTGAATGATCTGGTCGTAAGCACGCTGCAAAAAGGTCGAATAAATCGATACGACCGGGCGTAATCCGCCAGCCACAAGTCCTGCTGCAAACGTCACCGCATGCTCTTCGGCAATTCCCACATCAAAAAATCGTTTTGGAAATTCTTCGGCAAATTTCTTCACGCCAGTACCATCCGGCATCGCTGCACATACAGATACCAGCTCTTCATGGAGTTTTCCTTTTTCGATCATCCAGTTTCCAAACACATCCGTATAGGTTTCTTCCTCCGATTCCGGCACTTCACCGCTTCTCGGATCAAATGGTCCGACGCCATGAAAAATCGATGGATTTTCTTCTGCCGGGCGGTATCCTTTTCCTTTTTTTGTCACTACATGAATGAGAACCGGGCGGTTTTTCATCCGCGCAGCCGCCTCCAATGCCGTCAGAATGCTTTCCACATCGTGCCCATCGATCGGACCGACATATACGATTCCCATTTCTTCAAAAAACATCCCCGGCACAAACAAGTGCTTCAGCGAGTTTTTCGCATTTTTAATCGTTTCCGCCATTGACACTCCGACATTCGGGATGCGGTCAAGACGTTCTTCGATATTTACTTTCAAATCATTGTATTTGCGGTTTGTACGCACCTTTCCAAGATATCTTGCCATGCCGCCTACATTTTTGGAGATCGACATCTTGTTATCATTTAAGATCATGATCAGATTCGACTTCATCTGCTCTGCATTGTTCAGTGCTTCAAATGCCATACCACCCGAAAGCGCCCCATCTCCGATGACTGCCACGACCTTTTCATCACTGCCGCTCAGATCACGGGCTTTGGCAAGTCCCAGCGCAACAGACAACGACGTGGAACTATGTCCGGTATTAAACGTATCTGCCGGATTTTCACTTACTTTCGGAAATCCGCTCAAACCATCGAGCCGGCGGAGGCTCCGGAAATCTTTCAATCTTCCGGTCAGCATTTTATGAACATATGCCTGATGTCCTACATCCCAAACCAGCTTATCTTTTGGAAAATCAAGAAAGAGATGCAGTGCCATTGTAAGCTCCACGGCCCCAAGATTCGAAGCAAGGTGGCCTCCGGTACGGCTTACATTTTTCACCAGTTGAAAACGGATCTCTTTTGCCAGTCTCCGGTATTCCTGTGGCGGAATGTTCTTTATATCATTTTCTTTTTTTATTTCATCCAGTAAACGGCTCATTCTCTCACTCTTTTCTCTCTTATTTGTCGCGGTCGATCATCCAGGTCATAAGTCCGGTGAGAAATTCTTTATCTCCGTCAAATGCCTGAAGAAGTTCAATCGACTGTTCGGTATATTGCTTTACCTTTGCTTTCGCATTTTCCAGTCCGTGGATCGACACATACGTTGTCTTTTCATTTCGCTCGTCCGAACCCACTGGTTTTCCAAGCGTCTGCTCATCGCCGATCACATCCAGAATATCATCCTGAATCTGAAATGCCACACCAAGTTTCCGCGCACTTTTTTCCAATATCTGCACCTCATCTGCCGTACAGCCTGCGAGGATTCCTCCGATCATAAAGCAGCTTTCTAAAAGCGCAGATGTTTTATTTACATAAACATATAATAACATGTCTTCATCGACAAAATTACCATCTTTTTCCACATCCACGACCTGGCCTCCGACCATGCCATAGATTCCGGCTTTTCGGGCAAGGACACGCAATGCCTCTGCTGTCTGTGCCGGATTTTCCGCCGAAGCTGCCTCAAATGCCTGAATTGCCGTCTCATAAGCATAATTCAAAAGAGCATCTCCTGCGAGAATTCCCATCGCTTCGCCGTATTTCTTATGCGTCGTCCATTTACCGCGTCGGTATTCATCATTATCCATCGCCGGCAGATCGTCATGCACAAGAGAGTACGTATGAATCATTTCAATCGCTGCCATAAAAGGTGCGATCAGCGAATCCTCGGCACCTCCACACATATGATAAACTTCCCGCATTAAAACCGGTCGGATTCTTTTTCCTCCGGCTTCGACACTGTATTCCATCGCCTCCAAAACCGTTTTCGGATATCCGGTCACTTCCGGAAGATACGAAACCACTGTAGCTTCGGCTTCTTGGGCTCTTTCCTTTAAGGTCTGCTCGATATTCATGCTTCTTCCTCCGCTTCCTGTTCCATCAGGATCTGAACTTTCTTTTCGACCTGATCGATGGCTTTATTTCCTTCCACAACAAGCTTCATTCCTCGGGAAAACGTCGCATACGCCTCTTCCAGAGAAAGTTTTTCATGCTCCATCGTCATCACGGTTTCTTCTAATTTTTCCATAATTTCTTCTAATTCCATTTATTCTTCCCCTTTCAAAGCCGGATTTTTCTCTTTTGCAACCACTTTGGCTTCCAGTCTGCCATCTGCCACAAAAATACGGATCACATCGTCCGTTTCAATCCGGTCGACACTGTCAAGCATCGCGCCATCTTCTTTTTCTACGTAAGCAAATCCGCTTTCCAATCGTTTCAATGGTGACAGCCCATCCAATCTTCCGGAAAGGATCTGCAGTTCCTGCCGCTTCTGCTGAAGCATCCGAGTCATCTGCATCGTAAGCCGGTCACTCAGATCGGCGATGTACTGCCGGTTTTGCGCAATCTGATTGGACGGATGATACAATTTTGTCTGCCGCTCCAAAAGTTTCATGCGGTCTCTTGCCATACCGATGCGGTCCCTCATCCCACGGATCAGATAACTGCGGTAATCGTCAATCTGATCCAGCAGACGTTCTACATCATAAACAGCAAGTTCTGCCGCCGCAGACGGTGTCGGGGCACGCAAATCCGCCACATAATCCGCAATCGTCGTGTCGGTCTCATGTCCAACCGCCGATATGATCGGTGTATGGCATTGATAAATGGCCTCTGCCGTTACCTCTTCGTTGAACGCCCACAGATCTTCGATCGAACCGCCTCCACGTCCCACAATGATAACATCCGGATTCATCGCATCCAAAGTACGGATTCCGGCCGCAATCGTATCACAGGCACCCTCTCCCTGCACCTTTGCCGGGTACAGGATCAATTGCACATAAGGATTGCGCCGTGTCGATATATTGATAATATCCTGAATGGCAGCCCCGGTCTTTGCCGTGACTACGCCAACTCGTTTTACATATTTTGGAATTTGTTTCTTGTGTTCTTCGGAAAAATATCCCTTTTTTTCCAGCTTATTCTTTAACTGCTCGTACTTTTCCGCCAGGATTCCTTCGCCTGCATGCTGAATGGTTTTCGCATACAGCTGGTATCTGCCATCGCGTTCATACACGCTGATCGTGCCGCCGATTAAGACTTCTTGTCCATTTTCCAAGCGGAACGAAAGCCGTCTGCGGTCGCCGGCAAACATCACACAGGAAATTGCCGAAGATGCGTCTTTCAAGGTAAAATAAATATGCCCGCTGCTATGATACTTGCAGTTCGATATTTCTCCTTTTACAAATACAACCGCAAGTGCCTCCTCTCGCTGAAACATCATCTTGATGTACTGATTGACGGCAGATACGGTGTAAACCTGTCCTCTATTCATTTACAATTTTCCCCAAGATTCCATTTACAAAAGCAGCTCCGCCGTCTTCGCCGTATGTTTTTGCCAGCTCGACAGCCTCATTGACAGCGACTCCGACCGGAATCTCCTCATCAAATTTTGCTTCATAAATTGCCAGACGCAGAATCGCCAGTTCTTCTTTTCCGATTCGATCAATCTTCCAACCATTGGAATGTTCTGAGATCAGTTCATCAATCTCCGGCAGCTTATCCATAATCTTAGCCACATGTTCTTCGATATAAGCCTGATCTTTTTCCTTCCATTCTTTGGTCTCCATATAGGTCTCTTTTTGTTCATCAAACGGTTCTCTTCCATAAAATTCTCTTTGGAATAACAAGATAAAAACCTGTTCTCTGATTTCTCTTCTAGTCATATGCGTCCTCATTTCTTTCTATTTGTCTTTATGACATAACAAGAGCGCAACAAAGCGCCTTTTTTTCAAGCCGCTTCGCTGCATGCTCCCAAGGTGTCTTATGCTTTTTATGCCTGTTCTTCCGCTGCAATTCCTGCGATACGGACATTAACTTTCTCAACTTCCAAGCCGGTCATGTTTTCAATCGCCTGCGAAACTTTTTTCTGCACTTTCTCTGATACTTCCGGAATGCTGTATCCATATTTCAAAGTGACGGAAATTTCAACTGCTGCCTTATCGCCGGCAATCGTCACACGGACTCCTTTGGAATAGTTTTTCATCCCCAGTTTTCCGGCAATGTCATTGATGCTTCCACCAGCCATAGCCTGTACTCCGTCTACCTCTGCTGCGGAAATCCCTGCGATAGCAGAAACCACATCACTTGCGATCTGCACTTCCCCGATGCTGTTTTTTGATCCAAATACTTCTTTTGCCATATCTGTCACCTCATCTATCTTTCCTTAAAAAACATTATATAGTACTAGTTTACCACATTTACTGTTTTTTGCCAACAGGAGAAATAACAATTTTATCAGAAGTGCATTCTGCCTTTCTTTTCACCACATCTTCGATCTGTGCGATCTGCTGCTCCGTAAGTTCTTCGGCATTGACGATAACATCCACGCTGTCATTGACGATCGTTACGACGGTCTCATCAAACCCTTTGGCCGCCAGCAGATTTTCTGTCGCTGTCTCTTTTTCATTGACTGCCGTCATGGCAACGATTTCATTCATCGCCTTTTCTTTCTGCGCATCGGATGCTGTCTTGCTGTTTACGAGTTCCAAGAGTGTTTCTTTGTTTTTGGCTCTCGTCTGCTCTCGGGAAAGTTTGGCAGATTCAAAATAATCTCCCTTTACCGTATTATTGACAAGCACAGCTTCGCCCGCATTTTCTTTGGATGCTACATTTTCCGAATCTACTTGTTCTGCGGTTTCTCCTGCGGTATCCTCGTCACTGATGTCTGCTACCTCGCTGTCATCCACATTTTCCGCTGCGACATTTTCCTCCGTATTTTCCGTACTCTCCTGCTCGGATTGTGCCGTCGTCCCGTCCCCGGTGAGATTCAGTGCCAATTCTTCTTCCCCCGTAAGGCTCAGATAGCCGGCAAGAGCAACCATGACAACGAGAGCCGTTATAATAATCTGATTTTTTCGCAAAAGTTTTTTCACTTATTTTGCCTCCTTACTTTTCATTACTTTAATTTTATGACTTTCCACCGGAAATAATGCCGAAATTGCACTGATTATTTCACGCTGCATCGCCGGGCTGTCACCACCGCTGCACACCACGACGATTCCTTCGATCTGCGGTTCGATCTCCTGCACCACATACGGCGAAGATTCGCGGGATTCACCATCCAAAAGAACCGTCTCTTCTTCCGTCTTGGTGTCGTCCTGCTTATTGTCTTTGAGCGTCACCTTTTCCTTTGAGGCCTGCAGTGTCAGCATAACATCCGCTTTCCCCACACCTTCCACCTGCTCCAGAATTTCTTTCACCTGCTTTTCCATCTTTTCCCGGTATCTCTGCATATCGTCCGAAGTGCTTTGCTCCGTCACTGTATTTTGCGATTTCTCTGTGGTCGCCGCCTGTCTTCCGCTGTCCTTTATCGACACCAGCAAAAGCAGCACTCCGACTGCGATCAACAGTAAAATTTTTCCTTTTCCTGCTTTTTTTACCATCTGTTTGATCGTATCACTCCACGTTTCCTTCATTTTGCACCGCCTGCCCTTCCTGATTTATGAGGTTTTCCCGCCGCTCTCCGATACGCTTCATCTCCTCTTCGACCTCTCTCGTTTCCCACTGCTTCTGATATTTTCGGAAACAGTCCTCCACGATATCTTCTTGTTTCCATTGTCGAAATAATGGTGCCGTGACCAACAGTAAAATGAGGAGTCCTTCCACAAATTGGAAATACCTACGGTACGGGGAACCGGAAAAAATATGCAAAAGTACGGAAAAGACAATCATAACTCCCGTAATTTGTTTTACAATGTCAAATATCTGTTCCATTTCTGCCTCCTTTAATTTGTCGCCGCAATGATGATCGTAAGGGTCAGCAAAAAGAGCACCGCTGTCATAAATACCAATTGAAATAATAATTTCCCGCTGTCTGCACTCCCCTGAAACACCGCCACCATCCGCCGGTCTGCTACCGGCTGTGAAAATGCCGCGATCACCCGGTAAAAGAAAGTAAACAACCCTAACTTTAAAAGCGGAAGAAGGCAGATTAACGCGATGGCAATGATTCCTCCGACCCCGATGGCGCTTTTAATAAGGACGCCGCTTCCCACGATCGTATCAGTGATGCCGCCAAAGACATTTCCCACTCCGGGAATGCTCTCTGCCGCCCGAAAGACTGCACTTCGCTTTGCCTGATCGAGTGCCGGCATCAATAGTCCTTTAATCCCCTGATGTCCGAGCATGATCCCCAATATGATCTTTGTCCCCACTCGCACAACACTTTCCAGCAGCGCCGCCAGCTTATCAAATTTCCCGCCGGAAAGAGGATTTAATATCCGCAGCAGAAAATAAATCTGAATGAATGGCAAAAACAAATAATACATCAACGTTTCCGCCACCCCGATCGTCGCAAGCGTCGCCTGATAAAAGGCAAAGGAGGTCGCACTTCCACTGCTCCATGTCAACGCAAGCGAAAAAGCGGGCACCAGGGCTTTCATAAAGGAAAGCACCTGCCAGAGCACTTCTTTTGCCACAGAAAATACCGCATAAAATGCCGATAGCAGGATGGTCACAACAAGAAAATACAGCATATGAAATCCATTTTCTCCCAATTGCTTTTCATACATGCTCCCTGTCAGATTTAAAAACACACCAGACAGTACTGCATAGATCAGCAGCCGGAATACCAATGTTTTATTTGCATCCCATTGGCTGACAGCCCCTTCTTTTATGTAATCTGCAATGGTATCAATCGACAATTCACAGTCTCCCTCACACACTCTTTCGACATAATCGGAAATCGAAAATGGGATTCTATTTTCGCTCTCCTTTTTCAAATTATCATCAATTTCGTCCAGCGAAATACTCTCTTTAATTTCATCGGAAATAGAACTTGTCCGGTCCTCTGTCTCCGCATAAACACTGACTTGTCCGCCAATTAATAAAAGACAGATCAGACCCCAAAACACGATCTTTATTCTCATGGCATCATCTCTCCTATCGTTTCCAAAAGGGTCTGAAGTACCGGAAGGCTTACCACTACCATGCTCATTTTCCCAAAGAAATCAACCTGGCAGGCAATCGCATGCTGCCCGGCATCCTTGCAGAGTGTCGCCGTAAATTCGGAAACGTACGCGATGCCGATCATTTTCAGGACAACCACAATATATTCTTCTTTGATCCCGGTATATTCCGTCATCGTGCGGAACATGTCCACCATGTATTCAAATTTCCGTATCGCATAAAAAAATACGATAACCCCTGTGACAAGGGCAATCCAGATGCCGATCTCACGGCGCATATTTCCCACAAAGACCGCCAGCATCATACCGGCGATGGCAAACAAAGCAATCTGAATCATAAGTCAAACAACCTCTCTATCGTTTCAAACAGATCGACAATGTAGGGAATCACCCAGTATAGTACGATCAGGAGGCCGGCAAGGCTTGTCAAAAATGCCTGCTCTTCTCTCCCCGACTGTCTTAGGATCTGGTTGCATATCGTAACCAGAATTCCCACAAGCGCGATCTTAAATATAATTCCTATCTCCACTGTAAAACCTTCCTTATACAAGCAATATTGTAAGCATCGCTCCCACCATAATACCGCACACATAGTAAAGTTTCAGCCGGTTCTGCTTTTCTTTATTCCGCTTTTGTATCATGTCCTCCAGCTGTTTTAACGCAAACGTAATTCCATCTTCTTTTGACTGTCTGTCATTGTCGGCAAGCTGCCTTCCCGTCTCAAAAAGCAGGCTTCTCGCTTCCGGTTCCAGAGCCGACGCCGGTATTTTTTTCTTTATCTGGCTGTCCCAGAGACTGGCAAAATCTCCCTGCTCTTTTTTCTCCATTTCCTTTGCCAGTGAAAGAAAAAAGCGGCTCAGCACTCCCTGCGTTCTGTTTCCAATTGTTTCCATCAAATCCGGCATCGCCGAATGCAGATACCGAAGTTCTCCCTGCATCTGCATCAGCGCTTTTTTCAGCTCAATAAGATTGCGCAGCCGTTCCATATACTGCCCCGCGTAATACACCCCCAGCGCTGCCGTCCCCACAACCAATATCAAGCTTCCGACGATCTTATATATCATAACATTCCACTCCCCCTGCTTCCCGCACGCTGGCAATCTGCCCCGGCGTTTCTCCCTGCTGCAATAAAATGTAGCATTCAAAATACCGTTTTTCAAACAGTTCCTGCATGTCCGGGCGGCGTTTCCATTCTTCCCATTTTTCTCCATGCGCCGTCGCGATCACACTGCACCCGCATTTCAGCACTTCCTGCAGTGCCAATATATCCTGCTTTCCGCCAATTTCATCGACGACAAGTACCTCCGGCGATAAGCTCCGCACTGCCATCATCATCCCCACCGCCTTCGGGCATCGATCAAGTACATCCGTCCGCGGTCCCACATCTTTCTGCGGCTCTCCCCGATAGCATCCGGCGATCTCGCTTCTTTCATCCACAACCACGACGTTTTTCTTTGCATATTCTCCCGATATTTTTCTCGCAAGATCTCGCAGTATCGTAGTTTTCCCGCACCTTGGCGGTGCTATTATCAGCGTATTTTTAATTCTGTTTTCCTGCCACAAATACGGTAATATTTTGTCAGCGCACCCAATCTTTTCATGCGAAATACGAATATTGGCAAAGGATATATTTTGTATGTATTTTACTTTTCCTTCTTCGACGACAACTTGTCCGGCTACCCCTACGCGGTGTCCTCCCGGAATCGTCAGATACCCTTTAGCAATTTCATCCTCAAAAGCATACAGGGAATACCCACTCATATAGTCCATCATTTCTTTCATATCCATGCGTGTTACCCGCGTGGCATCGATCCGGTGCTTTTTTCCGTCATACCATTCTACTGCCTGTCCGATGCGAAACCGCACTTCCTGCAGCGCCTGCCATCTGCCCCGCAGACTCTGTTCCAAAAGCGGTCGGTATTTCCGTGGTATGACCTCAATGATATCTTGTCCTGCCATAATCGTTCCTCCTTCGAAATGTTTTACTTGAATATATGCGATTATTTTGGGATTATGCTTGAAAGAATAAAAAAAATATGGTACTGTTTTATAGAGAGAAATGACAACTATTCAATACTATAGAAAGACGAGGATAAGATATATTATGGATTACGGATTGATAGGAGAAAAACTTGGACACAGTTTGTCAAAACCCATTCACGAAAGTCTTGCTGACTACACTTACGATATTCACCCTTTGACGCGCGAGGAGTTTAAGGTATTTATGGAAGAAAAACCTTTCCGCGCAATCAATGTCACGATTCCTTATAAAAAGGATGTCATCCCTTATCTGGATTCAATGGACGACAATGCCAAAGCCATCGGTGCTGTCAACACAATCGTAAACAACGACGGAAAACTCCGCGGTTACAACACTGATTTTTCCGGTTTTGAGTACATGGTACTCCGCCACGGCATCACATTAACGGATAAAAAAGTAATTGTCCTTGGAAATGGCGGCGCTGCTCAGGCTATCAAAGCCGTTGTCCGCAAGCACAACGCCAAAACGATGATCGTCGTAGACGTAATCGATGACGGCGAGGCAATTTCCTATGATGAATGTTTTGCGCATCACACAGACGCAGAAGTCATCATCAACACAAGCCCTGTCGGCATGTTCCCGAAAGTGGATGCTTCCCCGGTTGACCTCACGAAATTTCCAAAATGTGAGGCCGTCCTGGACGTTGTCTACAATCCGCTCACAACAAAATTTGTCGCTCAGGCAAAGGAACTTGGCATGATCGGCGTGAACGGCCTGGAAATGCTTGTCGCTCAGGCAAAATATGCTGTTGAAATTTTCTTGGGAACTGAGATTGACAATGCTCGGATCCAGGAGATTTATGAGGATGTAAAAGAGTTGATTTAGGGGTATTTTAGAAAAATCGAAGATTTAAAGCAAAAATGATATACCAACTTATTCGACTTTTCATTTATTTTATACTAGACTAAAAATCACTTGCTTTTTGACAGTATAGCATGATACACTACCAAATGCAAGTGATTTTTTTGCTTTCTAAAGTTCTTTTCTCCCAACTGTCCCATTTCTCGCATCTATTTGCTTTATGCCTCTTATTTCACGGCTCCGTACTGAGCATAATACGCATCAATTTTTTCCTTCATGGCATCGTCGATCACAACTTTACCCTGGCACGGCTTATTATACAGATGTTCAATGACTTCGTCCATGGTTACAATGGCATTTGCCTGCATTCCGTAAAGTTCTTTGATCTCATCCAATGCACATTTGTCACCCTTGCCTTTTTCCATTCGGTTCAAAGAAACCATAAGCCCAATGATTTCGACATCGCCCTGTGCTTTCACGATAGGAAATGTCTCTTCGATGGATTTTCCGGATGTGGTAACATCTTCGATAATGACTACTTTGTCGCCATCTTTGATCTTGCTGCCAAGTAAGATTCCGGTATCGCCGTGGTCTTTTACCTCTTTACGGTTGGAGCAGTAGCGGATCTCTTTTCCGTACAATTCTGAAAATGCGATCGTCGTTGCTACGCTGAGTGGAATTCCCTTGTAGGCCGGTCCAAACAATACATCGAAGTCATCTCCGTAATTGTCATGGATTGCTTTGGCATAATATTCACCAAGGCGCTTTAACTGGGATCCCGTGACATATGCTCCGGCATTCATAAAGAACGGGGATTTTCTTCCGCTTTTCAATGTGAAATCGCCAAATTTCAATACATCACTTTCCACCATAAATTCGATAAATTCCTGTTTATACTGTTCCATCTTCTTTTGAACCTCCTGCTTGCAAGGCTTTTTGCCTTTTATTATACCCTAATACTATCACACAATGCTGTAAAAAACAATTTCTTTCTAGAAATTATTTCTTTTTAAAATGTGCAAACACAGCCTGCAGTACAATGAAGAAGCATAGCAATGCGGAAAGAACGATTCGTACCCACCAGCTGGATAATGTACCCTGGGTTGTGATCAAACTGGAAATAGTTCCTTTGATCAATACACCAAAGATGGTTCCGAATGGCGTTCCAACGCCACCACTTAAAAGAGTTCCTCCAATAACAGAAGCAGAAATAGCATCCATTTCAAGACCTTTCGCCTGCTCTACAAATCCGGAACAACTTCTCGTATGATAACTTCGTCTTCCACTAAAAAAACTTTTATCATAGCCTTCTCCTCTTTTCTCCAATGAATAAATCACCGATTCACAATTCCGATAATATCCTGTATTCCGGAAAGGTTTTCTTTCTTTACATAATCTTCCAATCCGTCAATGATCTCTGACGTCGCATACGGATTGAAGAAATTCGCGGTTCCGACCGCAACCATCGTAGCACCTGCCATCAAAAACTCGAGAGCATCTTCCGTATTTTGGATTCCGCCCATTCCGAGGATTGGGATATTGACCGCATTTGACACTTCATATACCATACGCACCGCAACCGGTTTCACGCATGGGCCGGACATCCCTCCCGTTTTGTTGGCAAGGGCAAATGTCTTTCTTGCGACATCGATCTTCATGCCGGTGAGCGTATTGATCAAGGAAACGCCATCGGCTCCGCCGGCTTCCACCGCCTTCGCCATCTCCGCGATACTCGTTACATTCGGGCTGAGTTTCATGATAACCGGCTGCTTTGCAATTGCTTTTACCTTTTTCGTGATATCCTCAGCACATTTCGGATCCTGGCCAAAGGTAATACCGCCTGCCTTTACATTTGGACAGGAAATATTGATCTCCAGCATGTCGACATCCTCTGAGGCAAGCCGTTCCACAACTGCCAGATATTCTTCTTCCGAATGGCCGCACACATTCACAATAACCCTTGCATTCTTCTCGTGTAGAAAAGCGAGATCTCGTTGGATAAATGTTTCAATTCCCGGATTTTGCAATCCAATCGCATTGAGCATTCCGCTTTTTGTCTCAGCGATACGAGGTGTCGGATTTCCTGCCCACGGCACATTGGCAACCCCTTTTGTCGTCACCGCGCCCAGTTTTTCGAGATCCACAAATTCGCTATATTCCATACCGGAGCCAAACGTCCCTGAAGCTGTCGTCACAGGATTTTTGAATGTGATTCCGGCAAAATTTACTTCCAGACTCATTTTTCGTCCTCCATTTCTGCTATGCGCGTAATTCTATAATTCTACTTCCGTAGAAAGGAAAACCGGTCCATCCTTACATACACGCTTATTGTGCACATTAGAATGGGAATCTACCTCTGTTGACTGGCATACACAGCCAAGACAGGCACCGATTCCACAAGCCATTCGCTCTTCCATGGATACATACGTTTCGATTTCGTTTTCCAGACCGTATGCCTTTACTCCGCGGAGCATTGGCATCGGACCACAGGCACAAATAACATCTGCCGTAAGATTTTTTTCTTTCATGGCATCGATAACCGTTCCGTGAGTTCCCACGCTTCCGTCGTCTGTCGCGATAACGACATCCGCCACTTTATCAAACTCTTCTTTCAAAAACAACGTGGCATCGCGGTATCCAAGCACGACCGTCGGACGCTCTTTGCATGCTTGGGCAAGTGCGAGCATTGGTGGGATACCGATTCCTCCGCCGATCAGGATTGCTTTCTTTTCCGGAATCGGGAATCCATTTCCCAAAGGGCCAAGCACCTCAATCTTATCACCGGAAGAAAGTTTCGAAAATTCTTCCGTTCCTTCGCCAACCACGCGGTATACAAAACGCATCGTCTTTTCCCCGCGGTTGATTTCACATATACTGATGGGACGTGGAAGCAGTCGCGCTTCACTCTTTGTATAGATTGATACAAATTGTCCCGGCACAGCAGATTCTGCAATCTCAGGGGCATCTATCCACAGACTAAACACCCCGGGAGCCAGCATAACTGACTCCCGGACATTGCAGAGACATTTCACTTTACTCATAAGTCAAACCTCTCTTCTTATATTTTCTTATTCTTCGTCATCCAGCAAATCTGAAGTCAATTCCTGTGCCTTCAAAGCCTCTTCCGGAATTTCAAAATCAGCTGCAGTATCTACATTTTTATAAACACATGTCATGTTCATATCTTTTACTGTGATCTTTGCATCTGCCAATGCGCTGGAAAGATCTACGGAATCATCACTGTCGGAAGAAGCCGCCGACTCTTTGATTTTGGACATAAGGCCTTCTAAAACCTTATTCATCATATCTGTGATTGAATAGGTGATCTTGTAAATATTTTCCTCTTCGCTGTCAAACCAGATTGTCATCTTGATATCGCCCATGTTCGAAATGATCGTATCAAGCAATTCTTTGATTTCTTTTTCGTCCATTACAGAACTGATGCTTCCCGTCAATGAGGACATCAGCTCTTCCATCATATCCTGATTATCTTTGGCACTTACCGTGTACTCATATACATTGTAGGTTTTATCATTTTCTGTCTGATCGTCTTTTTTCGTATATTTTGTATTGTCCTCGGACAACTGCTTGGACATATCCCCGGAAGACTGCATAAGGCTTGCCGCATTTTCCATTTTAACCTTACTCCAGTCACCATCTGCGGTTTTCGTATACATCACAAGATCATCGCCATCTTTCTGCATGTAAGAATCTGTCGTAGTGGACACTCCGGCAGAAGTAACCGTCGCTGATGTCTTTACTTTCATTGGGTCCAAAAAGTAGGTGGCATTCATTTTCATATCCATGTCAACATCCTGTGTCGTACCTGCCACAGAAATTGTCATTTTTCCACCCATCGTGGATTCCATCTGAAAATTCTTTGCATTGTTGATCTTGGAAACAGAATTTTTGATTACTTCTTTTTCGCTCTTTGCACATCCTGCAAGACTGCAGACTGCCAATGTCAGGCACATTACAAGTGCCAAAAGTTTACTCATTTTTTTCATAGTCGTTCTCCTTCTTGTTAAAAAATGGTTGCTAAGTCCTTTTTCATTGCAATGGCTGCTGCTCTCGATGCATCTGCATAACCTTCTTCCCCGAAAGATGCATACGCCGGCTGCTTATAAGCCGCAATGATTCCACGAGAGGAATTGACGATCGCGCCAAGTCCGTCTTCGTTAAAATATGGTGCCAGGTCTTTGGCGGTTCCGCCCTGTGCCCCGTAACCAGGTACAAGAATAAAGGATTTTGGCATTACTTTACGAAGCACTTTTCCCATCTCCGGATACGTTGCTCCTACGACAGCACCGATATAACTGTAACTGTCACCCATGCAGTCAGCGCCCCATTTTGCTACATGTTCGCCGACCATTTCATACAATGGCTTACCATCAATTTTCTGATCCTGAAACTCTCCGCTTGAAGGATTGGAAGTTTTTACCAGTATGAACAATCCTTTTTTCTCTTCTTTACAAACATCCACAAATGGTTTGATTCCATCGGTTCCAAGATATGGATTTACGGTAATAAAATCCTCATCAAATGGTGCGATCTTTGTATTTCCGATCTGCACTTTTCCGATATGACCGGTCGCATAAGCTGCTGAAGTAGAGCCGATATCACCGCGCTTTACATCTCCGATCACGATCAATCCTTTTTGCTTACAATAATCTACCGTTTTCTTAAAAGCCGCAAGTCCCGGGATTCCAAACTGCTCATACATGGCAATCTGCGGTTTTACTGCCGGAACGATATCGCAGATGGCATCGACAATTCCTTTATTGTACTGCCAAACTGCTTCTGCTGCCGCTTCCAATGTCTCGCCCATTTCATCGACCGCTTTTTTCTGAATGTGCTGCGGAATATAATTCCACATTGGATCCAGTCCAACTACGATCGGAGCTTCCATTTCCTTGATTTTCTTAACCAGTTGGTTAATCATGTTTTTTCTCCTCCTTCGTTCTACGCAAACGGATAGGCAACTGCCCCATCTACGATGGTATATTCAATCTTTCCATACACTTTTTTTCCATCAAACGGCGTATTTTTTCCTTTGGAAACAAATGTATTTTTATCAATGGCATATTCCTTGTCAATCTCTGCAATCGTAATGTCCGCAGGTTTTCCGACTGCCAAAGAACCGCCCTCCACGCCAAGGATACGACATGGGTTCACACTCATGCGCTCCACCAGGCCTGACATCGTAAGATATCCTTTTTTTACCAGTTCCGTGACTGCAAGTGCAAATGCCGTCTCAGAACCTACGATACCAAATGGTGCCTCAGCGATTGATTTCTTTTTCTCTTCTTCTCCATGTGGCGCGTGATCTGTCGAAATGGCCTCCAAAATGCCTTCTTTCAATCCCTCTTTCAAGCGCTCCACATCTGCCGCCGTACGAAGAGGCGGATTCATCTTATAGTTTGCATCATCTTCGAGAATATCATCCTCTGTCATGGAAAAATGATGCGGACACACTTCTCCACTGACACATACACCGTCTTCCTTTGCCTTCTGAATCATGGTAACACTGTCTGCCGTCGAGCAGTGGCACAAATGCAATTTTGCCCCTGTCTCCTTCGCAAGCAAAATATCTCTTGCTACGATCACATCTTCCACCGCATTGGTAATTCCCGGGATTCCAAGACGCTCTGCCGCTTTTCCGGCATTCATTGCCCCTTTTCCTACCAGGTTTTTATCTTCACAATGCGCCATCACAGGGATGCCAAGGCGTGCTGCCTCTTTCATTGCTTTTTCATAAACGGCTGCATTCATCACACTCTTACCGTCTTCACTGATTGCTTTTGCTCCGGCTTTTACCATGCCTTCGATATCGGTTACCGTTTCTCCGGCTTGTCCGACCGTCACAGCTCCTACCGGATACACATGAATCGGACTGTCTTTCTCAGCGATTTCCAAAACTTTCCGGATCCGCTCCGGAGAGTCCGTCGCCGGCTTGGTATTTGGCATCGGACATACTCCGGTAAATCCGCCTTTTGCCGCTGCCATTGTTCCCGTTTTGATCGTCTCTTTGTACTCAAATCCCGGTTCACGCAAATGCACATGAAGATCCACAAATCCCGGCATCACATATTTTCCGGAAGCATCTATTGTCTCATACTCACCGGTCATCGTATCTGCTATTTTTCCATCTACGACATACACGTCTCCGACTTCATCTCTTCCGGTCGCCGGATCCACAATATGTCCGTTTTTAATCCATAGGTTCAATAAACAAGTCCACCTTTCCAAAATCATCGAGCGTAAACTGATTTGTCAGCCCCGCTTTTTCAATGTCTTTTAACACTGCCTGATTGGTGATGACTTCCGAAAGTTCTTCTTTTGTCACCCACTTAAAATCATTCAGATCTTCTGCCAGGATCACTTCCTCTGACTGGGAAGTACATTCAAAGGCAATTCCGACACTGCAGACTTCTCCAACGGTAAATCCCCATGTATAAAGAGGTTTATCTACCAGAACCGACAATCCTGTCTTTTCTTCCACCACGCGCTGTACAGCCTTTTCCGGTGTCTCTGAAAATTCAATGGTTCCATCGATAAATTCCCACTGATAGGGATCAAATATACGATCGTCGTACCATTTTTCTACTACAAGGTAGTGATCCTGGCACTGAACGATTCCTTTTACAAGAATACGATACTTATCCATGATAAACCTCCTTTTCGTATGGGTATCTGATTATTTGGCAGTAATATACCCCTTTGCTTTCAAAAGTTCTGCCATAAGAACGGCTCCACCTGCAGCACCACGTACTGTATTGTGGGACAAGCCTACAAATTTCCAATCAAAGTAAGAATCTTCTCTAAGACGTCCGATGCTTACTCCAAATCCATTTTCATAATTTACATCCAAAGCAACCTGTGGGCGGTCATCTTCTTCCAAATACTGGATAAACTGTTTTGGTGCACTTGGAAGATTCAATTCCTGAGGTGCTCCCTTGAACTCTACCAATGTTTGAATCAATTCTTCTTTCGTCGGTTTCTGTTTAAAATTAACAAAAGCGGCTGCAGTATGTCCGTCCAATACAGGTACACGGATACACTGGCTTGTGATCAATGGTGTCTGTGCTTTTTCGATCTTTCCATCTACCACTTTACCCCAGAGACGAAGTGGCTCCTGCTCACTCTTCTCTTCTTCTCCGCCGATGTAAGGGATGATATTGTGTTCCATCTCCGGCCAATCTTTAAATGTCTTTCCTGCTCCGGAAATCGCCTGATATGTTGTTGCTACTACAACTGTAGGCTCAAATTTTCTCCAAGCAGTAAGTGCCGGCGCATAACTCTGGATCGAGCAGTTTGGTTTTACACATACAAAACCTCTTTTTGTACCAAGACGTTTCTTCTGGCTTTCAATGACTTCAAGATGTTCCGGATTGATCTCCGGTACGATCATTGGTACATCTGGTGTCCAGCGGTGTGCGCTGTTATTGGATACAACCGGAGTTTCTGTCTTTGCATACTCTTCCTCGATCTTTTTGATTTCTTCTTTTGTCATATCTACAGCACTAAATACAAAGTCAACATCTTTGCTGACATTCTCTACTTCATTTACATTTTTAACGACAATTTTTTTCACTGCTTCCGGCATCGGAGTCTGCATTTTCCAACGTCCACCAACAGCTTCTTCGTATGTCTTCCCTGCACTTCGTGGGCTTGCTGCAATTACAACAACCTCAAACCATGGATGATTCTCCAAAAGGGAGATAAATCTCTGTCCTACCATTCCTGTACCACCAAGGATACCTACACGTAACTTGTCGCTCATTTTTAACCTCATTTCCTGTCACCGGATGTGACATATCTTCTTTTCTTGTTCCTCTTATGCCTGCCTGACAAATGGCAAATACATAGTTGTTTATATTGTACTACATTTTGGGTGAGATTTCAAATAGAAAATGTACCATGTTTGTAGATTGCTTTTTGACCATACAACCGTGTCAATTCTTTTGACCTCAAATGACGATTTTCTCTTTGAGACCATATGATTGTGACGTTCCCTTTGACCTAAAATGGCGATTTCCTCTTTGAGACCATACGACCGTGTCAATTCTTTTGACCTCAAACAACGATTTTCTCTTTGAGACCATACGACCGTGTCAATTCTTTTGACCTTAAATGACGATTTCCTCTTTGAGACCATACGACCGTGTCAATTCTTTTGACCTTAAATGACGATTTCCTCTTTGAGACCATACGACCATAACAATTCTTTTGACCTCAAACAACGATTTCCCCTTTGAGACCATACGCCCCGTGTGACTAGCCTTTCCCCCGGCCCTTATTTTTTTGCTGTGGTCTTGTCTTAATCATAATGTGTCCCTTGTTTTCCCAACGAGGGATTTAGGACGCCGCCGGTGCTTAGAGGACGTTTTTTGTCCTCATGCACCGCTGCGAGCGTTCTCTAAGCGCAAGCGGTCCCGAAGCGGGAAAATAAGGGGCATATTTATGATAATAAAACGCAGCAAAATTGCTACAACTTTTCTTTGACTTTTATATCCAGATGTGGTATTCCCATCTTTGACACTTATTAGACTATAAAACGGCCACACCGCCTGTAAATACGGGGTTTGTGACCGTTTTGCTTTT
>UQAQ01000025.1 GCA_900539115.1 uncultured Roseburia sp.
TCTTCCATGTAACTCGTCAACATATCAGTTCATTATAAAAATATCAAATTTTTGTCTTGACAACTGAGCCACTATACTTGTTGCTGTTACTTTTACTTTACCTTTCAAAAGCCCATTAATCTTCTGTGTTTGCGTTGTACTATCATATGTTGCCGAAGCCACATTTTTTCCATTTAACTCAGTAAAAGTAAATTTAATAAACGGATCATAAAACAAATCCAGTTTTTTCTCCACTCCTGAAACATAAATTGTGGGGATATCTGATTCTCCCTGCCGTACATGGATAACTGCGTTATTATAATATTCCGCATCCTTTTCTGAATCATACTGCGTATGACGAATTGTCATATTTTTTGCAGAACTTACAAATCTTAATATATAGGTGCTCATTAATTTGTTATTACCATTTCCTGTCTCCATTGTAAGGACCGTATAACCAGTTCCCAGTTTCAAGAACTTATTTGGTTCTGAAATTATTCCGCTTGCTTTTGTTTGCTGTACAATTTCGTCATCCATATACTTATCATTTAACGATAAATCATCATTTGACAAACTGTATGTTATCGGATAATACGAGCTATCGTCAAATGGCTTTCTAGTCGCATCCTTATTGCTTTGATCGCGTGATTCTTCAAACTTTCGTATTCCCTCTCGATCTGCGTGAGTAGCTTCCCACAAATTAATCGCATCACTTTCTGAATCTGAACTTTCAAAATAATATACCGGAACCTTTTTCCCATCAATTGTTTCTTCACAAATGGTAAAATCTTTATCCTTAATCAAACCTGCTTTTTCAAAATCTATCCTTACATCAGAGAATGAACTTTCTTCTTCTGAAAACGATAATGTGACGGTACTCAGTTCCAAATTTTGAGTTCCTTGTATTCCATTAGTGCTATACGGAATTGTTGCCACCAATGTAATTTGATTACTTCCTGTTTCTTTCTTGTTTATTTGGTCTTTATATTCTTCATAAGCATCTTCTCCTTTGATTGGAGTTTTTAATTGAACTTTTTTCCCATTATTAGAGAATTCAAATGTTCCCAATTCTGTTTCTACAAGTTCGCCACTATCCTGATTTTGGATAATTTTCTTACCATTACCATATGTCATCGTCCATTTTACATTTCCCGTAGTAATCTGTGGAAGCGCATTTTGTTCATTGTCTTTGATATAAAAATTCAGTTTTTCATTTGCAAGAACATTATAGCCATCTTTATCCGCTTCTTTCTCTTCACATTTAATAACTGCTTTATTATATGAAACAGTATTTACTATGGTTTCAAAGGATGTATCTGTCACTTCATTTCCCACCGTCGGTCTTATCGTCCCTTTTCCTTTTGCCAATGATGTTAACAGACTATACGTATCATCCTCAGCATCTTTTGATATCGTCACATAGTCATTACTTCTAAAATCCACATCATTTTCCAATAAATACGCTGGTTCTACTTTCGTATATAACTTCACATTCTTAACAGTACCATCAATTTGCAGACCTTTCCCCTCATCTGTCACCTTTACATATGGAGACTGTTCTTCTATTTTTTCCTTATCTAAAATAACACTTTGAGCTTTCGCTGCCTCTTCATCTCCTCGTACAGTCACACGGTACATAGCTTCTGTTATTTTATTGTTAACATACTTTGCTTGTGCTTTAATAACGTAGGTACCACGTGCTGCCTCTTTTCCGATTGTTACATGTCCCATTTTATCAACATCAACCAGTTTTACTCCTGGTTTTGATTTTATGGCTTCTTCCGGTTCAACACTCCAAGTACAGTCAACATTGCAGTCCAAATCAAACTGAACATTTGCTAATGTACTGATAAGAGGTGTATCCCCTTCTTCTGTAACCTGTATATTTTTGTCTCTTGGCACTAAGCTTGTATCAATTATTACCTTATTTGTCTCATACAAAACCTGTGCCTTTACTACATCCGGTGCTGCCGTCTGCACCGTTGTTACTATCATTGCTCCAACCAGAGCAATCGCTGCTGCTTTTCTGATAAATTTCATTGTGTCCCTCCATTATTTCTTTATTGCTTGGCTTACAGTTTCTTTTCCACTTTTTCCCATCCCTCTTTCCACTATAGCACAATTTGTTCTATAAATCAATAGTCCATTTTGTTCTGTGAGTATAAATTTTATTCCTACCTCTTTATAATAATTAAATATGCGGTGGAACATTATACAAATGGATTGGAGGCTTTGAGATGAAATTACAGCGTCTCCGTGATTTGCGGGAAGACCACGACCTTAAGCAGACGGATATCGCCGATTATTTACATATTAGTCAGCGAACTTATTCTCATTATGAAACAGACAGTAGAAGCATTCCTTTGGAACAATTGATCCGCCTTGCAGTATATTATGAGACAAGTTTGGATTATCTTGCCAATCTTACGGATAATAAAAAACCTTATCCACACGGCAAACACGCGCCTAAAAAATAACAAAAACAGCCTGGAGTAACTTTGAGGGGTCACCTCAATTGCTATTCCAAGCTGTTTTTTCACGCAAATTATCAACTACCCATCAACTAAAATCTATCCCTATTTCTTTTCCTTTGGCAGCACCAGATTTGCGATGATTGCTATCAAAAATACCGTTGCCACACAATTATCCGCGAAAACATTCTGCACGACATCCGGGAAAATGGAGAAGATTTCCGGCACCTGCGTAAAGCCGATTCCCACGCTGAGCGAAAGAGCTGCGATCGTGATGTTGCGCTGGCTGAAGCCACAATTGCTGATCATCTGAAGACCACTGATCACGATATTTCCAAACATAATGATCGTACAACCACCGAGGACAGCTTCCGGAAGTGTGTTAAGCAATGCACCGAAAATTGGGAATAATCCGGCGAGGATCATGATTCCTGCTCCGGTTGCAATCGTAAAACGGTTGATTACTTTTGTCATCGCGATCAATCCGACATTCTGGCTGAACGATGTGATCGGAAGACATCCAAACAGTGCCGAAAGAGAACTGATGTATCCGTCACAGGCGATCGAACCGGTGATCTCTTTATCCGTTACTTCACGGTTCAATGCCGATGCCGCAAGCGCAGATGTATCTCCGATCGTCTCCGTCGCAGAGACAAGGAAAATCAGGATGACCGTCACGATCGGTCCGACGTGAAATTCCGGGGCAAATGGCATAAAACGAGGGATTGCGATAACTCCGCATTCTTTCAATGCCGAAAAATCCACGATGCCCATGCATGCAGCTACGATATAACCAACGACCAGGCCAAATAAAACCGATAATTGTTTAAAATAGGATTTGGCAAAAATCTGAAAAAGCAGGCAGGCAAGCAATGTGATAAAGCCCAGCAACAGATTTTTCCAAGAACCAAAGTCCGGAGAACCGGAGCCTCCGCCAAACGATGTTGCGCCGACAGAAAGAAGGGAAAATCCAATTGAGGTAACGACACTTGCCGCCACGATCGGGGATACAATCTTTCTCCAGTATTTGGCAAAAAGACCCAGGGTACCTTCGACAAGACCACCGACCAGTATCGCACCCACGACACTTCCGTAGCCGTATTCCGGTCCGATCACACAAAAGATACTCACGAAAGTAAAACTGATTCCCATTACGATGGGAAGACCGGATCCAATCTTCCAAAGAGGAAAGAGCTGGATCAGACTGCCGATACCGGCAATCATCATCGCACATTGGACAAGATTGGTCGTCTGCGCCGCAGACAGCCCACAGGCACCTGCAACGATCAGAATCGGAGCGATATTTGCCACAAACATCGCCAATATATGCTGCAATCCAAACGGAATGGCTTTGCCGACCGGCACCTTACCATCCAGTTTGTAAATATTATCAATGCTTTTATCGTTATTCATCGTATTCTCCTCCAAAAAATCTATCGAAATGTAATCTCACCCGTCTTACTGTCCATCGCATCTACGATTGCGAGAGATTCCAGCTGAACCCCTTTTTCACGAATTCTCTTACCGCCCTCCTGGAACCCTTTTTCCACTGCGATACCGATTCCTTCAACCGTCGCCCCGGCACTCTGAACAAGATTGATCAACCCTTCCAAGGCACAGCCGTTGGCAAGGAAATCGTCGATCAAAAGGATATGATCATCCTTTCCGATATATTTTTTGGAAACAATAACATCGTAAACTTTCTTATGGGTAAATGATTCTATCTTTGTAGAATAAACATCTCCGTCAATGTTGATACTTTGCGATTTTTTGGCAAATACAACCGGTACATGAAAATGCTGTGCCACGATACAGGCGATGCCGATTCCGGATGCCTCGATCGTCAAAATCTTATTGATCGGCTTGTCCGCAAACAACCTTTTAAACTCTTTTCCCATCTCGTTAAACAGATCTGTGTCCATCTGATGATTTAAAAAACTGTCAACCTTTAATACATTGCCCTCTTTCACGATACCATCTTTTCGGATTCGTTCTTCTAATAATTTCATAATCTCTCTTCTCCATTCTGAAACTTTTCACTTTTGCAGGTCCCGGAGGCAAAAACGATGTCTTACAGACACGATTCTGTCTCGCCCCAAATATCATGAAACTATTATACAAAAATAACCGCCATACGACAACCCTTTTATTCCTTTTTTTCCTGAATTATCGGTCTTAATTTCCGGATGCAGTAAGCATAAGCCGGAATCAGGAAAATATCCGCAAGAATCCAGGCAATCGGACTGGCGAGGCAGGCTGCCACAAAACCAAAGCGTGCTACAAATCCGAAACCGACGATACTTCGTCCAACCATCTCTGCCACACCCGCAAAGATGGCAAGTTTTCCAAAACCAAGTCCCTGAATGGCAAAACGAATAATATTGACAAGTGCCAGCGGGATAAAGAACAAACTATTGATGATCAAAAGTTTTGCCACATTCGCTATTATTTCTACTTCTGTAGAATCAACAAAAAGCAGGGCAAAACTCTTTCCAAATAAAATCATGACAATCGCTGCGACAATGCTGTAACCGGCTGCCACAAAACTGCATTGCACCATTCCTTTGGTGACACGATCCAGCTTTCCGGCACCGAGGTTCTGCCCGGCATACGTTGCCATCGTCGAACCAAACGCATCAAATGGACAGCAAAAAAACATACTCAATTTTCCACCGGCTGTCATGGATGCGACAACGACAGACCCCAGTCCATTGACCGCCGTCTGCAGGATAACGCTTCCGATCGCAGTGATCGAATACTGCAGCCCCATCGGTATTCCCATGCCACAAAGTCTTGCCACAAAGCGCCCACGCCATCTCCATTCCTCTCCATGTACACGGAGAATCGGGAACTTTTTGATCAGATAGATCAAGCAGCATACGCCGGAAATCGCCTGTGCCAGAACAGTTGCTCCGGCCGCACCTGCCACACCAAGATGCATTCCGGCGATGGCGATGATATCGAAAGCAATATTTAACACGGACGAAATCACCAGAAAAATAAGCGGACTCTTGCTGTCGCCGAGAGAACGCATAATACCGGAAAGCAGGTTATAAAGATACGTAACCGGTATTCCGATGAAAATAACGATAATATACGCATAGGATGCGTCAAATATATCTTCCGGTGTATCCATCCACACCAAAATATTGCGGCAGAGCAGGCTGACCGTAACCGTCATCACAATTGCAAAAATAATTGACAGCCAGACACTGTTTGCTACATAATAACGTAACTGTTTTTCATCTTTGGCTCCGAATTTCTGCGCAACCGGGATGGCAAATCCATTACACACTCCCATACAGAAACCAATGATCATAAAATTTATCGAACCGGTGGCACCCACAGCCGCGAGAGCCGATGCGCCTAAAAATCGTCCAACGATAATCATATCAACCAAATTGTAAAACTGCTGAAACAACATTCCGAAAAAAAGCGGAATCGCAAAGCCTAAGATCAAGCGAATCGGGGATCCCTTTGTCATGTCTTTCATGTGTGTGCCTCCTTTATTTTTCTAAATTGCTGTAACAGTATACAAAAAAATTTTTCGCTTGTAAAGAAAATTTCTCAATTTTATATTTATTTAATCTTTTTAATCATTTTGTTATTGAATTCTTACCGCCAGCTTTTTGGAAATACGTATCCTTCGCGGCTGGCTAATGTATCAAACCGATACCCTTTTTCCTTGATTATTTCAAGGATTTCGGGTAATACAGCCGCTGTATTTTTCATTGTGTTGGAATCATGGAGCAGGATAATAGGATTATCATATTTATCCAGATCTTTTTTTACATTTTGGTAGATGCTTGCCATCGGAACTCCCACAGCAACCGAATCCTCACCCGATACATTCCAGTCAAAACTCGTAATCTTCTTTTTTTGCAATTCTTCCATCAGATCATCCACGATCGGACACACATAACCGTTGTTACTCCCCCACGGAAAACGATGCAGAGAAACCGGCTTTCCGATTACCTCCTCGATCCTCGTCTTGCATTTTTCAAAATCATTCCAAAAATACTCCTTATTGCAGTACATTTCCTCCTTTTTATGACAATACGTATGTACTCCGACACTGTGCCCCTCCTCAATCTCGCGCTTTACGATTTTCTCACGCTCTTCGGTAATTTCCTCTCCGATCAGGAAAAAGGTCGCTTTCGCATCATATTTCTTTAACGTATCCAAAATCCCCGGCGTAATCTCGCTGGGTCCGTCGTCAAATGTCACATAAGCGACTTTCTCTGCCGGCTGCGGTCCCGTTATCGTTACGTTTTCTACTTTTGTAGAGTTGTTTTTCTGCCATTGCCACGCGATCAACACCAAAAGAACTGCTACTCCAAACCCATACAATACTCGCTTCATATTTTTCGCCTCACATTTTGCAAAACTCTCCTATTATTACTGTATGCAGAAACGAAAAAAACGTGAAAAGAGCCACTCTGCTTAGCGACTACAGAGCGGCTCCATTCACAACATAGTTATTTATATTTACAAAAGAATTCGCAATTTAACCTTTTACAGATCCAAGTGCTACACCACGGATGATGAACTTCGATAAGCAGAGATATACGATGATCAATGGAATGATCGCGATACCAAGTACCATATATACTTTACCTAAGTCAAAGTTACCATTTGCCTCGGCGTTGAGACCGGCGATAACAAGTGGAAGTGTTGCATTTTTGCTGTTTGTATCCATCAACAGCTGTGGAAGGAAGTAGTTGTTCCAGGATGCTACAAACTGGAAAATCAACTGTACTGCCATCGCCGGTTTCAAAATCGGCATTGCCACAAAGTTGAATATGTAAAACTCATGTCCACCATCAATTCGTCCGGCTTCTACGATTTCCATCGGAAGGGAACTCTCCATATACTGTTTGATGAAGAAAAATACACCCGGTGCCGCGAGAGTAGGGAAGATCAATGGCAGAAGATGATTGTACATTCCTGCGGATTTTACAAGGTCTACATATCCAAGTGCAGATACCTGAGTCGGTACCATCAAGACAAACATGATAGCGATAAACGCTGCTTTTTTCAAACGAAAATCATATGCATACAAACCATATGCTGTAAGAGCTGCGATATATACACTTCCTACACAGGTAATGGCTGCTACGATAAAACTGTTTCCCATCGCCTGAATAACCGGTTTGTTCGGATCATTCAGTGCATTTTTTAAGTTTGTTAAAAAGTTTGAACCCGGAATCAGGTTAAATGTACTTGTCAATGTCGCATGGTCTTTTGTCAAGTTGATCAAAAGAGTAACAAACGGGAAAAGTGCTATAACACAAACTAAGATCAGCACAACGTAAGCAACGATACGACGAAAAATCAAGATACGATGTCCGCGTTTTTCCTGTGCCGTCAATTCTGCACCTCCGGCAATATCATCATGAACTGCTGCCATATCGTCACGCCCCCTTCTTCGCATTTTTCAATGCTTTTTTCTGTGCTTTTTTATTTGCTCTCGCTTCTTTATCATCATCACTTTCCATCGTTTTAAATAAGAAGATACCTATGATACCTGCTACAAAGAACAAAACGACAGATTCTGCAGCTGCATATCCAACGTCTGCCGAACCACTGATACCATTGCTGATATCCATAACAACGGTCTTGGCAATCTCGTTTGGACCTCCATTTTTTACCAAAAGGTTTGGAATATCGAACATCTGCAGACCACCGATCATAGATGTTACCATTACGTACAACATAATCGGTTTCAACATCGGAAGCGTAATTTTCTTAAACTGTTGTCCTGCACTGGCTCCATCGATGGAAGATGCTTCATACAGTGCCGGGTCAATTCCCATGATACCTGCCATCAAGAGAATTGTCGTATTTCCTGTCCACATGATAAAGTTAATAAACGCGATCAAGCAGCGGATACTCCATTCATCTTCCAGGAAATTAATAGATGTGCCAAATAACTGGTTTACCGGACCGGTTACCGCAAACAATGTGGCAAACAATACGGCTACGGACGATGCCATCAGCATATTTGGCAGATACAAGATAACCTTTACAGCTCCTGTTCCTTTCAATTTCAATCTCAAATCTGTAAACCAGGAAGCAAACAATAAAGAAATTAAAATCTGTGGAATAAAGCCTAATAACCAAAGTAAAAATGTGTTACCAAAGTATTTTAAAACTTCCCCTTCAGTAAAGATTTTTACGTAATTGTCAAATCCAACAAACTGTACTACCGTTTCCAGTAAGTCTTCATACTCTGAATAAAAACTTTTATAAAACGTCATGATCAACGGATATAAATTGAAAAGGCCATAAGCAATAAAGAATGGCAATATGAAAATGAGACCCCATTTTCCGTATTTCAATTTATGAGGGCGTTGGTATTTCATCTTAAAATCCCCCTTTCCACCTGCTTTTTTGTAAAGAAAAAGTGGGGCAGGCACTTTCCTGCCCCACTCATCATTTTATCAGTTACTTTAATATTACTCTGCTTTCAAAGCTGGGTACTGTTTTGTAACAAGTTTCTTCCAGTTTGCAATTGCTTCATCTTTAGAGCATTTTCCATTGTAGTAATCTTTCATAGCTGTCATCAAGTTCTCGATGCAACCCTGATCGTAAGGAGATACGTTGCTGCAGTCGATCTTATCAGCTGCTGCGGAAAGTGTCTCTACAAGTGACTGTCCACCAAGGAAGTCAGATGTTACGCCATCGCTCTTAAGTTTCTCATTAGCTGCTTTGTTATTAACAAAGTCCTGAGTATCTTTGCTGATGTTGTACATGATGTCCTGATCACAGCAAAGTTTCTGCATAATGTCTTTTACAAGTGCTGCGTTGTCTGTACCTGCAGCACCACAGATGAAGGAACCGCCCCAGTTAAAGGACTGTGGTCCTGTACATACTGCCCAGTCGCCATAGCTTCCGCCTGCTTCAAATGTTCCATCGTCGTTTTTCTTAGCTCCGGAGCCTTCTGCCATGGAGAAGTTAATGCCCCAAGCTGGCATGAAGTAACCAAATACGTTACCATCTTTACCCATTCCTGCGGTCCAGTCTTTTGCCCACAAGGATGTTTTCTTGTTGTATCCGTTGTCTGTGTACTCTTTTGTCTTGTCAATCCAGTTCTCGATGCTGGAATCCAACTGAAGAGCTTTGTCATCACTTACAAATTTCTGGCTTACGTTGTTAGAGAATACACGAAGTGCATCATCAAATCCGGAAAGCATTGTGATCTTGCCTTTGGATTTTTCTTTTACAGTAGCTGCTGCTGCATCGAATTTATCCCAGTCGCTCAACTGCTCCTGAATCTTTGCCGGATCATCTGTTCCGAAGATCTGTTTTGCATAAGAACGTCTGTAAACAAATCCACCCGGGCAGCCCTGCCATGATACTCCACGGAGAACTCCGTCAGCTCCTGTAGCAGCCTGTTTTGTGTAGTCATACATCTGTGACATGTCATCATCTGTCAAACCAAGTGCTTTTACATCTACAGCTTTGTCTGTATTTGTATACTTGTTAACATAGTCCATCTCACAGAGGAACATATCTACTTTGTCATCTGCGCTTGCAGAATCCTGAGCTTTCAATGCTGCATCCAGTTTGTCCTGATAATTGTTTCCTTCATTTGCATTCTGAATGAAGTTTACTTTTACATCTCCGATAGATTTTGTACTCTTATCATAGTCCGGATAGTATTTTTCGAAACGTGAACTAAATTCATCATTCCAAACATAAATGTTCAATACTTTTCCGCCGCCATCAGCAAGTGTTTCAACTTTTGCAGAATCATTACTGCTGCTTCCGCTGTTTGTGTTTGATGTTGTAGAATCCGATCCGCCACATCCTGTAAGACATCCTGCTACCATTGTTAATGAAAGAGCTAAAGCTAACCATTTTTTCCTCATAAAAATTATTCCTCCTAATCCTTAATTTTTGTTTGTGAATGGTTTCTGTATAATTACTAAAGCCTCTTCACAGATTTTCCTTGTATCAACTCGCCCTGCACGACCAGCCGTTCGGTCAATGAAGTTTTTGGTTCTTCAATGGCTTCCACTAACTTTCGCGCCGCTAATCTCCCGAGATCCTCTGTATTCTGCTTGTAGGTGGTTAATCTTGGTTCAATCACCTGCGAGATTCTCTGCCCGTCATATCCGACTACCGAAATGTCATCCGGTACGGATAATCCCTGGCTCTCGATTTCATTAAGTCCACCAACACAAGAAAAATCATCTGGATAAATGATACACGTCGGTCTGTTACTTAGCGTTAATAATTCATTTGTTATTCTGGCTGCACTCTCGGGATCATGATAGACTCCTTCGCGCACCCATTCGTCTCTTACCGGAACATTTAAATTTTTCATCGTCCGATAGAAACTGCGAAGTCGATGTTCTGTTACACCGGAATCGGCACCGTGTATATAAGCGATGTCCCGATGTCCCATATCGACAACATACTGAACGATTTCTTCCATTCCTGTCACATTATCGGATAAGATACTGCTTTTATTATGGAACGAATAGTCAATCGTCACAACAGGTATTTCACCATTTACCAGTTCCAAAATCGCCTCATCCTCAAAATCCACACAGGCAATCACCACTCCGTCAACGCCTCGGTACTTGCTATGTTCGTAATACGATAATTTGTTTTTACCAGCGTGTTGACTTATAAATGTAATGTCATACCCTTCCTCTTCTGCCCCCCGCCGGAAACTGTCCAGCACGTGGGAGAAATAGGAATGTGTCAATCCACAATTTGCTTTGTCTACGAAAAGTACTCCGATATTATAAGTACGATTCGTTTTCAATGCTCTTGCAGAGGAGTTAGGCAAATATCCAAGTTCTTTTGCCACTTGGCAAATCCTTTCCTTGGTCTCATCACTAATGTCGCCCCGATTGTTTAATGCCTTACTAACGGTTGCTATGGAAACATGACATTTGGATGAGATATCTTTCATCGATACCATTGCCATCCCTCACATCTTCCTTAATCGTTTTCGTAGTTTAAGATTATCACACATTTCACAAATAGTCAATACATTTTTTTATTTTTTTGTTTAAAAGTTACAAAAACAGTTCTTGCAATTCTTTCAAATATCCGATATAATGTACTTATCACGAAATCGTTTTCGTAGAATTTTTCATAAAGATTTTACAAAACTGAAGGAGGTTCCATATGAAATTTGGTTTTTTTGATGATCAAAACAAAGAATATGTTATTACAACACCCAGAACTCCACTTCCGTGGATCAACTATCTGGGAAGCAAAGACTTTTTCTCTTTGATATCCAACACATGTGGCGGTTACAGCTTCTATAAAGATGCAAAACTTCTCCGCCTGACAAGATATCGTTACAACAACATTCCAAATGATGAAGGCGGACGATATTTCTATATTAAAGAAGGGGATTGTGTGTGGAATCCGGGATGGCAGCCGGTAAAGACCGACTTGGATTCGTATGAATGCCGTCACGGTATGGGATATACAAAGATCACATCCACGAAAAACGGCTTGAAAGCATCTCTTCTTGCTTTTGTTCCCGTTTCCGATCCATGCGAGATCAATCAGCTGGTTTTAACTAATGACAGCAAAGAAACGAAAACGTTTACCCTGTTCTCCTATCTGGAGTTCTGTCTCTGGAATGCGATGGATGATATGACAAACTTCCAGCGTAACTTAAATATCGGAGAAGTAGAAGTAATCGGTTCGACGATCTATCATAAAACAGAATACCGCGAACGCCGTAATCATTACGCCGTTTATTCTGTCAACACTGACATTGATGGTTTCGACACAAGCCGCGACGATTTCCTCGGTGCTTACCGCGGTGTTACCAATCCGAAAGTCGTAGAAGCCGGAAAAGCGACAAATTCGATCGCAAGCGGATGGTATCCGATTGGTTCCCATCAGATCAATATCACATTGGCTCCGGGCGAAAGCAGATCACTGATCTTCGTTCTCGGATATTGTGAGAATCCGGTGGAAGAAAAATTTGAGGCACCAAATGTGATCAACAAAGCACCTGCGAAAGCACTGCTCAGCAAATATCAGACGGATGCCCAGGTGGCAGACGCATTGAAACATCTGAATGATACATGGGAAGATCTTCTTTCCAAATATACGGTACAGTCTCAGGATGAGAAACTGAACCGCATGGTTAATATCTGGAACCAGTATCAATGTATGGTTACGTTTAATATGTCACGTTCCGCTTCTTATTATGAATCCGGTATCGGACGTGGTATGGGATTCCGTGATTCCTGCCAGGATCTTCTCGGTTTCGTACATTTGATCCCGGACCGCGCAAGAGAGCGTATCATTGATATCGCTTCGACACAGTTCCAGGACGGAAGTGCTTACCATCAATACCAGCCACTGACCAAAAAAGGAAACAGTGATATCGGAAGCGGTTTCAACGATGATCCATTGTGGCTCATTGCCGGAACTTCCGCTTATATCCGCGAGACCGGCGACTACAGCATTTTGGATGAAATGGTTCCTTACGACAATGATATGTCGGTCGCTACGACATTATTCGAACATTTGACTCGTTCGTTTGATTATATTGTAAATCATAAAGGTCCACACAATCTTCCATTGATCGGACGTGCCGACTGGAATGACTGTCTGAACTTAAACTGCTTCTCCAAAGAACCCGGTGAATCGTTCCAGACCTTTGGTCCAAGCGATGGTCCGGTAGCCGAATCCGTATTTATCGCCGGCATGTTCGTAAAATACGGAAAGGAATATGCTGACCTCTGCGAGGCTCTTGGCAAAAATGACGAAGCAGACCGTGCAAAGAAAGAGATTGCCGACATGACCGCTGCCATCGAAAAAGACGGCTGGGATGGCGAATGGTTCATCCGTGCTTACGATGCTGCCGGAGAAAAAGTCGGTTCGAAAGAATGTGAAGAGGGCCAGATTTATATCGAACCACAGGGCTTCTGTGTTCTTGCCGGTGTCGGTGTGGAAAATGGCATGGCAGAAAAAGCGTTGGATTCCGTAAAAGAAAAACTGGATACCAAATACGGTATCGTGCTTTTGCAGCCGGCTTATACCAAATATTATCTGAATCTTGGTGAGATTTCTTCTTATCCACCGGGATACAAAGAAAATGCCGGTATTTTCTGTCACAATAACCCTTGGATCTCTGCCGCAGAGACACAGATTGGACGAGGTACACGTGCTTTTGAGATCTATCAGAAAACATGTCCTGCTTACTTAGAGGACATCAGCGAGATTCATCGCACTGAACCTTATGTTTATTCCCAGATGATTGCCGGAAAAGATGCGAAATTCTTTGGTGAAGCAAAGAACAGCTGGCTGACCGGAACCGCTGCCTGGACATTTATGAATGTATCTCAGTACATTCTCGGTGTGCAGCCTACCTTAAACGGTCTTTCGATCAACCCTTGTGTACCGGCAGACTTTGGTGGATTTAATATTACACGTAAATTCCGCGATGTTACCTACCAGATTAAAGTAGAAAATCCGAACAATGTAGAAAAAGGAGTGAAGGAACTGATCGTCGATGGTGTTTCCTATCCGAACACGACAGTTATTCCTTACGATGCAGCCAAAAAGGCTGTTGATGTCACTGTTATCATGGGGTAATTCCCTTATGATATAGAAGTTTTTTCATAATTTTTTTAATACCTTTCTAAGTCAGATACCCCGTTGCAAACAACGGGGTGTTTGGCTCTCGCGACAGTCGCCAAATGCGGACAAGTCCGCGCTTGGCTCGTTGCTTCGCGGGAATAAAAACGGGATTGCTTTTACAGCAGTCCCGTTTTTAATCGTAATGTAATTTCTCCGGTTTGAAGTACTCTCTTGCTCGTCGTTCCGTCGGTCTCTTCCATCTGCACGATCAAGCCGCCGTTATCGTCAATGTCAAGTGCCGTCGCTTCTTTCCATTCTCCATTTTCCTGAAGCCGCACCTGCTGCCCGATCACCATCGATCTCTCCCGGTATTCTTTGATAAATTCCCGCGATTCCAACGTATCGTAAATTTCCCAGAACGCATTCAAAATCGCCGCTACCAGCTGGTTTCTCGGAATATGTTCTCCATTTTTTTCCAATGACCCGGCACGGTCCCGGATTTCTTCCGGAAAATCCTCGGTACGATAATTGATGCCGATTCCGACAATCGCCGAATCAATCTTTCCCATCTCAAAATTCGAAATCGCTTCAGTCAGAATCCCACAGATTTTTCTGCCATCGAGATAAATGTCATTGACCCATTTGATCTGGGTTTCCTTGTGAAGCACCTCTTTAATGCCACGACAAACCGCAACCGAAGCTGCCGTCGTAAGCAGCATGGCATCATTTCCATCAAACGACGGATGCACAAGGATGCTCATATAAATCCCGGTCTTCGCAGGCGAGTAAAAATTCCGGCCAAGGCGGCCTTTCCCACCCGTCTGTTCTTCCGCAAGAATAGTCAGTCCATGTGGTGCTCCGTCGATCACACGCCGCTTACATTCTGTATTTGTAGAATCCAGTATCTTATATACTTCCAGCGGATAGCCGGATGCCTGTTCATTTAAGTATAAGGAAATCCCCTCTTCATTTAACAAATCATTTGTCTGTGGAAGACAATATCCACGGTTGTTCGCCGCCTCGATCTCGTAACCCTCCTCGCGGAGAGCCTTGATTGCCTTCCAGATGGAAGTCCTCGAAACCTGTAATCGGGATGCCAGTTCCTCCCCGGAAATGTGTTCTTCTCTATTTGCCTCAAGAATGGCAAGCACTTCCGCCTTCACACTCATCGCCGCTCACCTCTTTTTCCTTTCGGATAATGTCATATTCCTGCAATGTACATTCCGTCTGCAATGTGATCCGCTGTCCCGGATGCGGACAGCTGTCTACATTTTCGCCTTTTTCATCCTGCATCGAAAGCACTTTTGTCACAATATTTTCGCCGGTCGGCTTCATGATCTCCACTTCGTCACCGACACAGAATTTGTTTTTCTGCTCAAAGACACCTCTGCCATCCTCCAGACTTTCATGGATCGTGCCCAGATACTCATATCCTTTGACATACGTGTTATTGTCGTAGATCTGGCTGTCATGTGTCGTCGGTCCGAAGAAAAATCCGGTCGTAAACTGACGATACGTACATTTGGCAATCTCTTTTTTATAATACGGAATGTTGTCGATATATTTTTGCGGATCTTCAAAATAATCATCAATTGCCTGTCGGTACGTCCGTGAAACAACTGCCACATAAAGTGCCGTCTTCATACGTCCCTCGATCTTAAAACTGTCAATTCCTGCATTTACCAGTTCCGGAATATGCTCAATCATGCATAGATCTTTGGAATTGAAAATATAAGTTCCACGCTCGTTTTCCTCTACCGGCAGAAATTCTCCCGGACGTTTTTCTTCCATAATATAATATTTCCAGCGGCATGGGTGCGTGCAAGCCCCGAGGTTTGCATCTCTTCCGGTAAAATAATGGCTGAGAAGGCATCTTCCCGAATACGAGATGCACATTGCGCCATGCACAAACGTTTCAATTTCAAAATCATCCGGGATATTTTTCCGGATATCCCCTATTTCTTCCAATGACAATTCTCTGGCTGTCACGACACGCGTCGCTCCCTGCTCTTTCCAGAAACGGAATGTCATATAATTCACGTTATTGCTCTGTGTACTGATGTGAATATCAATCTCCGGGCACACTTCCTTTGCGATCGTAAACACACCCGGATCGGAAATGATCAAGGCATCCGGACGAATCTCTTTTAATTCGTGAAAATAAGCACGTACCCCTTCCAGATCACGATTGTGGGCGGTAATATTCGCAGTGACGTACACTTTTTTCCCGCGCTCGTGGGCATAGGCAATTCCTTTTTTCATATCTTCTGCAGAAAAGTTTTTTGCTTTTGCACGCAGACCGTACATTTCCCCGCCGATATAAACAGCATCAGCTCCGTATTCTACAGCTGTCTTAAGCACTTCCAGGCTGTTTGCCGGTGCCAGAACTTCCGGTTTATTTCTCATTTTCATCGTCCTCCATTCTTGTACTGATCGTCATGCCATCGCCTTCGGACAGGCAGATGGTCTCTAATTTATCATGATGCATCAACGTATATAAATATTCCCGCATTCTCGCATGGATCGTGCGGTCTCGGCGGGTAACAGCAAAGCGGGACTCCAATACATCCCGGTCATGCAGCACATTGTCCGAAATCAATACCCCGCCCGGCTCCAACAATGTAATTACATCCGGAAGAAAATTCAAATACTGCCCTTTGGCGGCGTCCATAAAGATAAAATCATAGGTTTTTCCGTCTTCGCATAACTGCTGCAGCACATCAACCGCATCGCCTTCTAACAATTCAACCTGACCGGTCTTGTCATATTTTCCCAAATTTCCCCTTGCTTCCACAAGACGCATTTCCACTTTTTCTATCGTCGTAATTTTTGATGTCTCCGGCAGACAATGCCGCATAAACAGAGCCGAATACCCGATCGCCGTTCCTACTTCAAGCACTCTTGCCGGCTTTTTTGTCTTTAAAAGATACCGCAGGACATCGCGCGTGGCACGACGAATAATAGGCACCTCAGTACGAAGTGCCTCTTTTTCCAACGCATTCAAATACTCCGGATAATCCGGGCGAAGTGAATCAAAATACACTTCTACTCTCTGTTCATCCATCATTTTACTTCCTTTACAATCTCATCTAAAATCTCATCATATGTCATACTCGTATTCAATGTATATGTTTTCGCTTGAACGATGCTCTTTTTTCCCATCGACAATTTCAGGCGTATATAGAAAGAATAGGCATTTGCCACAAGTCCTTCCGATTCCAGATTTTTGGACACGGTGAAAAGGTCATCCGACTCTGCCACCACAAAACTCTTGTCATGACCGGGCGGTGCCTCTGCGATCACGTCTCCAAATACTTCATTGGCAAAAGAATAGGTGCCGCGGCAGGCATTGACTGCCACAAATAAAACGATACTGTACAAAACGAGGTTCAGTACAAAGATCAGGATTCCCCGGATCAAAAACAATGCCGTCGTTCCTCTTCGTTCCGATTTTTCTGCCATACTGCCGCGCCTCCTTTCTGCCATGGTCTATCACGTTTCCCAAAAGAGGGAGTATTTCTAATTTTTTCCTCTTGTTATACTTCCATAATGATCGGAAGAATCATTGGATTTCGTTTCGTCTTTTTCCAAAGGAAATCATTGAGGGAATCTTTAATCTCGGATTTGATCTTGCCCCAATCCGTAATTCCGCGATCAAACAGACGTTCCAGCGCAATATTAACAATTTCCAGACATTCATCCATCAGGTTTTCTGCCTCGCGCACATAGACGAAACCACGCGAAACGATATCCGGTCCGGCAAGAACCTGTCCGGAACCGCGTTCCATCGTCAATACAACGACAAGCAATCCGTTTTCTGACAAATGCTGACGGTCACGAAGTACGATATTTCCAACGTCGCCGACACCAAGCCCGTCTACCATGATTCCCTGTGCCTGCACTTCACCGACAATCTTTGCACTGTCTTCTTTTAATTCCAGAACATTTCCGGATTTCATAATAACGACATTTTCCTTTGAAATCCCCATCTCCTGTGCCAGTTCTCCATGGCGTAAAAGATGACGGTATTCTCCATGAACCGGAATCGCAAATTTCGGGCGTACCAGCGAATAGATCAATTTCAATTCTTCCTGGCATGCATGTCCGGATACGTGTGCATCCTGGAAGATAACTTTTGCGCCCTTCATGGACAATTCATTGATCACCTTCGATACACTCTTTTCGTTACCCGGAATCGGATTCGAACTAAAGATAACCGTGTCTCCCGGTTTAATCGTAACTTTGCGGTGGATGGAAGCAGCGATACGGGACAATGCTGCCATCGCCTCTCCCTGACTTCCGGTCGTTACAAGTACGATCTGTTCATCGGAATAGTTTTTCATTTCTTCAATGCTGATGATAATATTGTCCGGTGCCTGTATATACCCCAGTTCTACTGCCGTATTGATAATATTTACCATGCTTCGTCCTTCGACGATGACTTTACGCCCATGTTTTCTCGCAGAGTTAATGATCTGCTGTACACGGTCTACATTCGACGCAAACGTAGCGACGATAATACGGCTCTTTTCATTTTCATCAAAAATCGTGTCGAATGTCTTTCCAACCGTTCTCTCGGACATCGTAAATCCCGGTTTCAATACATTGGTACTGTCTGCCATCAATGCAAGCACACCTTTTTTGCCAAGTTCACCAAAGCGGGCAAGATCAATGCTGTCGCCATAAACCGGCGTATAATCCACTTTAAAGTCCCCGGTGTGTACGATCACACCAGCCGGTGTGTAAATGGCAAGAGCAGCAGAATCCGCGATACTATGGTTCGTACGGATAAATTCAATACGGAAATCTCCAAGATTGATATACTGTCCATACGATACTACTTTTCTTCTCGTCACACCCATGAGGTTGTGTTCTTTTAATTTATTTTCAATGATCGCCATCGTCAGATTTGTCGCATAGATCGGAACATTTAACTCTTTCAAAACATATGGTAATGCTCCGATGTGGTCTTCATGTCCATGTGTGATAACAAATCCTTTTACTTTATCTCTGTTGTCCTGCAGATATGTGATATCCGGAATTACCAGATCGACTCCTAACATATCGTCTTCCGGGAATGCCAGTCCGCAGTCCACTACAATGATACTTTCTTCTGTCTCGAAAGCCGTAATATTCATACCAATCTGTTCCAAACCACCCAAAGGTACGATACGTACTCTCTCATTTCCTGTTTTAACTTTTTTACTCAAAATTACACCTCTCTGTTCTCTTTATGATAATTCAACATCTTCCAATAACTCTTCGAAATATTTTGATATAATGCGCAGTTCTTCCTCATCTTCTACAATATCATACAGCACGCTGTCATTTTCTTCCTCTGCTGCGCGCAAGATCAATGAAATCTCTTCGTCATCTGCTTCTTCGTTTTCTTCCTGTGCCGGATCCACATTGGATACGAGCAAATATTGTCTTCCGGCGATATCCGCTTTTTCCCACACAAAAAAAGCATCCTCACTGCCATCCTCAGCGGTGAGCATAATTGTACCATCGTTTGCCATGGTTTCCTCCTTTTTACTTTTGTAAAGAATCCAAATATCCTTGCAAAATAAACGTTGCGGCAATCTTATCTACGTATTGTTTGCGGTTTTCACGGCGTACATTGCCCTCTTTCAGCACTTCCATCGCAGATACGGTTGACAACCTTTCATCCCAAAAGATCACTTCCAAACCGGTTCTCTTTTCCAGTTTTTCCTTGAATTCCTCTGTTTTCTGAACGCGCTCTCCTGACGTATTGTTCATATTTTTCGGCAGTCCAAGCACGATTTTTTCCACTTCATATTCTGCGATCAGCGCCTCAATTCTTGCCAGCGTCTGACGCAGTTTTGTCTCACTTTTTCTCTTTATCACTTCTACGGGCTGTGCCGTAAGCAGAAGTCCGTCACTGACAGCCACTCCTACCGTCACAGAACCATAGTCAAGTCCCATAATTCTCAATTCACTTATTTCCTTAAATTATTCTCGATATAATCTTCCAAAAACAACTCGATGATCTCATCGCGCTCTGCACGCATAATCAGACTGCGAGCTCCTTTATGACTGGTAATATAAGTCGGGTCTCCACTCATCAGATAACCGACGATCTGGTTTACCGGATTGTATCCTTTTTCTGTCAATGCTTCATATACGGAAGCGATGATCTCACGTACATCATAATCTTTTTCCAAGTCTACTTTAAATAATTGTGTGTTGCCATTCTCTTGCTGCATTCTCTCTTCTTACTCCTTTCAGACTCCCTTTGTTATCACCGTACTCATCAAAACATTACTTTTATTTTAATATATGTGTGGTAAAATCGCAACCCATTTTTTGAAATTTACAAAATATTTTCTTTCTCTGCCACAAATGTTACCATCTGATTTTCTTCATATTTTGTCGTTTCAGCAGGGACGCCAAACCGCACATAACGCTCATTATGTCCGGTAAGATAAGACGTTCCGTCAATTTTCTGAATTTCTTCAAAAAGTACGGTCACTTCTTTACCGATGAAATACTTGCGGTACTCTTGGTTCAATTGCTCGACATCCCGAATCAGAATCTCACTGCGGCGGTGCTTTTCCTGCGCATCCACCTGATCTTCCATCTTCGCCGCTCTCGTGCCGGTTCGCTCGCTGTAAGGAAAGACGTGGATATCCGCCAATTCTGCTTCTTTTACAAACGCTCTCGTCGTCTCAAAATCTTCGATCGTTTCCCCCGGAAATCCGACAATAACATCGGTTGTGATCGCCGGGTGCTCATAGAATCCGCGGATCTGCTCACATTTTTCCAAATATTCTACAGCTGTATAATGCCGATTCATCCGTTTTAACGTAGTATCACATCCACTCTGTAAGGATAAATGAAAATGTGGGCAAAATTTGGTTACTTTTTTCAATTCATTCAAAAATTCATCGCAGATAATGCGTGGTTCCAGCGATCCTAAGCGGATTCGCTCGATTCCGTCAATCGTATCCATTTTTTTCATCAATTCGACCAACGGCTGTCCTTTTAGTTCCACAAACTGCTTGTAGGGAGAACGGTCTACCCCATAGGAGGACAAGTGAATCCCCGTGAGAACCACTTCTTTAAATCCCTGCGCCGCATACTTTTTGACTTCTTCGATGACATCGTCTTCTTCACGGCTCTTCAACTGTCCGCCGCCACGCACATAAGGGATCAGACAATACGTACAGAACTGATTGCAGCCATCCTGAATTTTGATGTATTTTCTCGTGCGCTCCTCGACCGGACTGCTCTCATGAACATTTTCCCGTGGCCCCACATCGTCATTTCCATTTTCTTCCACTTTCCATAATGGGCGGTGTTCTTTCACATAGTCTAAAACCTGCGAAGCGATCGAGGCTTTGTCACGATTGGCAAATACCACATCGATGGTGTCATCGTCTTCCAGCTGTACTTTCCCGCTTTCCGCATAACACCCCGTCGCAACGACGATACTTTCCGGATTCAGACGTCTGGCACGGTGAAGCATCTGGCGGGATTTTCGGTCTGCAATATTGGTAACGGTGCAGGTGTTCACGATATAAACATCTGCCTTTTCTTTAAACGGAACAACCGTCACATGATTTGCCTCAAAATCTGCCTCCATCTTTTCCGTTTCATAAAAATTCACTTTACATCCCAGGGTCAAAAACGCCACTCTCATCGTCGTTGTTTTCCTCCATTCTACATTTTGCACAATTTTTTGATTAATTTTCTATACTTGTGGTTGATTTTTTCTATTGACATAATTTGCGCGGCATAATACTATAATACATGAAGGAAGAAATTCCTTTCCAGAAAAAAATCTCAAAAAGGAGGAACAAATTATGAAAACAGTAAAAATTTCTTTAAACTCCATTGACAAAGTAAAGGCATTTGTAAACGAAGTAACAAAGTTTGATGCTGAATTTGACTTGGTTTCCGGAAGATATGTGATCGACGCAAAATCCATCATGGGTATTTTCAGTCTTGACTTATCTAAGCCAATCGACTTGAACATCCATAGTGAAAATGACGTAGATGCGATCTTGGAAAAATTACAGCCATTTATCGTCTAATCCGACATCAGGTTACATCGTCTCGCTAATTTAACGAGACTGTCTATGGGGAACAAAAAGTACAATGTGGGGACTGTGCATCTTTCAGAGATACAGTCCTTTTTTCTTACTCTTTTTTCCTCTTTTAAAATCTCCCACCCCGTTTTTTATTCTTCTGAATCCGGTGAAACTTTAATGATCTCGCGTGTTTTCACCGCTGTCTCGAACATTTCATCAATTTTTTCCGAAAGATGTGTCTCGGATTTTTCGATGCGCTCCAGATCCGGTTTGGTAACCGGGTGTTTTGCTACAAAAGTTGTACAGCAGTCTTCGTATGGCAAAATCGAAGTTTCAAATGTGTTGATCTTTTCTGCAATATCGATGATATCCTGCTTGTCAAAGGCAATGACCGGACGGAATACCGGCATCGTACAAACCGCATTTGTCGCTACCAGGCTCTGCATCGTCTGGCTTGCCACCTGGCCTACACTTTCCCCGGTGATCAATGACAGACATCCCGTCTCTTTTCCGATATATTCTGCAATTTTCATCATATAACGACGCATAATGATCGTCAATTCATCGTGTGGACATTTGTCATAAATATACATCTGAATATCCGTAAAATTCACCACATGAAGCGTAATCTCTCCGGCATATTCACTGACTAATTTTGCCAGATCAACTACTTTCTGTTTTGCACGCTCACTTGTATATGGCGGTGCATGAAAATACACGGCTTCAATCTTGACACCACGTTTTGCCATCATATAACCGGCTACCGGGCTGTCAATTCCTCCGGAAAGAAGGAGCATGGATTTACCGCTGGTTCCGACCGGCATTCCGCCCGGTCCCTTAATACTGCTCACATACACATACGCGCGGTGGCGGATCTCTACGTTGACAGAAACTTCCGGATGATGCACATCCACCGACGCATTTGGCATGTGGTCAAGGATATATTCTCCCGCCGCACGGCAGATCTCCGGACTTGTCATTGCGTAACTCTTGTCACTTCTTTTCGCAAAAACTTTAAACGTAAACGGTTTGTCTCCAATCTCTTCTTTCATGTGCTCCAGAAGTTCTTTGCAGACCGTCTCAAACGTCTTATCTTCCACAAGAACAACCGGACAGATGTGTGCAATGCCGAAACATTTCGTTAAATTCTCAATGACTTCGTCAAAATCAAACTCACTTTTTGCCTCGACATAGATGCGACCGTTTTCTTTTTCTACCAGGAACTCACCTTCGCAGCGTGCCAGTTTTTCAATCACACGGTCGCGCAGGGCATCCTCAAAAATGTAACGGTTTTTTCCTTTAATTCCAATCTCGGAATATTTGATCAAAAATGCTTTTACCATGATTACCTCTTTTCTTATCTTCTAACATAGCGCCGTAACACCGGCAATAGTTCTTTTAACTGTTCCACTGTATAATCTAATTCTTCAATTGTAGTATAAACTGAAAAACTAAATCGTATTGTCGATTCCAATAACTTGTCCGGCACTCCGATCGCCTGCAGTGTCGAGCTGATCCCCGGATGATTGGAGGAGCAGGCGGAGCCGGAAGACACATAAACACCGCGGTCTTCGAGAGCATGAAGCAGCACTTCACTTCCTACACCTTCAAAGCTTGCACTGACGACATGCGGCGCACACTCACGCAATTCCGGTGTAACCGCGTGAACGGTAACTTTGTCAATCTCTTCCAGTTTTTGAATGAGATGCGCTTTGCATTCATACATCTGCGACACCTTGGCAAGATGATCTTCGTACATCTTCTTTGCTGCGAGTCCCAGTCCGGCGATTCCCGGCACATTCTGGGTTCCGGAACGCCGTCCGTTCTGCTGGCCGCCCCCGTGAATGATCGGATGCATTTTTACGCCATCTGCCACATATAAAAATCCGGTTCCCTTTGGTCCGTGGATCTTATGTCCGCTGACCGAAAGAAGATCAATCTTTAATTTTGCCGGTGCGATCTTCATTTTCCCATATGCCTGAATCGCATCCACATGAAACAGGATAGCCGGATCATATTCTTTTACCGTCTTTCCGATTCCCTCGATATCGAGAACGGAACCGATCTCATTGTTTACCATCATCGTCGAAACCAGGATCGTATCGGGACGAAGTGCTGCTTTCAGATCCTCCAATGAGATATGTCCCATCGAATCTACCGAAAGGTAGGTCACTTCAAATCCAAATTGCTGCTCCAGATACAGGCACGGTTCATACACCGCCGCATGTTCAAAGCAGGTGGTAATAATATGCTTTCCGCGGCGTTTGTTGGCAAGTGCGGTTCCGATCAATGCCTGATTGTTACTCTCCGTCCCCCCGGAAGTAAATATAATATTTTTTCGTTTACATTTTAACGTGGCTGCAATCGCGTCTGCCGCTTCGCGGATATACTTTTCCGCCTCTACACCTTTTCCATGCAGGGAGGACGGATTTCCATAATCCTCGCACATCACTTTGGTCACTAACTCTGCCACTTCCGGAAATGCTTTCGTCGTAGCTGCATTGTCTAAATATGCTTCCATTTTTTATTTCCTCACTTATTTTCTTCCATGCGAAACATTATCACTGACAACAATGCCAGTCCTGCCGTCTCGGTACGTAAAATCCGTTTTCCAAGGGAAATCGGCTCAATCCCCTGCTGCATCGCACGCTCGACTTCTCCCCGTTCAAACCCGCCTTCCGGTCCGATAAAAATGCCAATCTCCGCAGCTTCCGTAATATTTTCCAAAACCTGTTTGGTCGCTTCCATGTCATCAAAAAGTTCGTATGGTATTACATTTTTTCCCAGTTTTCCTGCCATTTCCAAGGCTTTCCCAAAATCTACCACTTCATGAACTTCCGGGATAATACCTCTTCCGCTCTGTTTCGCCGCCGCCTCAGCAATCGCCTGCCAGCGGCTCACCTTTTTTGCCGCTTTCTTTTCATCCAGTTTTACGACAGCGCGTTTTGTCCGCACCGGCACAATCTCATAAGCACCGAGTTCTACCGCTTTTTGTATGATCCATTCCATCTTATCGGCTTTGGGAAGTGCCTGAAACAAGATCAATTTTGACGGCAGTTCCGTCTGTACCGGCCGTTCCTCTTCAATCACAAGCTCGACGCTCTCCGGCTGAAAGGATTCGATGGCACAGAGATAATCCACGCCTCGCCCCGCCGATATGACAAGTTTTTCGCCTTCTTTCATACGCAATACATTGGCAATGTGATTCACATCATCCCCTGTAATCTGTGCATGTCCATCCCAAATCTGCTCAAGTGGCACAAAAAAATGATACACGTTATTTCCTCCATATTTACCGCAAAGAGCACAAGCATTGTACATGCCTGTGCTCATAACTCTTCATGAAAATAATGGTTGTCTTTACAGAAAGAAACCTTATCCCAAAAGTCCGTATTTGTTATACAGTGACGTTCCGGAATTCAATGTCAGCTGATTGGATGCCAGCTGGTAAAATCCATTTGCTTTCGTCGATAACCGGGAAGCATATCCGGATGCTCCACTGAGGAAGTTCTTGATATCGCTTGTCGAAGCTTCTTTGAACTTCTTTTCATCGATGGTAAGGGTCTGATCGTCTTCAATCGTAATGCCGATCTTATTCCACTGCGCCTCGTGGGCTTTTGTATCATTTACCATCCATGTCCGGCTCTGTGAAATGCTCACAAGGTCACTCTTTCCGGTCTGTTTCACCAGAGTATTGTAAGTATTTACCAAATCCTTCACTTTACTGTAAACGGCATCGCCGGATGCCTTATCATAATCTATCGCTGTCACGGCATCTGCTGCTTTTTTCATCTGATCTGCTTCACTTTTGATGTTTGACAATGCTTCATCGCTTGTCGAAGTCTTCAATTTACTGATCTTATCAATGATCGTATTCAAATAATCTTCGGATGAACTGTTCTTACCGGAACTGCTCGTCTTATCTGTCGAAGATGTCTGCTTTGCATAATACGATTTCAGCATCTTTGTGTAGACGCCGCTCCGCATCAGACTAAGATCTCCAAAATTGGAAGCAGATAAAAAACTGCCCGCGGAAATACTTGACTTCGAACCAAATAATGTATTTGCTATCATCGAATTCATACTAACATTCATACCGATCGACTCCTTTCGATTGCATACATCGTTCCTTCTATACCTATTATCGTCTATTATAACAGATATGTAAAGTCTTTTCCATATATTTTTTTCATTCCGTGAACAATGGCTTCCCGTTCACTGTAATGATGCTTCACTCCGTTGATTTCCTGGTATTCCTCGTGGCCTTTTCCAAGAAGCACGATCATATCGCCTTTTTCGGCATGTTCCAGGGCATACGCCACGGCTTCTTCACGATCCGGGATCACGACATAATTGCCATCGCTTTTTGCCATTCCGACTTTGATATCTTCGATAATATCCATCACATCTTCGCGGCGCGGATTATCGCTCGTAATAACGGCAAGTTCACACATTTTTCCGATGACTTCGCCCATCTCGTAGCGGCGTACTTTGCTTCGGTTTCCACCGCATCCAAACACAGCGATAATACGGTTTGGTTTGTATTCTCTAAGTGTAGAAAGCACACTTTCCGAACTTACCCCATTGTGGGCAAAATCGATCAATACCGAAAATTCATCCGATACCGGCATCGCCTCTACACGGCCGCGCACTTTGACATGCTCAAGGGCATGCAGAATCACTTCTTTCGGCATGTTCATTGCCACTCCCGTGCAAGCAGCACACAGCGCATTGTAAATGTTAAAACGGCCCGGAAGTCCGACTATGACATCACCTTCCAGAAGTCCTGACGCATGGAATTTCATAGACAGATCTCCGCCCTGCGTCACGTGTTCAATATCATTTCCTTTGACATCCGCCTCTTTCTCGACGCCAAAGGTAAGAAGTTTACATGTTGCATTTTTAATAATATCTTCATAATGCGGATCATCTTTATTGATAATTCCGACTTTGCAATGTTCAAACAATTTTGCCTTACAGGAAAGATATTCTGCGAAATCTTTGTGCTCGCCCGGTCCGATGTGGTCGGGAGAAATATTGGTAAATACGCCGTAATCAAATTCAATACCGGCGACACGGTCCATCTTGATTCCCTGCGAAGAAACTTCCATTACCATGTATTCACAGCCATTTTCTACCATCATGGCAAACAACTTCTGGAGTTCATAGGATTCCGGTGTCGTGTTCTCCGTCACAATTGCTTTTCCCTTCATAAAAGCACCAATTGTTCCGATAATTCCGACCGTTTTTCCGGATTTTTCAATGATATCACGAACCATCGTTTCCGTCGTCGATTTTCCTTTGGTTCCGGTAATTCCGACCGTGATCATTTTCTTCGCCGGATAGCCGAAATACGCTGCGGACATCAAACTCAATGCTACTCTTCCATTTTTCACCAAAACGACAGTGACATCTTTATCTGCCACTTCCACACGTTTTTCCACAACGACAACACCTGCTCCCTGCGCAACCGCGCTGTCGATAAATTTGTGTCCATCCACAACCGTACCTTCAATGGCAACAAACATCACATCTTTTTTCACTTTTCGTGAATCGTACGCAATATCTGCCACCTCTTTGTCAAGTGACCCTTGAAGCACTTCGTAATTTACCTCTGCAAGAACCTGTTCCAGTTTCATAATCTGCCTCCTGTCTGGCACGCCCGTGCCGCTCTGACTGCCTTATGCGAAAAACCGATTGTTCAATATACGGTCTTTTAAGAATTTATATGCCCGCTTTGACAATTTTCTCCGCATCTGGCGTTTCACTTTTACCCGATTGATATGTTTATTCGTCATTTTCGCCTGTGCTTTCTTACACGTAGCAGAAAATGTCATAATCCGTTCTGCGTGCTTATCCCGGCTCCACTTCTTCCAAAGCGGCTGCTTTACAAAATCCGCTTCGGTCGTGTTTGGATTACCGGTATACAAAAAGCGTTTCATATACCCACGCATCACCTGTGACAGCTGTTCTCTTCCCGGTTTGTTTTTCTTATTATAAATGGAATCGCTTGTGTCCTTTTCCCCTCGTTTGTAACGGTTCAGCAAAAAGTCCACATCCATTCCATGGATTGCTCCGACATATCTGGCATAATTTTCAGACGTTACGCCGGCACTCTCGCCCCATTGGAAACGGTATGTGTAAATGTCAGAATGATACGGATCAATCGCTATTTTAGATGCCAGTTTTTCCAGATAGAAGGAACTCTGCAGTTCACTTCCATAAGTTTTGGCAATTTTTAACAATCTGTAAAACTGTTTCCGATTGCGGAACGTCTTCGGCCGCTTTGTCAATATGCGCTGCATGCTTTTATATGACATGTTGGCAAATTCGGAACGATTTGTCGCGATGATCATCGGAACACGATGATATCCGCCGTACTCCAGACAGTCAAATCCATCTTTTGGTATGACCGTTCCGTCACGGAAACATTGTGGGAAATTCGTTAGACGAAGTCCGGAACTTCCTGCCATCTTCTTAATCTCTTTATCGCTGAGCGAATACAATAGTTTTTTCTTCTTTTTTGCAGACATCCGTTTTACATAGCGGAGTGCTCGTTTTTTCTTTGAAAAACGTCCACGGCGAACGAGAATTTTTGCCAGTTTTTCATCGGTCCATTTTCTTCCTTCCCGCTTACTGCAGGTCGTCATTCCGCCGCTGAAACTCACTACCTTATGAAATAATCCCGTCATGATCGGGGATATCATTGCATTCAAACTGTCTCTGGCACCTGCCGAAAATCCGGAAAGTGTCACATTTCCGGCGTCTCCGCCAAAGAAGCCGATGTTGTCACGCACCCATTCGAGTGCCAGTTTGATATCCAACATCGCGAAATTTCCGCTGTCTGTATATTTATTTCCGGTCTTCAAAGCCTCGGACTGAAGCCAGCCAAATGCTCCTTGTCGAAACTCTACCGAAACAACGATCACGTCCGTTTCGTCTACAAATGTAGAGAAATTCATATTCGGCGTTCCCCCGACGTTTCCACCGCCGTGCAGAAATACCATGACCGGAACTGCCTTGGAAAGTTTTTTCGGACGATACACATTCAAAAACAGGGCATCGTCTCCCTTTGCCTTTCTGGCTTTTGTGCATTTTTTCACGCCCTGCCAGGACGAAACTGCCGTCGGTGCGCTCCAGCGTTTTGCCGTTCCATACGGGATTCCCATATAACGAAATGCTTTTTTTCCATGCACTCCGACAATCTCTCCTGCCTTCAATTTTACATATTTTGAATTTTCAAGGTTGACCGCAGGCGTAGGCGTCGGTGTCGCTGTCAAACTGCTTCCGGTTACTGCGGACGGGCTTACTGCCGCACCGCTCACAGCTCCTCCGCTGACACCTGCCCCGCTGACTGCCTGTGCTTTCCTGTCAGAATTTTCTCCGGCTGCTTTCGGATGACCTGTCATTCCCCATACAAATATAGCTGCCAGTAACATCATCACCCCAGACCATGCAAAAATTCTTTTATTCATCGTATCTTTTCCTCATTCATTTTTTATCAAAACAATTTCCGTTTTTTAATCCAATAATCCAAGTTTTTCAATCGCATGTGCGATTCCATCTTTCATCACACCATCCGTCACCAATGTCACCTTATCAAATAAAATAGGATTTCCGCTTCCCATCGCAACGGACGTATTGACGCAGGCAAGCATCGAAACATCATTTGCGCTGTCGCCAAAACCAATCGTATCTTCCTTGTCGATCAAAAGCATTTCACACACTTTTTCAATGCCTGTCGCTTTGGAAATTCCTTTCGGAACCACCTCGTAAAACGTCGGGTCGCGTTCGATAAAATCAAACTGCGTCTCGTATTTTTTGCGAAAAGCTGCCATATCCGACGACTCATCAAACCACAATGCCATCTTATCAAAAGAAAATTCTTCATCCCAGTAACACTGCGTACGCGCGGTAAAACTTCCGTTTTCTGTAAATATGGAAACTACTTTCGGCATCCAGTAATCGCGGCGGAATGCCGAACAGTCCTTTCCTTCCAGCACGCCGTCAATATGATATTTTTCCAGATCTTTTATGATCTCTTTTTGCAGTTCCATCGGCAGTGTATGATGATACACTTCTTTGCCTTCCATCTCAATATAGGTTCCACAGCCCCCGATCAATCCATCAAATCCCAGTTCCACGACATTTTGTGGAATGATCGCCAGACAGCGCCCCGAGCAGATAAAAAGCAGATGCCCCTTCTCTTTCGCCGCAGCCAGTGCCTTTTTCGCACTTTCCGGCACTACATCCGTTTCTTCGTCTATCAAGGTCCCATCAATGTCAAAAAATAAGATTTTCTGTTTCATCGTCTGTTAGTTCCTTTCTTCTATATCCTGATATTCTTTGTGCTTTCCGACAAATTTATACGCAGGACGAATGATCTTTCCATCGTTGACACGTTCTTCCAATCGATGCGCGCACCAGCCGGAAATACGTGAAATAGCAAAAATCGGTGTGAACAATTCTCTCGGAATTCCAAGCATAGTATATACAAATCCACTGTAAAAGTCAACATTGGCGCAGACCGGTTTGTAAAGATGACGTTTCTTCATCAAAAGTCTGGCTGCCACTTTTTCTACCGTCTCATATAATTTAAACTCATCACGAAGTCCTTTGACCTCGGAAAGTTTTTTCGCATATTTTTTAAGCACGACCTCTCGCGGATCGGATTCGGTGTATACCGCATGTCCCATTCCATAGATCAATCCGCTGCCATCAAATGCTTTTTTATCAAGAATCTTTGCCAGATACTCGGTAATCGCCGCCTTATCTTTCCAGTCCGGACAATGCTCTTTGATATCATCGAACATCTGCAGCACTTTCAGATTGGCTCCTCCGTGGCGAGGTCCCTTCAATGAACCGATCGATGCGGAGATTGCCGAATACGTATCGGTTCCGGAAGATGTCACGACATGATTCGTAAAGGTCGAGTTGTTACCACCGCCGTGCTCGGCATGAAGTACCAGTGCCACATCAAGAACTTTCGCCTCTAACGGTGTAAATTTTCCATCCGGACGGATCATCTGCAGAATATTTTCTGCTGTCGACATCGACTTGTCCGGCGTACGGATCACAAGGGCATCATCAAATTTAAAATGCCGGTAGGAATGATACGCATAAACAGAAATAATTGGCAATTTGCTAATAAGCTGCAATGACTGGCGCAATACATTTGGCACGGAAATATCATCCGGGTTTTCGTCATACGAATACAAGGTCAGCACACTTTTCTGCAAGGCATTCATCAGGTTTTCACTCGGTGCCTTCATAATGACATCGCGGACAAAATGAGCGGACAATTCCTGAAGACTTGATAATATATTTTTAAAGCTCTCAAACTGCTCCGGCGTCGGCAGTTCCCCAAAAAGGAGCAGATAGGTTGTCTCTTCAAACGCATATCGTTTATTCTGGTAACTTTTTATAAGATCTTCCACATCATATCCCTGATAGTAAAGTTTTCCCGGACCCGGAACTTTATTGCCGTCCTCGTCGTACTGATACGAAACGACATCCGCGATCTCGGTCAGTCCGGTCAATACCCCTTTTCCATTGGAATCACGAAGTCCACGTTTGACGTCGTATTCCTCATATAAATGCTGACTGATCTTACCGGATAACATACAATAATTTACAAGATCATCAAATTGTGTATCTAAGTCCCCGTCTAACTGCATCATTGATTTATTGTCCATAATCTGCGCCTCCTTTTGGTATCTTTTATTCTTTCGCCATCCTAAGACGTGTAAAAGCGTACAAGCCACTTGAAAATGCGACCGTACGCTTTCATATGATAACATATTTATGAGGAAATTGCAAACTACAACTACTCATTTCCTTTTTCATGCTTTCCACGGATCGAATATACCACCCAGTCGGCAATATTTGTTGCATGATCTCCGATCCTCTCAAGATATTTGGCGATCATCAGGATATCTGTCGCCTTCTCACCCACTTCGGTATTTTTGTTAATGAGATTGATAATCTGCATCTTGATGCTGTCGAAGCAGTCATCCACCTGATCGTCCATGTAAATAACTTTCGTTGCCAGTTCATCGTCTTTATTTACGAATGCACCGATGCTCTTTTCTACCATCTGCATCGTGATCGCTGACATTTCCTGAATCGGAGCAAGGTCAATTGTTCCACCCACTTCCGCCATAGATACTGTGATCTCGGCGATGTCTGCTGCCTGATCTCCAATTCTTTCCATATCCGTAATCATTTTAAGTGCGGAACTGATCAAACGAAGATCGCGCGCTACCGGCTGCTGCTGAAGCAAAAGCTTCATGCAGATACTTTCGATATCGCGTTCTTTGTGATCGATCTCAAGATCGAAAGCGATCGTCTCTTTCGCCGTCTTCAGATTTTTGTTTAAAAGCGCATCTACCGCCATCTCGATTGCGCGGCAGATTAGGCTTCCCATCTCGATCATTTCATCATTTAACGTCTCTAACTGTCGGTCAAATCGGTTTCTCATATCATCCAAACCTCCCTGTGATATAATCTTCTGTTCTTTGGTCTTTTGGCATGGAAAAAAGCTGCTCTGTCTTTCCGCTTTCTATGATCTCTCCTAAAAGGAAAAATACGGTGCGGTCTGAAATACGAGTCGCCTGCTGCATGTTATGCGTTACCATGACAATCGTATATTTGTCTTTTAATTCAATCGCAAGATCCTCAATCTTTGACGTAGAAATCGGATCCAGCGCCGATGTCGGCTCATCCATCAAGATAACTTCCGGATCTACGGCAAGGGCTCTTGCGATGCAGAGACGCTGCTGCTGTCCGCCGGAAAGTCCCAGCGCACTCTTTTTCAAGCGGTCTTTGAGTTCGTCCCAGATCGCCGCCTGACGAAGGGATGTCTCCACGATTTCATCCAGTTTCGCCTTGCTTCGGATTCCATGCGTACGCGGTCCATATGCGATATTATCATATACACTCATCGGAAATGGGTTCGGTTTCTGAAATACCATACCCACTCTTTTCCTCAGAACATTGATGTCCATATTTCCATATATATCTTCCTGATCCAGTCGCACATTTCCGGTGATCCGGCATCCCTCAACCAAGTCATTCATACGGTTTAAACATTTCAAAAATGTCGATTTTCCACATCCGCTCGGCCCGATAAATGCGGTAATTTCATGCTCTGGGATATCAAGTGCGATTTCTTTTAATGCATGAAAATCCTGATAATATAGATCAAGATGATCAATTTCAAATTTATTCATTGTCTTCTCTCCTAATACTTATTTATTTTCTTTGCCACAAATGTGGATCCTAAGTTAATCAACATTACGATAACAAGTAATACTACAGCTGTAGCATACGCCTGATCCATATACAATCCTTCACTGGAAAGTGAATACATGTGAACCGCCAGTGTTCGTGTCGATGAAAATATATTTTTCGGCATCTCTGCTACGGTTCCTGCAGTGTAGATCAACGCCGCGGTCTCTCCTACGATTCGTCCCATCGCCAGGATAATTCCAGAAGAAATTCCCGGTATCGCCGGTGGAAGAACGATGCGGAATACGGTTCTTAATTTTCCTGCCCCAAGTCCAAAACTTCCTTCTCGAAAAGAATCCGGCACTGCCAAAAGCGCCTCTTCTGTCGTTCGCATAATGACCGGCAGCACCATGATCGATAATGTCAAGGCTCCTGCTAACAACGACAATCCCATCTTACACGTTGTCACGAAAAACAACATACCAAACAATCCATAAACTATGGACGGGATTCCGGTCAATGTCTCTGCCGTAATACGAACCACTTCTACGATCTTATTGCCTTTTTTCGCGTATTCTACCATATAAATAGCCGCGCCGATTCCAAATGGAATCGCAATTACAAGGGCAAGTATCGTCATCCATATCGTGTTGATCAGTGCCGGCAGCATTGACGCATTTTCGGTCGTATAATGCCAGGCAAATAATTTTGGTGTCAGATTCGGAATTCCATTGATGAGGATATATCCGATCAAAAATCCCAGCGACACTACCGTAAATATTACGGAAATTGCGATCAGCACAAAGAATACGAAGGAAACCGGATGCTTTATGCTGCTTTTCAATTTTTGCGAGGCGGATTGAATATTGATATTTTCTCCTGCTTTCTGCATCATTTATTCCTCCGTTTCATCACTGAAAATAATAAGTTTATGATTAAAACAAAGACAAACAATACCACACCGGTAGCGATCAACGCCTCACGGTGAAGATCCTGTGCATATCCCATCTCCATCGCGATATTTGTCGTCAATGTCCGGACTCCCTGCAAAATTCCCTTTGGCATACGCGGCTGGTTTCCTGCAATCATAATAACCGCCATCGTCTCACCGATCGCTCGTCCGATACCGAGGATCACACCTGCCATGATTCCGGATTTTGCTGCCGGTAATGTAGCGAAAAATACACTTCGTATCGGATCGGCTCCGAGTGCCAGAGAGCCTTCATAATAACTTTCCGGCACTGCCCGGATCGCGGATTCGGACACTCCGATGATCGTCGGAAGGATCATCAATCCTAAAAGAATCGATGCGGTCAAAATGCCGGTTCCATCTCCTACTGCATGAAGTGCGTCTGTCAACTCGCGAACCATCGGTACGATCACGACTAATCCAAAGAAACCATAAACAACAGAAGGAATGCCGGCAAGCAGATCAATCGCCTGCTTCAGATATGGATATATCTTCTTCGGGCAAAACTTTGCCATAAATACTGCGGTAAAGATTCCCACCGGCACTCCGATGATAATCGCTCCCACGGTAACGTAGATACTTCCTAATATCATCGGAAGAATTCCGTAAATATCATTGCCCGGTTTCCATTTCTCCCCGGCAAGGAATTTGAAAACTCCAATTTTTGCCATTCCCGGTATTCCGTTTGCAAAGAGAAATACACAAATCAGAATTACGGCTAAGATGGATACACATGCTGCCAGCAAAAATAAGATTTCCATTCCCTTTTCTTTCCACTGTTTCATACTAACTCTCCATTCCGGGGCAGATTATTTCACATCTGCCCAGCTTGTAATATCACCGGTGTAAATACCCTTTACTGTATCTGTGCTGATGTCATCAACCGGGTTTGCTTTGTTTACTACAACTGCGATTCCGTCAAGCGCGATCGCCGTCGCTTTTACGCCCTGGGATGTCTCTGTGTCTTTCAATTCACGAGATGCCATACCGATATCGCAAATGCCGCTGATTGCTGATTCTACACCAGTAGTTGAGTCAGATGTCTGGATTTCAATTTCTGCATCCGGATTTACTGCCGTGTAAGCTTCTTTCAGTTTTTCCATAACCGGAGATACGGAAGAAGAACCTGCTACAACAACTTTTCCTTTTGGTTTGCTTCCTGCATAAGCACCATTATCGGAGTTTTTGATGTAACCGTTTTTCTCGATAACGCCCTGTCCGTCAGAACTCAGGATATAGTCGATAAAGTCTTGTGCCACATCGCTCAAACCGTCTTTTGTCACAATATTAAACGGACGGGAAATTTTGTATGTACCACTCTTGATATTGTCAACCGTTGCTTCATTTCCGTCGATTTTTACTGCTTTTACCGAATCATTCAAAGATCCGAGGGAAATATAACCGATGGCATATTCATTTCCTGCTACGGTGCTCATCATAACAGATGTGTTATTTGTTACACTGGCATCTTCGGTTGTGTTATCCACTTTATTGCCATCTGCATCTTTTTCTTCGATACCGAATAACTCGATAAATGCGCCTCTTGTACCGGATCCATCTTCTCTGGATACAACGGTGATTGCTTTGCTACTATCAAATTCTGAACCTGAGTTATCTCCTGTACCTGTTCCTGCGGAATCTCCTGAACTGCTGCCACAGCCTGTCAGACATCCTGCGATCATTACTGCGCTCAAAACTGTCGCCAATACTTTCTTCATCTTCATAATTTGTTTTCCTCCATTTCTATCCCGGACTTCTCGCCGGCATATTCGTCTCTTTTTTCTGATCCGGTCTCTGCCGTGATCATGTTTCACATCTTACGTGTCATTTGTAAAATGTAAAATCACTTTTATGTAAAATCTTTGAAAAATGTAAGTAATCAATATTCCTCACTTTTTTTGATGAGCCACAGGTATCCGCCGACACCTCCGACGGCTACTGTGATCAGGCAGGATGCGGTAAGTGCCAGCTCTCTCGCCTGTGCTGCATGGCTGCAAAAAAGGCTGCTTAAAGTAAACGCAATACTGCCGCCTACTAAAAAGCAACCTATCAATAACATTGTCATAAATAATTCCGGGTTATTAAGATACCACGGTTTTCTTTGTTTTTCGCTCATAATGAATTCCTCCATTCACATCGATAAATCTTTCTTTTCACTCTGATTTCATCATACGATGCAAATGTAAAATTCATAATCATTTTTGTGTAAAATCGAAGAGAAATTCGCGTAAATCTTTTACATTATCGACAACTTTCTCAGCATCAAAACTCTCCAAAAGTTCTTTATCGCGAAATCCCCAGCTTACGAGTACACACGGAAGTCCGCTGGCGCAAGCCGTCGCATAATCCACTTCGGAATCTCCGATGTAAACTGCCTCATCTTTGGTCGATCCCAGTTCTTCCAGTGCCGCATAAACCTCATCCGGTGCCGGTTTTCTCTGTCTTCCCTCGACTTCTCCAATCGCCGCACTGACACATCCGGAAAAGTAAATTTCATTTAACTCTTTCACTGCTGCATCGTTTTTATTGGAAACAATTGCCAATTTCGCACCATTTTCTTTCAATTCGTTCATCAGATCCACGACACCGTCATAGGCTCTCGTCTTAATCTGGCAATGATCCGTATAATATGCCCGAAAGGCTTCAAATGCCTCTTCAAACTGCGGATTTTCCCTGCCCTCCGGCGTCGCACGCTCCATCAGTTTTCCGATGCCATTGCCGACAAACCGGCGGATCTCTTCGAGACTGTGTGTCTTCCATCCAAAACGCTCCATGATGACATTGACGCTGTCACACAAATCCTCCAATGTATTTAATAATGTTCCATCCAGATCAAATATGATCGTATTGTATCTCATTTTTCATTCCTCCTAACACTTTTGGATGATGGCTATGGCAAGTACTGCTGTCAGCACATGCCAAACTGCTGAAACCACAGCAGCATCACTCCATTCGTTATAATATCGGATTGATTCATAAATATCTTTATGATCACCGGCGCAAATACACTGATCAGTTTGTCACCGACAGAAGCAACATAGGTCAGATATTCTGCTGCGCTGGAACGGATGGTTATTTCATCTTTTTTCTTTTTCAAATGAATCGCCTCCTTATATCCAGCCTTTTTTCTTGAATTCTTCAATTCGGGCCAAATCTTCCTCAGAAGGCGCCTGCGCTTCGCTTTCTTCAACCGGTATGTTCGAATACTCATTATTCCATCTATTCAAAATTTTTATGATTTCATCAGAAACACGGATATCGCGTTTCATTATAGAGTCCATGTTCCAATCGGCAACATCAGAAGTGCCCATCGCCTTTGTAATTGCAATTTTTGATGCTGCATATTCCTTTTTCTTCTTACCAAAATAGCCGTTGCCAGCTACGATATTAAGCTTCTTTTCAAATGGTAACTTATTGCCTATATGCTCAATCTTTTCCTTGACGGTCGCGTCTGACTCATCTGGGAAATAGTTTGTCTGCCACTTTCGAGGAAAGATATGCTCAATTTCCCATTTTGCGGGCAGAAGTTCATCTTGCTGCTCATATGCCAATGTTTTCAAAAGCATACGTACCGCATTACGATTAGGATTCTGAATATAAGGTTCCAGCTGAGCCAAATCAATATTCTTGAATTCAAACGTTGGTACATCTGAAGCAACGATTGCTGAATTCAATTTCAGAATATCTGGCTTTACAGCATTGATGGTCGGAATCATAAGATACTTTGTCATCAATTCCATAAGAAGCTTATTCAAGAACAGTGCAAATCGCACTTCAAAATTTTCTTCATTTCGATAACATATATAATAAATTACTACCGGATATTTCCAAAACTCATTTGGATAAGAACTCAAAATATCGAGTGTCTGCTTGATTTTCGTATTCTTGGACCAAGCCTCATTCTCTATTTCTTCCCCCTTGTTGACAACTTTCCATAGATTCAAAATCACAAATAGTGTATCTATCAGTTCCGATTTATATAGACGCTCAAATTTATTGGCAGCATAATACTTTCTTACGCCGGGAGTAGTTGTCTTAGTATCTTGTTCCAATGCACGATAATAAAACATATTGTAGTAAAACAGCTGCTGAATGCTTTCGTTTGCGTCTGTAGCCTGCTCATCTAAATCCTTCCATCTGTCAATAAAGGCTTTTTTATCTTCCGGTTCAAGCTGGTTATAAATCTTTGCTTTAAAAATATCTGCATCTGACAAAGGCAGACCTCTATCATTCAATGTTGAGAAGATTGTTAAAGCAGTATCTTGTGTATCCGCTGTAATTGGAAGCAAAATAGCTTGACTCAGTAATGCATAAATAAACTGATATACCATCAAAGGGTTCTCTGTAGAATGCTTATCAAACAGCTCTTGGAAGTAACGATAGTTCTTTGAATAGTTATCCTTTGCATTCTCGTCAGCGCATCCTGTTTCCAAAATTGAACGAAGTATCTCATTCCCGTCGTTATTTACAACACGTGATGTCAAGAGTATATTTTTATAGTCCACAGTACCCGTTAATTTATTGGTTCTCCAAATGGCAGGCTCAATTTTCCCAATAAAGTTATTAGCCTCTGCCGTTCTCTCTGATGCTGGGGTTGCAACTAACTTTGTATAAATGGCACGCAATAGTAAAAACAATGATGTAATACGCTGCTGTCCATCGATTATTTCCTGCTCACCATCTTCGTTCTCATAAGAAACGACACTTCCAAGGAAATATGAACCTTCTCGCTCTGTACCGCCGCTTGTGGCTGTAAACTCCCATAAATCTTCAAAGAGTGTTTCCACCTGCACGTCTGTCCATGCATAAGGGCGCTGGTATTCCGGGATAACAAACGGCTTCGATTTACCACTTCCTAAAAGCGCCTCTACGCTTTGTTTGTTAACTTCTATTGTTGTTGGCATATATAAAGCCTCCTTCATAATTTTTGTATTTTGTTTAATTGTAGTATAACTTCTCTACAAACCACGAATAATATTCAAATAATCCCGGCGTTGATCTACGACAGCATATACAATCACTTGCTTATTTTCCTCGTCAATTTTATAAAATACTAAGTCTTTTTCTAAAATAAGCACTTTATACCCCTGTCTCTTAAGGATAAGATATCTTGGCTCGGTTCCAATGTATGGATCTTCTCCTAATTCAAGAATTCGTTTTTCAATCTCATCAAGTTTCTCAAGTGCTATTGTATTTCCAAAATTTTGAGCAATATACAAAACTATTTTTCTAATTCCTGCATCGGCTGTATCCGTCCTTATTACCGTATACTTCATATTCACCCCTCCTGAAGCATTTTTCTCAAATCATCAAATGTTTCAGTTATCGGAGCGACCCTTCCATTCTTCACATCATCTTCTGCTTCGGCTAATACTTCTAGCAATTCTATTCTTGCTTTCATATTTTTATATTCTTCATAGGAAAGCGCAACCGTATCGCCTCTACCATTCACTGTAATAATTACTGCTTCTTTATTTTCCTTACACAGTTTTGATATTTCAGAATAATGATTTCGCAAATCAGCAGATGGTCTTATTGTTTCTTGCAATGTCAACATATTAGTCACCTCCATATATACTATATGCAAATTATATCATCATTTGCATATATATTCAACAGTATTTTATTTGCCGCCTCACATTTTCTCTGCCACAACAATGTTTGCACAATGCTTATGCGGAACACCTCCACTGTTGCAATCAAAAATAATCTCTTCGGTTTTGTGAAGCAGCCAGTCATGATACTGCATAAATATTTCTCCGGATTTCCACCGGAAACGATCCACACCATTTTTCCTGTTCTCCCGGACTTCAATAAACGGTTTTTCCACAAAAACATTCATCGCGTGCACTCCATTGGAATTGGTATATTGCTTCAAATTTTCAAATATACCTGCACGAAATTCTGGTCTGACAAAGTGCATCACGCCACTGCATAAGATAATATCGTAGTTTTTTGTCAAACGGAAATCCTCAATATCCGCTTTGAAAAAATCCACATAAACACCCACTTTATCTGCCAATTGTTTTGCCTTTTCTATGCCCTTATCTGTAGCATCAAATGCCGATACAAAATATCCATTTTTTGCCAGGAAAACTGCATCTTTTCCCTCGCCGCATCCGATATCCAATACTTTCAATGGTTTGACCGGTGGTTTTAATTTCATAATTTCATAGCAGAGTTGATTTGGCACCAATCCCCAATAATAATCGTCCTTTTGGTATCTTTTTTCATAATCTGCGTTGATTACCGCTTCGTATCCAAGCAGTGAATCCACACTGGTATCCAGTGTTTTGGCAATAATCGGCAGCAAATCAATATCCGGGCAGGATGTTCCTGCTCGTGTCAACCCCAGACCAAAAAAAAATTTATTTTTTGTACCCTCAAATATCACTTCCCATTATACCTGCTATTGCAGTATATTGAAAGCAATATTTATGCTTGCAGAAGAAAGGAGTGCCACATTTCCGCGGCACTCCACACTCTGTAAGCATCCACCCTACTTGAAAAATGGATCATCAGTATTCCATACAATCTCGATATTGTCCTCTCCATTGATAATCACTTTTTTGATTACCTTCTGGATTTTCTCTCTGTCAAAAGATTCCATATTGATGATATTTTCTAACTGTGTCTCAAACTTACCAGCAGAATTATCTTCTGTCGGCATTTCCGATTTAAACTGCTCGATTTCCTGATGCAATTCATCAATCTGTTCCACCATCGCCTTTGAACGCTTGACATACTCTTCTCTTGTGAGCTTGTCATCCTTATAATCAGAATACAACATCATCTTTTTACTGCTGAGGCTCTTCACCTTCTTTTCGAGTGCTGCAAGCTTTTCTTCCGGAGATACTTCTTTCGATTTACCGGCTCTCTTTATTCCTTTCTCATCCAAATAAACTGTTGCATACATATTTACAGTTTTCATGATTGCATCTTCAACCTTGGCAATTTCCACCCTGTTGCTTTTGC
>UQAQ01000026.1 GCA_900539115.1 uncultured Roseburia sp.
CATCTCCTAGCTGTATAAAGAAAAACGAGACGACCGAAGTCGTCTCGTAAAAAGTCTAACTTTGAGGGGTCACCTCAAATTCCTATGCAGGCTATTATTTTTTATTGTCCGGCTTTTTTCAAAGCTTTGAGTTTCATTTTCTGGAAGAATCCCATCTTTTCCGGCTGCTGCAATAAGTTATTGCGCGAACCTTTTACATCCATGATATAAATACCACTTAAAACGACTTTCAATTCTTTCTTTACCGGAAGCAGAGGGAAGATCTTTTCGTCACACATCAATGTCATGATTCTTGGACCAATTTTTGCTTTAACAACCGGGATTTTGGATCCGCGGAGATATTTTGGTGTGTTGTCTACGATCATTTTCGGAAGTCCGGCTTCTTTTAACTTCATCCTCTTCTTGTCAATGACCAAAATCGAAGCAATCTGAGAGGCTTCTTTCATTTGTTCCTGCGATGCTTCCTGCTTTGCCTGAAGTTTCTTTCCAACAATAGATAAAACAATAAATACGATAATGAGTACGGCAAGGATAATACCCATTACGATCAATGCGGTTTTCATAATTACGGTTACCTCACTTTTTCTAAATTTGGCATAGATTTGAGATGCCTAAGTATTATATTAACATTTTTTATACGATTGTGCAAGAAGTTACTTGTCATACATCTGCTGAATAATATTTTGAACGTAAGCGCCAATGTGTTTTTTGTCGTCGCCTTCGAGCTGATCCGGGTAAACCGGTGCGCCGTATTCGATATAAATGTCGCCACCGTGGATCCAAGGAAGATGATTCTCCATAATCTTTTCCGTTCCCTTAATGCAGACCGGAATAATAGGAACTTTCGTCTTTGTAGCGATCTTCATGCTTCCCTCTTTAAAAGGAAGAAGAGTGTCGGTGGCATTACGGGTTCCTTCTGGTGCAATGTATATGGAATATCCATCTTTTACCAGTGAAATGGCGTTCAGGATCACGCCCATATTCTGTTTCATATTGCCACGGTCCATAAATAAGCAGTTCAGGAAATACATCCATTGTGCGATCATTGGAAATTTCTTGATCTCAATCTTGGAAATAAAGGCAACCTGTACATGCTGTGATGCGATGGAGGAGTACGCCAGCAGAATATCATAAAAACTACGGTGATTGGCGGCAAACATAACCGGTGTGTCTCTCGGGATGTTTTCCAATCCCTTGATGTGTTTTTTACATCCGGAGACAAACATGGCTACGTTGAACGCAATCCGTACAATGCGGATGGCGAAAGCGGCCGCTGCTTTTTCATTGATTTTTCGTACCACGCATTCAATCAGGAGAAGCGGAATGCTGATGATACATACAAGTAGATACAGTAAAACGATCAATATGGTTCTCATTTGCTATACTATCCTTTCTTTCATTCGTTTGACGGGTTTGCGGGAGCAGACGATTCTTCTGCCGGCGGGTTTGTTGCTGCCGGGGGCTCAGTAGGAGCCGGCGGATCTGTTTGTGCCGGAGCAGAGGAAACTACAGGCGGATTTGTTGGCGCCGGTGCAGAAGAAGCAGCGGTGTCCTTTTTTGGAGCTTTTGTGCTTTTCGGTTTTGCACTGCTTTTCGCCTTCTTATCCTTTTTGTCCTTTTTCTCGTCTTTTGGTTTCTTTGTCGGTTTTGGAGTTGCATATACGACAGAATCCGGATCTTCTACATCGACGCCGGTTTCCGCTTTGCTGCTGTCCTCCATATCCTTCAAAGTAACGCCATAATATTCTTCTAATGTCAAATTGTTTTTATATAAATACGCGGCGACAGTCGTTCCGACGTAGCGGATATGCCATGGTTCGTAGCTGTAGCCGGTAATCTTTTCCTTATCATAAGGATAGCGGATGATAAATCCGTATTCGTGACAATGTTTGGCAAGCCATTTTCCTTCTTTGGTATCGCCGAAACTTTGGTCAAGCCGGTAACTTACGCTTTGCGCAGAGACATCAATCGTAAGTCCGGTCTGATGCTCGCTGCTTCCCGGCATCGCGGAGACGGCGTCCGTAGCTGCTTTTCCGCGAGTGGCGACATTTCGGTCATAAATTTCTTTTTGCCTTGCATAGGAACGATAACCGGAAACGCCGTATAATTTAATTCCCTTTTTCTCGGCTGCCGCAAATAGCTTTTCCAATGCTGTCGCAGCAATTTTTCGCATTTTTCTCTTGTCATTGACATAAGAAAAACTGAAATCAACATTGGGAACCACCAGATTTTTCGGAATATAGGTGGAAGGAAGAAGATATTTGCGATTCACTAAAACTGTCGTACTGCTTGGAATGGTGTCCAGAGGAACCGTTTCGTTATCTGCCAATATAGAGTCCAAATTCTCGGGCAAAAGAGAATCCTCCTCGTCTTCGTCTTCATTATTATAATAATATTCATAAGTATCGGAATTATTCGTTTGACTGGTATGCTGCGGCTTCCGGAAACGAACCACCACGATTCCGGCGGCCACAACGAGAAAGAGTATAATCCCGGTCAGTAATACACGTTTTTTCATGAGTGCCTCCTGGTATGACCCTGATCCGATGTCGGTGACATCAACGACATGTGATGCCATAGACATCAACGAATAGTGATGCCATAGACATCACCGAATTGCTTCGCAGTAAACTGCTCTCGCAATTCTACAAACATTCGGATTTCGCACGTTGTGCTGCATCCTCATGTTTGGCGGGTTTCAAGGTCATCCCCCTTTTCGTGCAAGCACGATCGGGGTCAGACTTTGAAACCCTGATGTCTTTCCATTATACTCTTTGAAGAAAGAAAAATCAATGTGCTTTAAAGATATTTTTGTCGAATTTTCTGAGCGCAAATAATAAAAGCATACCCAAAATGCCGCAGGAAAGGACTTCGCCGATTCCAACCGTGAGCATCATATAAGGGATTGCGCTGCCGATGCCGTAGGCAAAGCGGAGTACCCACGGTACAATGATTGTATTGGAAATAATTGGGGGTAATGGGGCGAGCCATTTGTACTTGCGAAGGGCGTAAGTTCCCAATGCACCGAGAAGTGTCGCCAAAGTACCGAAGATCACGTCCAAAATGACCGCACCGGTGGACAGATTGGCGATAAAACATCCGATCGCAAGTCCGGGGATCGCTGCCGGTGTGAAAAATGGTAAAATGGTAAGTGCCTCGGAAACACGGACCTGAATCGCTCCGCTGGCGAGGTTAAAAGCGTTGATGGCGTACGTCATCACCACGTAGAGGGCAGCAATCATCGCTGCCTGACAGATAAAAATGATTTTGTTTGTGTTTTTTTGCATAATAAAAAGTCTCCTTAGTTTTGTTTTACGTGTGGATGGTTTCGAACACACGGGGTGGCATAATTAAATTATGCCTTTTCAGCCTGCTCGGCTTCTTTTGCCGCCAAAACGGCATGTGCTAACTGGTCAGCGCAGGATGTGTTTTTAAAACCACACAGAACTCCGCTGCACTTTTCGGCGATCTGATCAGCAGTCCAGCCATCGACCAGACGTGGAATGGCTTTCAGGTTTCCATCACATCCGCCGTAAAATACGACATTTGTTACAATGTTGTCGTTGATCTCAAGATCGATCTGTCTGGAGCAGGTGCCTTTTGTTTTGTAAGAAAAATTCATAGTATATCACTCATCCTTTCTTTGACCTTGATAACATATTTTAGTAAAAATGATACAAAATGTCAAGTAACCTACGATAAAATTTTTATAATCAGTTTTATCGTAAAGGTATCCGGGGTGTGTGAAAAATAAGCCATTCCACCGTGCTTTTCTGCAATTGCCTGAATCGAACGCAGACCGATGCCGGAACCGCCATTGCGGGTGGAAAGATAATGTCCGTTTTTGATATCGACTTTGCCGTCAAAACGGTTTTCCGATCTTATGGCCAGAAAAGAGCCGTTTTTCACACAAATATTGAGTGTATGAAGCCGTTTTTCCGGTTCAGGAAGCGTCAGACAGCCGGCAGAGACATTTTCCAAAATATTGCCGATCAGACTGCAGAGTTCTGTGTCATTGACGAGGCATTCTGCAGGAATCTGGATATTCCATTTCTTGGTAATTTCCTGCGATTCAAATAAATGGTCATAGTAGTTTAACAGCGCATTGACCGGAATGTTTCGGCAGTAACAAGTCGGAGATTCCGGGATCGCTGCAACGCAGTCGGCAAGGTGGCTGGTCAGCGCATCGTATTCTTTATTTTGCGCCATTTGCGCCAGACTGTGAAGCTGCTGGCGGAAATCGTGGCGCTGTTTAGCGGATTCTGTGATGTATCGCTGCTGGGCGAGATATTGGCTCTCCTGCATTTCGAAAAGCCGTACCAGTTCTTCCGTTTTCGCATTTCGGAGCAAAATGACAGCCACCAGATAGAAAATCAGATAGATGACATTAAATAGGAAAAAAGCCAGAAACAGATAGGCGATGTACATGCCATACACCCGGTTTACGTGCATTGTTTCGTACTTTTGCGGCTGCATCAGAATATTTAACAGGATAAAAATAAGAGGCACCGGCAATGTCGCACCCCATACATAGGCGGAATTCAGAGAATCGATCAATTCACTGAAATGATTTTTAAAGACGAGAAAATAAAACAGGACAAAAATGACGCTGACGGCAAACTGCAAAGAGGTCGATACAAGACAGGAGGAGAGCAGCGTCTCCTGCGGGTGGAGCTGGCAGTCGATGCAGAGCGCAATATTTGGCGGAAATGACATCAGCGCCGTCACCATTAAAAATACCGAGGAACTTGTGGCCCAATGGGTATTGAGTGAGCGGTGGTAAAACAGGTAAAGTATTGCGATGTCCGGAAGCATGACATAATTGGCTGGAAAAGGGCCCGCTGTGAGAATCAATGCACTCACAGGTATCATGATGGCAAGTACCAGTCCGATGCATGCTATGATTTTTTTGGGTGGCGCAGTTAGCTGGTTCTTCATAGGAAGAAAGCAGAGTGTTGCTGCCGGGATCAGAACCATAAACTGCATTAATTGTGCTGCAAATTTCATATCCTTAAGTGTCCTTTCCAATGTTAAAGTCTGGTATTAAATTAAGTGTATCACGTTTTCTGGCTTTCAACAACCAAAAAATATTCCGTGTTTGACAGTGCTGCTAAAGTATGTTATCATCTCTATATTATAATATTTTCAGGAGGTACAGAAATGTCTGATTTTGATTTGAGCGACATCGAGGAAATGCAGGTTTCCCTTGAATTGGAAGATGGATCTACATTGGAATGTGAAGTGATATATATCTTTGAGTGGAATGGCGATGATTATGCAGCCCTGACACCGGTTGACGAAAGTATCGAGGAGATTTATTTCTTCGGAATTCAGATTGACACAGAAGGCGACCAGCCGGAGATTACACTTCTTCAGATTGAGGATGATGAAATGTTGGATGCCATTTCGGATGCCTTTGATGAAATGCTCGACGAAGAGGAATTTGGCGAGGATGAAGAAGAGGATGACGACGACGGACGCTGGGATGAGTTTATTGACAAAAAGTTGGATTAGATAATTAGATACACTCTTTTTTTGCGAAAAGGACTCCCTTTATTGGGGAGCCCTTTTTGTTAATATGCATTTTTGTTAATAAATCCGGTTACTACTGTAAGCAGTAAGATTTTGATATCCAGCATCAATGTCCAGTTTTCAATGTAATACAGGTCACAGTCGATGCGCATGCGGATTGAAGTGTCGCCGCGGTAGCCATTGACCTGTGCCCATCCCGTGATACCCGGGCGGACCTGATGCTTGATCATATAGCGTGGAATTTCTTCTTTAAACTTCTCTACGAAAAACGGCCGTTCCGGTCTTGGACCGACAAGACTCATATCTCCTTTTAATACATTGAAAAACTGTGGAAGCTCGTCCAAACTTGTCTTTCGGATAAATTTGCCAACCGGTGTGACACGCGGATCGTTTGGTGTCGTCCAGGCTTTCTGTTCTTCCGAAGCTTTCTGCACCGCCATCGAACGGAACTTGTACATTAAGAATGGTTTTCCGCCAAGTCCGATTCGTTCCTGCTTAAAGATCAAAGGACCTTCGGAAGTTGCCTTTACCAAAATGGCGACAACAAGCATCGGGATCGAGAAAAGGATGATCAAACAGATCGATCCGATGATGTCTACCGTACGTTTGATAAATTTATTAAAGGAATTGGTAAGCGGCACATTTCTCACGTGAATTACCGGCAGACCGTCGAGATCTTCCGTGTAAGGACGTGTCGGAATGATGTTATTGTAATCCGGAATAAATTTTGTATGAACACCGGATTTTTCCGTAATTGCCACGATTCCTTCGAGTCGTTTGTACTGATCGATGCCAAGAGTGATTGCAATCTCATCAAAGGAATTGGACGCAAGCACTTCTTCGAGATCATCAATATCGCCGATAACGTGCACATCGCGGTAAGATTTTCCGTTTTTCTTCTGGTCATCCAAAATACCGTGTACGACATAGCCCCATTCAGGATGTGCGAAAATACGGTCGATATAGCCTTCTGCCGAACGGCCGTAACCGACGAGAAGGACATGCTTTAAATTGTGCCCGCGCTTGCGGAAACGGCGTAAGATTGTCGTGATCAGCAGGCGGAAGATCAATTCCAAAATAAAATTTGTAATTACAAAAATTACAATAAACAGACGAGCATAGTTTCCGCTTTTAATAAAGTAGAGACCGGCGGTACAATACAAAATACCTACGACATTTGCCTTGAAAATATTGTAAGCCTGTGATTTACGGCTTGTAACACGTTTTGGGTCATACAGATGAAAAGCATAGTAGGACACGAGATAACATGGAATCAGCAGGAAAAGCATCTGCATATATTCTTCCAGTGTTCCGTAAAGTCCGATCGGTTCCTCGATGATCTGCCATTGGATCAGGATACTCTGTTCCTCGTCAAAACGCAGTTTATAAGCAAGTATAAATGAAAATATTAAAATCAGCACATCTATGATAAATCGTATGATATTCAGTAATTTTTGGTTTCCTTTGATCAAAATAGGTCATCCTTTCAAATTGATATTTCTATTATAAAGTATTTTTTCCATTTTCACAATATAAAAATAAGATATTCACAAACTAAACACATTTGATGGGTATAATGCAACATATACAATGAAAAGTAGTATAGAAGATGAATAAACGGGAAAGGAAGATTCGATATGAATGAAGAAAACAACAATCCTTGGGAAAATACGAACAATAATGGCATGACGGACAACACGATTTATGTACAGCCGTCACAGACAGATGATGCGGCAGGTACACAGAATACTGCCGGAACAGATGCAGGGCCGCAGCCGATGCCAAGTTCTGACAATATGTATCGCTTTCAAAATACGAATCCGGGCGGCGGGCAGGAGCCACCGAGACCACCAAAGCAGAAGAAAAAAGGTGGTATGAAGAAAACGTTACTATCCGCAGTCGTATTTGGTGTCGTTGCAGCATTTTGTTTCTTTGCTATCGTGAAGATCTGTGGATTGCAGGTTGGAACACAGAAATCAAATTCCGGTGAGATCGGAACAGTAAATACGGATTCCGGAAATACGGAATTGACTGCCATATCAGGTGGAGCAATTTCAGGTGTATCTGATGTGTCAGGCATTGTGGAAAAGGTAATGCCATCCATCGTGTCCATTACAGAGACGAGTATGCAGAAATCCATTTTTGGCGAATACCCATCCGAAGGTGCAGGCTCCGGATTTATCGTGAAACAGGATGACAAAGAACTGCTGATCGTCACAAATAATCACGTCGTTTCCGGTGCAGAGAGCATTACTGTCAAGTTTATTGATGACACGACGGCGAAAGCAACGGTAAAAGGAACGGATTCTACTGCAGACTTGGCAGTAATTACCGTGAAACTCAGCGACTTAAAAGAAGAAACAAAGGGCAAGATAAAGATTGCAGCATTGGGACATTCTGACGATGTAAAAGTCGGCCAGATGGCGATCGCGATCGGAAATGCTCTTGGATACGGTCAGTCCGTAACTGTTGGTTATATCAGTGCGAAAGACAGAGAAGTTGAAGTTGGCGATGAAAATGGAAGCGGATCCAATAAAATGGTACTTCTTCAGACGGATGCCGCTATCAACCCCGGTAACAGCGGTGGAGCATTGCTCGATGTAAACGGCAACGTCATTGGTATTAACTCCGTGAAATATGCTGATACCAAAGTGGAAGGAATTGGATATGCGATTCCGATGAGTGACGCAATTCCGATTATTAATGAATTGATGAAACGAGAAGTGCTCAGCGACAGTGAGAAAGGTTACCTTGGAATTACCGGTAAGACAATCAGCGATTCTGTCAGCGAAGCTTATGGCATCCCGGTTGGCGTGTATGTTTCTGAAGTGTCCGACAGTGGCGCAGCAAAAGCAGCCGGCATCAAGAAAGGCGATGTCATTACAAAGATCAACGATGCCAAAGTATCTACGATCGAGCAGGTACAGAATAAGGTAAATAATACAAAAGCAGGTACCGAGATTACGGTAACAATATCCAGAAGCCAGGATGGCGAGTACAAAGAGCAGGATCTCAAAGTTACTTTGAAAGGCTCAGAAACACTCAATGAACTGGACAATGGATCACAGGATTCGGGAAATTCAAGTGAAGCCAATGGAAACTCTGACGGAAGCTCCGATGGAGACAGCAGTAATCCATACGGATATGGAAATGACTCTTACGATGATTCCTATGGAAGTCAGATCATGCCTTGGTAAAACTTCTTTACGAATCAGAAAAAATAAGTTATAATTTAAGGAACTGTTATTCGCGGCAGAGATGCCGTAGAATAATGGTTCCTTTTGGACATATTATAATGAGAAAAACTAGTATAGAAATGGAGAAAATAGTGAGCGAAGAAATCAAAAATCAAAATGAAGATATAATTGAAAATAATAGAAATGATGAAAATAAAGGGGAAACATTCTGCTATTTGTGCCACCGGCCGTCGAGCCTGGTAAACAATATGATTCATCTTCCGAACAATATATCAATCTGTTCCGATTGCTTGCAAAAATCGTTTGATATGTTTAACAATGGTTCGATGGGAGCAGGAACAATTCCTCCGATGAACGGAATGCCGGGAATTGAGTTTATCAATCTGACTAATCCGTTTGGCGGTATGCCGGAAGAAATGCAGGAACGCCACCGGGTAAAGACAAAAAAGAAAACTCATGAGGAAGTGCCGGCACTTGACATCCAAAAATTACCAGCACCTCACGTTATTAAAGGAAGACTGGATGAATATGTGATGGGACAGGATCAGGCGAAAAAAGTCATTTCTGTAGGTGTATATAACCACTATAAGAGGATCGCGGCGATGGAAGAGCAGGAAAAAGCTAAAGAAGCCGGCGATACCAATCAGATGGACTGGGATGTTGAAATCGAAAAGTCAAATATGTTGATGTTAGGACCGACAGGAAGCGGTAAAACGTTTTTGGTACAGACACTTGCACGTGTTTTGCAGGTGCCACTTGCGATCACCGATGCGACAGCGCTTACCGAAGCCGGTTATATCGGCGATGATGTGGAAAGTGTCATTTCCAAACTGCTTGCAAATGCAGACAACGATGTGGAACGCGCCGAGCGTGGTATCGTTTACATCGATGAGATCGATAAACTTGCAAAAAAGGAAAATGCCAATCAGCGTGACGTCAGCGGAGAATCGGTACAGCAGGCTCTTTTAAAACTTCTTGAGGGGGCAGATATCGAAGTTCCGGTGGGCGCTACCAGCAAAAATGCGATGGTTCCGATGACGACCGTCAATACCCGCCATATTTTGTTTATTTGTGGTGGAGCATTTCCGGGATTGGAAAATGTGATCAAGCGCCGCTTGACAAAACATGGTCATATCGGATTTGAGTCGCAGTTAAAAGATGATCTTGACAAAGATGAGAATATTCTTTCCAAGGTTGAGACAGAAGATATCCGCAGTTATGGATTGATTCCGGAATTTATCGGACGTCTTCCAATCGTATTTGCTTTGCAGCAGATGGATGAGAAACTTTTGGTTAAGGTTCTGAAAGAACCGAAGAATGCAATCGTCAAACAGTACAAAAAATTATTTGCCATGGACGGAGTGAAACTGGATTTTGATGAAGGCGCACTTCTTGAGATTGCTCACCGGGCTGTAGAGAAAAAGACGGGGGCGCGAGCATTGCGTTCGATATTGGAAGAGACGATGTTAGATATCATGTACCAAATCCCGAAGGATGACATGATCGGACACGTCACTATTACCCAGGATTATGTGAAGGGTGTCGGCGGACCGCGTATCGAAGTCCGCGATTAAAAATCCGTATTTAATAAAGGAACTCCAAGATAAACGGTCGTTTCATCGGAGGTTTCGTCATAGGTTATGGCGAGATTTAAGTTGATTTTCTGACCGTTTATTTTTTTGCAAAAAGCGATTCCGGAAGTGTAGCCGTAGGCAACATAATAATCGGAAGTCTGACGAGTATCTTTGAGTGCCCCGCCCCAGACGTGGAAAAGCCGGGAGGCAAGCTGCTCTTTCTGAGAGGAAGTCATTTCGCCGGATAAATGTCCCTTTATCTGCCCACCTTTTTGTGACAAAATTTGGAAAGAGTCCGTATCGTTTTCTAAAATCAGCTGATTGCGAGCAAAGGCCTGCGTGGCGTCGTTGTGTGAAAGATAAAAGCGGGTCATTGCAAACTGTGCAAAGGCTACGATCCAGCATAAACACATACAGAATATGGCAAGTTTTAATTTTCGTCTCATAGGAGTTCCTCTTTTCTATATTGTAACTATTCAGGATTTCCATCCCACGTATTTGCGTTGACCTGAATCGCTACGTGTTATTTATGTATAGCATTGACGTTTCAGGGAAATTTATACACATAGAAAGTTTTGCTGAATCTTAACTAAATGGATATTGACGAAAAAAATTCGAATTGTTATGATAAAGAATGGTAGAAGGCAGAGGGAGAAAGGAGATTATTGATGAGAAAAACAAAGATTATATGTACGATGGGTCCGGCGACGGATTCCGATGAAGTTTTGGAAAAATTGATGCAGGGAGGCATGAATGTCGCTCGTTTCAATTTTTCACACGGCAGCCACGAGGAGCAAAAAGAGCGAATGGACCGCCTCAAAGCAATGCGGGAAAAATGCGGGAAGCCGGTGGCGATGCTTTTGGATACAAAAGGACCGGAAATTCGAACAGGGATATTTGAAGAGGGAAAAGTGACATTGGAGCCCGGGCAGCAGTTTGTGCTGACAGGACGCGAAATCCGCGGAAATGCTTCGATGGCGTCTATTACGTATCCGCAGTTATATCAGGACGAGAAGCCGGGAAACCGGATTTTGATCGATGATGGACTCATTGAACTTATTGTGAAGGAAATCCGGGGCGAGGACATCATTTGTACTGTTGTAAATGGTGGCGTGATCTCAAACCACAAGGGTGTCAATGTTCCGGGTGTGCACATTCATCTGCCTTATATGAGCGAAAAAGACAAAGAGGATATTTTGTTTGGAATCCGTCAGGACATTGATTTTGTGGCAGCTTCTTTTACGAGAACCGCTGAGGATGTCATGCAGATCCGTAAACTTTTGGACGAAAATGGGGGAAAAGATATCAATATCATCGCAAAGATCGAAAATGCGGAAGGTGTGGATAAGATCGATGAGATCATCCGCGTATCGGATGGAATTATGATCGCGCGAGGCGATATGGGCGTTGAGGTGCCGGATGAGGAAGTGCCGGTTATACAGAAAATGATCATCCGCAAAGTGTACGAAGCCGGAAAGCAGGTAATTACGGCGACACAGATGCTCGATTCCATGATGAAAAATCCTCGGCCGACCAGAGCAGAGACAGCAGACGTCGCCAATGCCATCTACGATGGAACAAGTGCCATCATGCTTTCGGGAGAGACGGCTGCAGGGAAATATCCGGTGGAAGCCTTAAAAACAATGGTGCGTATCGCTGAGAGAACCGAGGCTGACGTCGACTATTGCAAGCGGTTTTTTAACCACGAGCGCAAAGCCAATCCGGACATTACGGATGCCATCTGCCATGCAACCTGCACGACGGCGCACGATCTGAATGCCCGCGTCATTATTACGGTAACCAAATCCGGAAGATCGGCCCGCATGATCTCACGTTACCGTCCGGGCTGCGATATCGTGGGCTGTGCCATGTCGAAAAAAGTGACAAGGCAGCTTAATATGTCATGGGGCGTTACGCCTATTTTATTGGAAGAAAAGCAGGAAGTTTTTGAACTTTTTGATTATGCAACAGAAGAATGTCTCAAACAGGGATTCTTATGCAAAGGCGATGTTGCGGTATATACGTCGGGGGTTCCGGTTGGAATTTCCGGTACAACAAACATGATAAAAGTGCAGAGAGCATAACAAAGGTTGACAATGTCGAAAAATGTGTGGTATGATATATGCGTGAAACTTTCAGGGTCATATCCTGGACCCACTACAACCAGGTTAAATATGAAAGAAAAGAGGTCAGAGTAAAATGGCAAACATCGATTTGAGCAAGTATGGTATCACAGGTGCAACTGAGATTGTGTACAATCCTTCTTATGAAGATTTGTATAAGGAAGAGACCAATCCGGCGTTGGAAGGTTATGAAAAAGGCCAGGAAAGTGAACTTGGCGCAGTGAACGTTATGACAGGTATTTATACCGGACGTTCCCCTAAAGACAAGTACATTGTAATGGATGAGAATTCAAAAGACACAGTATGGTGGACTTCTGATGAGTACAAAAATGATAACCATCCTGCATCACAGGAAGCTTGGAAAGCAGTGAAAGAGCTTGCGGTAAAAGAATTGTCAAATAAGAGACTTTTCGTAGTAGATGCATTCTGCGGAGCAAACCATGACACACGCATGGCTGTTCGTTTTATCGTAGAAGTGGCTTGGCAGGCACATTTCATCAAAAATATGTTTATCCAGCCAACAGCAGAAGAGTTGGAAAACTTTGAGCCAAACTTTATCGTATACAATGCATCCAAAGCAAAGGTTGAAAATTACAAAGAACTCGGATTGAATTCTGAGACAGCTGTAATGTTCAATATCACAAGCCGCGAGCAGGTTATCGTAAATACATGGTACGGCGGAGAAATGAAGAAAGGTATGTTCTCTATGATGAACTACTATCTTCCATTGCAAGGTATCGCTTCCATGCACTGCTCCGCAAACACAGATATGGACGGAAAGAACACGGCAATCTTCTTCGGACTTTCCGGAACAGGTAAGACAACATTGTCCACAGATCCAAAACGTCTCCTTATCGGTGATGACGAGCACGGCTGGGATGACAATGGTGTATTCAACTTCGAAGGCGGCTGCTACGCAAAAGTTATCGATTTGGACAAAGAGTCTGAGCCGGACATCTACAATGCGATCCGCAGAGACGCTCTTCTTGAGAACGTAACACTTGACAAAGACGGAAAGATTGATTTTGCAGATAAGAGCGTAACAGAGAATACTCGTGTATCTTATCCAATCAATCACATTGAAAATATCGTTCGCCCAATTTCTTCTGCACCAGCAGCGAAGAACGTAATCTTCCTGTCAGCAGATGCATTCGGCGTACTTCCACCGGTATCGATCCTTACACCGGAGCAGACAAAATACTACTTCTTGTCAGGATTTACAGCAAAACTTGCTGGTACAGAGCGTGGAATCACAGAGCCAACTCCTACATTCTCCGCTTGTTTCGGACAGGCATTCCTCGAACTGCATCCTACAAAATATGCAGAAGAGCTCGTTAAGAAAATGGAGAAGAGCGGAGCAAAAGCTTATCTCGTAAATACAGGATGGAACGGAACAGGAAAACGTATCTCCATCAAAGATACACGTGGTATCATCGATGCAATCCTCAGCGGAGACATCGCAAAAGCACCTACAAAGACAATTCCTCACTTCAACTTCGAAGTACCTACTGAATTGCCGGGTGTAGATCCAGCAATCCTTGATCCTCGCGATACTTACGCAGATGCTTCCGAATGGGAGACAAAAGCTTTGAATCTTGCAGACAGATTCATCAAGAACTTCGCAAAATACGAAGGAAATGCAGAAGGTAAAGCATTGGTACCTGCAGGACCACAGAAATAAGTTGTAAAACAACGAGACACGCAACAATAAAAAGATCACCCATACCGTGCGTGTAAACAACGAGACACGCAACAATAAAAAGATCACCCATATCGTGCTTGCACGAAATATGGGTGATCTTTTTATTGTTATGTGACGACTGTCACGATGATGAGCTCCGTGAGGAGCGAAGAATGCGTGTCGAGTTGTTAAGTGGAAGAAGGGAGGGATGTGACGACTGTCACGATGATGAGCTCCGTGAGGAGCGAAGAATGCGTGTCGAGTTGTTAAGTGGAAGAAGGGATGGATGTGACGACTGTCACGATGATGAGCTCCGCCAGGAGCGAAGAATGGGTGGGTATAATTTCATAGTTATAAATTTATAACACAAAAGTTATGAAAAAAGTATAAAATTCATATTGCATTTTGGTAAAATATCATATAAAATTTGTAATAACAATAAAACCGTATTTTGGAAGACAGAAAGGGAGAGAAAAATGCAAAAGATTATGAAACGTATAATGGCAGTTGTATTGCTGGTGTCGATGGCAGTGGCGTCGATAGGAATTGTGCCGCGGAAAGCTGAAGCGTCAACGACCTACCAGTACAAAGCAAATTTGAGGAATTTGCTAAGTGACTATCAGTATGTGGTGAAAGAAAACCTTGAGGTAAAAACACATACTATGGGAGGCGTGGCTGTAGGTGGAAATTGTAAAATGGCTGACTTCGCAGATGCTATGGTGAGCCCAAGTTATGCAGGGAATCTAGTGAAAGTGGGAAATGTAAAGGACACACCTTCGACAGGAGTTCCGGAGGGGTACCACACCAAAAAATTCTACTATACCTGCAAAGAGGACAATGCTTTTGAAAATTATCAGGCCTCAAAATTTGAACAAAATACATATTTGGATATGGTGTCGGCTTTTCACACCATTCAGTCTGAATCGACAGCTCTTGTATCCGGGGCAGAAAAAGCAGTGGTAACCGGAAATAAGATTATAATTGATTTTTCAAAAGCAAAAAAGTATGAAGTGCCGGCAAATCTGATCTCGAGTGACCGAAGTGTGACATTGGACATTGTAGGGATGGCATCTCCGGACGATCTGCGTGATGAGGAATACAGCATTTCTGTTACCGGATTAAAAGATACAATAGTTTTTGTTGATTTTGGGGCAACCAGCAAGCCGGCAGCTGCAGATAAAATTTTGCCGGTTACTTGGAATGGTCAGCCGATGAACAATAAATTGAAAAAAATATCATCGGATAATTATGCCGGGGCTCAGTTTGTAAATTCCGGTATGAAATTGATCTGGAATTTCCCGGATGCAACAAAAATGATGGCAGAATACATCTCGGGGCATTTTGTGGCACCGCAGGCGGATCTTACAATCAGTGGCGGAAATTTTGAGGGAGGTGTAATTGCTAAAAGTGTGACCTCTGGTGCGGAGGGACATTTTTACCCATATTTTAAAGTGGGAACAGCTCGTGATACTGTACCTGGGGCGAAACCGGCATTGAAGATTATTGAGACAGCATTGGTAAAAGTGCTGGTCGAAGTAGGAGATGACGAGGAAATTAAATTTATTAAGGATAAAGGCGGTAATGATGTTGTTATCAATTCGGATAATGCAGATTACCAGTGGCAGGTATTTGACAAAGAAACAGGTACATGGAATGACATCCCGGGAGCAAATGGGACAGTTTTAAATCCTGACAAGAGCTTGGAAGGAAAACAGATACAATGTACCGTGACGGGGAAAAACGACTATACCGGGCAGGCGGTTGCAGAAGGCGTTGTGCGAGCTCTTCCGCCGGTGGAAAAACAGACGAGTGAGACGAGTATAACCATTGAAGCAGAGGATGGCTTTGAATACGAAATCCGGGATAAGAGCGGCAATATTGTAATGCCATGGGTGACGGATGGATGTGCGAAAGATGGAGATGGCGTGACAGGAAGTATTATATTTAACGGTTTAAAATCAGATACTTCTTATGATGTGGTAAAACGCGCTGCAGATTTGGCTGTCACGGAAAGCCGTATTACGGAAATGCGTACAAAAAGTGCCAATCCTTCACCAAGTTTAGTTCCAAATCCAGGCAGCACGCCGAAGGCGACACCGAGTGCAACGCCAGGTGTGACTACAGATGGTACCAGCGGTACGCAAACGACAGAGAAAAAGTCAGGAGAAACGCCAAAGACAACATTGCCGCCGGAAGATCAGCCGATTGGAAAGGGCTCCGTGGAATTGAAAATTCCAACGATTGTTATGAAGAAAATTATGGCGCCGAAGATGAAATTCCGCATCAAACTTTTGAATCAAAAAGGAGCAAAGGTAAGATGCAGCTCCAGTAATAAAAAGATAGCGACGATTGACAAGAACGGACTGGTCAAGACAAAGAAAAAACTGGGAAAAGCCAAGTTAGTTATCAATGTGACAAAAGGAAAGAAAAAAATCCAGTATATCGTTAATCTTGTAGTCCGCACAACGATTAAGAAAAACTACAGTTTATATAAGTATAAAACAAGTTACAAATATCCAAGCGTAAGCTTATACAAACTGCTTCCAAAAGGGAAGACATATAAGATTCAGCTTCTGCATCTGAATAAGACCGCAAAAGTAACTTATAAGTCCAGTAAACCGTCTATCGCTAAGGTTGACAAAAAAGGAAAAGTGACACCGGTGAAAAACGGGCGGGCTGATATTACAGTAACGATTGTGCAAAATGGAATTACGTACAAATATTTTGTTGTAGTCCGATCGACGGAAAAGGGCGTGGAGTCCAATACCTCGTATTTGAAAGTGATTCGATAAAATTGCAATTTTTCTACTGAAAAACTCTTGACAAATCAAGGCCACACGAGCTATAATAATCTAGCATGCGTTCGTGTGGTCTTTTTGTGTACAAAAAAACGGCACTGACGGCATGACAATTCTACATTTACTTTATAAAAAAAGTGTGGATTCAAAAAAACTACAGGAGGTGAAAATTAATGCCAACTTTTAACCAATTAGTAAAGCAGGGTAGAAAATCGGTTGCTAAGAAATCAAATTCTCCAGCACTTCAGTACACTTACAACTCACTGAAGAAGAAATCTACAGAGAGTGCTTCTCCACAGAAACGTGGTGTTTGTACTGTTGTTCGTACTGCTACACCTAAGAAGCCTAACTCAGCACTTCGTAAGATTGCCAGAGTTCGTCTTTCCAATGGTATCGAGGTAACAAGTTATATTCCTGGTGAAGGTCATAACCTTCAGGAGCATAGCGTTGTTATGATTCGTGGAGGAAGAGTAAAAGACCTTCCAGGTACACGTTATCATATCATCCGTGGAACACTTGATACTGCAGGTGTTGCTAACAGAAAGCAGGCTCGTTCCAAATATGGTGCGAAGAGACCGAAAGCAGGCAAATAATTCATATTTGTCATTACTAAAATTAAAAGTACCGGATTAATTTTTGCATCATATTTTATAGATTTTATATTTATTAAAGGAAGAAGCAAGACTTAAACTGGTGCGGACACAGAAGTGAGTACCTGTGAATTAATAATATTATTAAGGAGGGAAGTAACGTGCCACGTAAAGGACATATTCCAAAAAGAGACGTGCTGGCAGATCCAGTTTACAAAAACAAAGTCGTTACTAAGCTGATCAACAACATTATGTTGGACGGTAAAAAAGGTGTAGCTCAGAAAATCGTTTACGGCGCTTTTGATGAAATCGCTGAGAAGACAGGAAAAGACGCTATCGAAGTATTCGAGGAAGCTATGAACAACGTTATGCCTGAACTCGAAGTAAAGGCTAGACGTATCGGTGGTTCCACTTATCAGGTTCCAATCGAAGTAAAACCAGATCGTAGACAGGCTTTGGCTCTTCGTTGGCTGACTCTTTATTCACGTAACCGTGGAGAGAAGACAATGAAAGAAAGACTTGCCAGTGAAATCATGGATGCAGCAAACAATACTGGTTCATCCGTGAAGAAGAAAGAAGATATGCACAAGATGGCTGAGGCAAATAAAGCATTTGCACACTATCGTTGGTAATCGCATGCAGACCGGACACAAAGTGGACGGTGCTGAATGGCGGATGCCTTGCGCATGAGACGAGAATAAATTAGGAGGAAAAGAACTTGGCTGGAAGAGAATATCCATTAGAGCGTACCAGAAATATTGGTATCATGGCTCATATCGATGCTGGTAAAACAACATTGACAGAGCGTATCCTTTATTATACTGGTGTAAACTATAAAATTGGTGAGACTCATGATGGTGCTTCTACCATGGACTGGATGGAGCAGGAGCAGGAAAGAGGTATTACAATTACTTCTGCTGCTACAACCTGCCACTGGACTTTGGAAGATCACCACAAACCAAAAGCGGGTGCTTTGGAGCATCGTATCAATATCATCGATACTCCGGGACACGTTGACTTCACTGTAGAAGTTGAGCGTTCCCTGCGTGTATTGGATGGTGCTGTCGGTGTATTCGACGCAAAAGCCGGTGTAGAGCCTCAGTCAGAAAATGTATGGCGTCAGGCTGACACATACAATGTACCTCGTATGGCATTCATCAATAAGATGGATAAAATGGGTGCAGATTTCTTTTATTCGGTTCAGACGATCATTGACCGTTTGGGCAAAAATGCAATTCCTGTACAGATTCCAATCGGTAAGGAAGATGACTTTATCGGTTTGATCGATCTGTTTGAGATGGAAGCATACTATTACAAAGATGATAAGGGCGAAGAAATCGAAATCACAGAGATTCCTGATGACTTGAAAGATCTTGCTCAGGAATGGCATGACAACCTTGTAGAAAAAGTCTGCGAGTTGGATGATGATTTGATGGAAATGTACATTGAGGGAGAAGAGCCTACCATCGATGCGATGAAGGCTGCTCTTCGTAAAGGTACGATCGCTAGTGAAGCAGTTCCTGTATTCTGTGGTTCTGCATATAAAAACAAAGGTGTTCAGAAGATGTTGGATGGTGTTATCGAATACATGCCAGCGCCAACAGATATCCCTGACATCACAGGAGTTGACGAAGATGGTAACGAAGTGACTCGTAAATCTTCTGATGACGAGCCATTCGCCGCTCTGGCATTTAAGATCATGTCAGACCCATTCGTTGGAAAACTCGCATTCTTCCGTGTATATTCCGGTACAATGAACTCCGGTTCTTACGTATTGAATGCTACAAAAGGAAAGAAAGAGCGTGTAGGACGTATCGTACAGATGCACGCAAACAAACGTAACGAAATTGATAAGGTTTACTCCGGAGATATCGCCGCAGCTGTTGGTTTCAAAGTAACTACAACGGGTGATACAATCTGTGATGAGCAGCATCCGGTAATCCTTGAGTCCATGGAATTCCCTGAACCGGTTATCGAGCTCGCTATCGAGCCTAAGACAAAGAATGACCAGGGTAAAATGGGTGAAGCTCTTGCAAAACTTGCAGAAGAAGATCCTACATTCCGTGCTCATACAGATCAGGAAACTGGTCAGACAATCATCGCAGGTATGGGTGAACTTCACCTCGATGTCATCGTAGACCGTCTGCTTCGTGAATTCAAAGTAGAGGCAAATGTAGGTGCACCTCAGGTTGCTTACAAAGAGACATTTACAACCCCTGTTGATATTGACAGTAAATACGCAAAACAGTCTGGTGGACGTGGACAGTACGGACACTGTAAAGTTAAATTCGAGCCTATGGATCCAAACGGCGAAGAGACATTTATCTTCGAGTCTACTGTAGTCGGTGGTGCAATTCCTAAGGAATACATCCCAGCAGTTGGAGAAGGTATCGAAGAAGCAGCACAGGCTGGTATTCTTGGCGGCTTCCCTGTACTTGGTGTAAAAGCTACGGTATGGGATGGTTCTTACCATGAAGTCGATTCCAGTGAAATGGCATTCCATATCGCTGGTTCCATGGCATTCAAAGATGCTATGAAGAAAGGTAACGCAGTACTTCTTGAGCCTATCATGAAAGTCGAAGTAACAATGCCTGAGGAATACATGGGCGATGTTATCGGAAGCTTGAATGCAAAACGTGGACAGATCGAAGGAATGGAAGACATCGGTGGAGGAAAACTCGTAAGAGCTTATGTACCTCTTGCTGAAATGTTCGGATATTCTACAGAGCTTCGTTCCGCTACTCAGGGTCGTGGAAACTACTCCATGTTCTTCGAGAAATATGCACAGGCTCCAAAGAATGTTCAGGATAAAGTTCTCGCACAGAGAAATGACTAATAAATTTGTCGATATATTTTAACGATTGGGTGTTGCTTTTTTGAGAGAAATCCCCTATAATGTATGTATATTGGCACGTAAAGCAAAATTTCTAAAACAAAAATAAAAAAATGTTAGGAGGACGTTTAGAAATGGCTAAGGAAAAATATGTAAGAACGAAACCACATTGTAACATTGGTACAATTGGACACGTAGACCACGGTAAAACAACATTGACAGCTGCTATTACAAAAGTATTGGCTGCAAGAGTTGCAGGTAATGAGGCAACTGACTTTGAAAATATCGATAAAGCTCCAGAAGAAAGAGAGCGTGGTATCACAATCTCTACTGCACACGTTGAGTATGAGACAGAGAAGAGACATTACGCACACGTTGACTGCCCAGGACATGCTGACTACGTTAAGAACATGATCACCGGTGCTGCTCAGATGGATGGTGCTATCCTCGTAGTAGCTGCTACAGACGGTGTTATGGCTCAGACAAAAGAGCATATCCTTCTTTCCCGTCAGGTAGGTGTTCCTTACATCATCGTATTCATGAACAAATGTGACATGGTTGATGACGAAGAACTCCTTGAACTCGTAGAGATGGAAATTACTGAGATCCTTGAAGAGTATGACTTCACAGACTGCCCAATCATCAAAGGTTCTGCATTGAAAGCTTTGGAAGATCCAAACGGCGAGTGGGGCGACAAGATCATGGAACTCATGGATACTGTAGATTCTTATATCCCAGATCCAGAGCGTGACACAGATAAACCTTTCGTAATGCCTATCGAGGACGTATTCTCTATCACAGGACGTGGTACTGTTGCTACAGGACGTGTAGAGGCTGGTACACTTCACTTGAACGACGAAGTTGAAATCGTTGGTATCAAAGAAGAAACTCAGAAATCCGTTGTAACCGGTATCGAGATGTTCCACAAAGAGTTGGATGAAGCTCAGGCTGGTGACAACGCTGGTGTACTTCTTCGTGGTATCCAGAAAACAGACATCGAAAGAGGACAGGTTCTTTGTCAGCCAGGAACTCTTACATGTCATACAAAATTCACAGCTCAGGTTTACGTATTGACTAAGGACGAGGGTGGACGTCATACTCCATTCTTCAACAACTATCGTCCACAGTTCTACTTCCGTACAACTGACGTAACAGGTGTTATCGAACTTCCAGAAGGAACAGAGATGTGCATGCCTGGTGATAACGTAGAAATGACAATCGAATTGATTCACCCAATCGCTATGAGCCAGGGTCTTACATTCGCTATCCGCGAAGGTGGTAGAACAGTAGGTTCAGGACGTGTTGCTACTATCATTGAGTAATCACGTTAACTTTGAGTCAAGCGAACGATTGAAATAATAAAATGTCCATTGGCAAGCTTGCTTGCTGATGGGCATTTTTTATTGAAAACACGGACATTTGACGAATGTCCGTGTAGGGATTGTCGCGAAGCGGCAAGACCGTATCGTGAGCGGAATTGAGGGCGGTGCTTATCCTGCTTTTCATAATTTTCCTCTATTAAAACAGCCAGCCGGGACACCGACTGGCAACATTTTGGCAACGATTTTTATTTTCTGATTTTTGAATTCGTTTTATTGGCTTCTGCAAGTTGATTTTTCCTTGTCTCATCCGTATGTCTCATTGCAATCACATTTTCTGAATCAATGACCTGTCTCCGACCCTCATCATCCAGAACAAAGAATTTTGTAATAAGTTCATGAAGGATAGGATAATCTTTGTGTTCAAACAAATCTAATTCTACATTCATTCTCATCTTACGATAGGCACGGCGGTTGTGCAGCTCAGATGTTTCCCCATGAGATTCTGGCAAAGGTGGTTCAAATTCCTCTATATCATAAGGATTATCCTTTGTCAGCATATTAATATCAATACCTAAGACACTAGCCAGGCGAATGGCAAAATCATATCGTACAGATGTATCACGGCGAATGATGGTATAAAGTGTTTGTTGTTTCATATGCGCTTCTTTTGCACATTTTGCTATAGTCCAGCCCTTTTTATCAATTGCTTCTTTTAAATTCTGTCCATATCCCATAACGACCCTCCGATTAAATTCTAGTACTATAGATAAAGGATAACACAAAAACAAAAATTATTCAATGAAGAAAATTATTGACAATGAATAAAAATAATGATATTATTCATGTAAATAACAAGTTATTCATTGAATAATAGAAAGGAGGGAACCAGATTTGCAACAAAAATATATGATGACTGCATATGATGTTGCAGAAGTTCTTGGCATATCACTTGGACAGGCATATAAAACAATCCGGAAATTAAATTCTGAATTGCGTGCAAGTGGTTATTACACTGTTCAAGGCAAAGTGCCAAAGGCTTATTGGGAAGAAAAATTCTACGGTTTTAGCAAGAAATAGGAGGAAAAATCATGGCAGTTTACAAAGATGAAAAGACATGGACCGTACAGTGCCGAATCAAAAATCGGGATGGCACTACGAAGCAGCACAAGAAACGAGGGTTCCTTACAAAAAAGGAAGCAAAAGAATATGAAAGCAAGATAACATCAAAAGTTCCGAAATGTCACATGAAGTTGAGTGAATTCTATGAAATCTATTTGTCAGATAAAAAGAATGAACTGAAATATCGGACGATATTGACAAAAAGGCAAATGATAGAAACTCATATACTGCCGTATTTTGGAGAAATGCTGTTAGACGAGATAACGGCAGAAGACATCCAGAATTGGCAGAACCAAATGTATGAAAAAAATTATGAGCCTACTTATTTACGAAGCATCGCTAACCAGCTTTCCGGAATGATGAATCATGCGTGTAATATTTACGGTATGCAGACAAGTCCCTATCGCAAAATTAGAAAGATGGGGAAAGCGGATGCAAACCGCATTGATTTTTGGACATATGACGAATATCAGCGTTTTATTCAGGAAATGAAAGATGATCCGATCTATTTTCCTGTATTTGAAACTCTATACTATACCGGAATGCGAGAAGGTGAATTGCTAGCGTTAAGTAAGGATATGATTGATTTGGCGAATAATGTAATTCACATTCGTAAGACATTTTATCGCAGGTACAAGGCTGACCATATTACGGAACCCAAAACGGAGAATTCCATTCGTGATATTGTGATACCACAGTTTTTGGCAGACGAGTTGAAAGAATATTTATCGCATTGTTATGAATTGGAAGATGGCGAGCGAATATTTAAAATGACAGCGGAGGCAGTTCAGCACAAGATGAAAAATGCGATAAAGAGACTTGGATTGAAAATGATTCGAGTACATAGTCTGCGACACAGCCATGTGGCATTTCTTATCAATCGAGGTGTTCAGCCGTTGGAAATCAAGGAAAGACTGGGGCATAGAGATATTAAAGTGACACTAAATACTTATGGACATTTATATCCTAATGCGCAGAAAAAGGTGGCAGATTTGTTGGATATGGAGTATAAAAAAGCTCCTACCAATACCAATGATTAGCAGGAGCAAAGCTGATAAATGAGATAATACTCAAGTATCAACCCGGACAAGTTGATTATACCAAGTATTATCTCATTCAGCAAACATTATTTGAGGAAGTGAGACAATATGAATCAAGAAATAGAATTAAAAATAATCGAGATGTCAGAGGTGGAATCTAAGGAGATTTCATGGCTATGGTATCCTTTTATTCCTTATGGAAAACTTACTATCATCCAAGGAGACCCGGGAGATGGTAAAACAACGCTTGTATTGAACATTGCTGCAGCACTCTCAAAAGGAGAGGGATTGGATAATGATATGAAGCCTGCAGACCCACTTCATATTATTTATCAGACTGCCGAGGATGGTCTGGCCGATACAGTGAAACCAAGACTTGAAAAAGCAGAAGCGAATTGCGGTAATATATTCGTTATCGATGAAACGGATGCTTCATTAAGTATGTTGGATGAACGTATTGAAAAGGCCATTGTGGAGAAGAAAGCGAAACTATTGATTCTCGATCCAATACAAGCATATCTCGGCGGTAAGATGGATATGAACCGGGCAAATGAAGCGAGGGACATGACAAAACATCTTGGACAAGTGGCGGAGCGAACGGGATGTGCTATTGTACTCATTGGACACATGAATAAGAACTCCGGTGGAAAAGTTGCTTATCGTGGGATGGGTTCCATTGATTTTTTTGCTGTGGCGCGAAGTGTGCTACTGGTAGGGAGAGTAAAAGGACAGGAGAACCGCAGAGCAATGGTGCAGATTAAAAACAATCTGGCAGAGCGAGGACATGGCAAATCGTTTGTGCTGTCGGATGGTGTTTTTTGTTGGCAAGGTAACTATGATATCACGGAAGATGAACTAGTGGGCGGGTTTGTTCCAAAATCATCCAAGCAGGAGGAAGCCAAAGAACTGCTTCTTAGTCTTAGTAATATCAAGAGAGAGATGTCGGCATCAGATATTCGGGAAAAGGCACAGGAAAAGGGGATCTCCTGGAGAACTATGGAGTTAGTAAAGAAAGAACTTGGAATTCAATCTAAGAAGATAAATAACGCGTGGTATTGGATTCTGGATAGCAAATATTTTTAAATGCGAAGGCAACAACGCAACAAGACAAGTCATAGGAAAATACGGTCTTGGTTATGTATTTCAACACCGTAAATGACTGGCCCCCACATTGTTGCGTTGTTGTGTTTTGTGTTCTGATATAGTGAAGGAGCAAAGAGATATGGAGAAACAAAAAAGTGTAACGATTAAAGAGACTTTGTTTATGGATTTGGTAAAATACTTTTTAGTAAATGTCCGAGAGGATGAGGATAGGATACGATTGGAATTGCAGCAAAAACTAGATGCACTGGTAAAGCGGGAACTGTATACGAAATACAAAACTGCAAAGAGTGCGACGGAAAGAGAAGCAGCAAGACAAGAATATTTGGAGAAGGTGGGAATGCCAAAAGATTTTCGTTGGTAGTTCATTGGTGATTATAACAACAAGCTCGTGACACGAGTTTGTTATGATGACAGGTACAAAAAATATTGGTTAGGGTTCAAGGGATGTCCCTTGCAAGAGCATCAACAGGAGAGTTTTTTGGTTGATGTGCATGGGTGTGGACACATCATGCGTATCTTGCGGGGCTTGAATGAGAAGGGAAAATGTATATTTTATGGTCATCAGATGTGCATCAAAAATGGGAGAAAAGGGCTGGAAATTGGGCGAAAATGGTACGTTTGGACAAAATGTCCAGACGTAATGAGGGGTGGACAGGGAAAAAAGTTTACGTTTGGACAAAATGTCCAAACAAGAAATGGGAAGAATATGGTATAAAGAATTATTAATTATTAATTAGAATGATTATTGGTTTACAGTGAATGCTGGTATTAATTTTTCAGAAGGATAAAGATACTTGAACTTGATATGAATTGGTGGCAATTTTTATTTGGCATAATGCGAGTAAATGTTGGAATGCATAGGCATAATAGTATAGGTTGCTTTTTTTGATAAGAAAAAAATATATTAAAATTGACAAAACAGGATAAATAAAATATAATAGCTATAGCAAACTTATGGTGACATAAGGACGCAAAGCAAGATATCTTAGTTAGTAAGACGGATCAGCTGTAACAGAAATGCTGCAGCTTTTTTGTTGGAAAAAACGGAGGGAAAGAAAGAGAATGAAGAAAATTGTGGCATGGTGTATTATTTTTTGTTTATGTTTTGGTATTGTTGAAGTTCCAAATGTGAAGGCAATATCAGATATAAATCAAAACATAGTGTTTAATGGAGACGGATTTCAAGTAAGATTTGAGACTAGTTCCATTTGGAATAAGGGATATATTGGAAATATATACATTAAGAATACAGGTTCAGAGACAATAGAGAATTGGGAATTATCCTATCAGTCTGCTGACCAATATACAAATATTTGGAATGGTGTTGTGGATTATCGAAGTGCAAAATATTATAATATAAAAAATGCAGGTCATAATCAAAATATTAAGCCAGGAGAAACTGTGACATTTGGCTTTCAAGCAAGTTTTAATGGGGAAAAACCAGATATTCCTGAAAAATATAGTTTAGTAGGAGACCACTTAATTGTAAATAAGAAGGATTGTGTTCCAAAATTTGAAGTTGTAAATTCATGGAAAGATGGATGCATTATGAATGTATCACTTTTTAATGCATCTGATAAAAATATTGAAGATTGGGCATTGGAATGCAAGTTTGATTTTGAAATTGCCAATATTTGGAGAGCTAAAATTAGTAATAAAGAAGGCAACAGCTATACTTTTAAAAATTGTGAATATAATTCTATAATTCGTCCTGGAGAAACAGAAACATTTGGAATGCAAGTAAGTTTTGAAGAAGATTCAGAGTTTAAAAGTCCGTATGATGTTGTGCTTACCCAATATAGAAAAGATGACTATTACATGGATTTTGATAAGAACTGGAATGTAAGTATGATAAGAGCGGATGATGTAAATGTTAAAAAAGCCGCAGAAAAGAATAAAAATACTGTAAAAGTTTGTATGCTAGATTCTGGAATAGATTATTCTTCGAATGTTGAGGTTGAAGAAAGTATAGATTTGACAGATGAGTATGAGGACAGGAATCCTATATTTGAGGATGTGTCAGGACATGGAACAGCGGTAGCGGGAATCCTAGCTTCGGATCCGACTAAAAATGAAGAGGAATATGATTTTGACAACAAGTATTTGAAGAAAATGAGTGCGGAAAAAGTTAGTGGAATAAACCCATATATACAACTGTATTCAGCAGAAATACTTGATGATAATAACGAAACCACAGTAGATAAAATGGTTGAAGGAATAGAATGGGCGATAGAGAAAGATGTGAAAATCATAAACATCAGTTGTGGATTAGAAAAGGATTCTACAAAATTACATAATGCCATTAAAATTGCTAAAAATAAAGGTATACTGATTATAGCGGCAGCTGGTAATGGAAGTAATGTCTGTTATCCGGCAAAGTATCCAGAAGTAATGGCAGTTGGTGCGGTTAAATGCGACGGAACGCACATGAAAGACTCTCCTATAGGAGACGAAATAGAGGTTGTAGCACCTGGTGAAGATGTCACAACATATGGACCATTTGACATTTTATCAAATGAATCGGGAACAAGCATGGCGACGCCACATGTTTCGTCATTAGCAGCGTTATTATGGCAACAAGATAGTACGAAATCAGCGGAGTTTATTCGAGAGTTAATAAAAGTTACTGCAAATACATTGGGAAGTAAAAAAGAATTTGGTTATGGACTAATCGATTGTTCTTTTGCACTTGAGAAATATGATGAGTATGCAAAATCATTTAATGGTTCAGCGAATTTTGATGTAGTAGAGGATAATGACAGTGCATTGATACTTACGGATGATAGTGTTGTTAAAGGTTTTTGGAACAAGGAGCAACACAAAGAGACTGTATTTGGTAAGAATTCAAGAGTAATAAAAAGAGGAGCGGTATGGCCAGATAAAAAAGAATCTGGACTCAAAGGAATGGTTGACCATCCACAGTTTCATGGTTATTTCAAAAAAGATTATATCAATGCTTATATACAGCTAACAAAGGTGGCATCGAAACTATATAGTAATCCAAATTATATAAAGAAAAAGAAAAGTAGTAAAAGAACAATTTATGAAAAAGCGGCATTTACAGCAATAAAAAAGAATAAGCTAAGTGGAAAAGAAAACATTTCTGCTTTTGTATATGGAATGGCGTTACATACAGCTGCTGATATATTTTCTCATAGTGCAGCAGGGGTAAAGGGACAGGATAGAAAAAAATTAAAGAAAAAGTCTGTAAAATCATTGGCGAAAATGTGGAATACATTGAAACATGGACCAAAAGATAATAAGGGACATTTTAATCCGAAAAAAAACATGGCAGACAGTACAAAATGTATAAATAGCAGATATTATAAAGGAGCAAAAAAAGTATGCAGTGCAATACTGAATCAGATTTACAACAATAATGGACATAAAAAGGCAACAAAAAAAGCCTTTGAGGGAGTAAAGTATTATCAAACAGTTGCAAAAGTAAAGAAGATAAAGAAAAGTGCAAGTAAGAAGAATTATTTGATAAATTCATATGGAATACTTAATTTAAATAAATATCTGAAACCAGGAAAAAACAAAAAATTAAAGAAAATTGTAGATAATATGGCAAACAAGAATGTGAAGGGAGTTGTAAATGCGTGGAAATAAAAGTTAGAAAAATAGTTGCGCTTATCCTATGTATTTGCATATGTGTTACGTCGATTAGTGCGGATGCAAAAACAAAAAAGGTAACAGGAAAAGATGGGAAATACATTACATGGAACTATGATAAGGATACAAAGACTCTAACATTTTCGGGTAAAGGGGTGATTTCTGATTTTATACTAGACGGACATGCTCCAGAACCTGAATGGTATGTATGGAATAAGGAAACAGAGCGGATAGTGATAGAAGAAGGAATAACTGTGATAGGTGAGGGTGCATTTTCTGATTTTGTTTCGGTCAGGGATGTTCACTTACCAGAAACATTAATAAAAATAAGTGGAGATGCGTTTAATGAAAATAAGCAGCTTAAAAGTATAAATTTTCCAGAGAATCTTAAGAACATTAGTTCATATGCATTCTCAGGATGCGAGAAAATGGAGTTGCCTATGTTTCCTAGTAAACTGAAAACAATAGGAGAATATGCATTTTGCGGTTGTAACAAGATTAAAACTTTTTCTTTTCCTAAGAATACAAAAAAAGTAACAAAAGGAATTCTTAGTGAATGTAAGCTGCTTAGTAAAATAAATATGTCTAGACATACAGAAGTTATCTCTGAATATGCATTTTCTTATTGTCCTCAAATTAAGAAAATTAAGCTTCCTAAAAATGTTAGGACGGTAACAATGTCAGCATTTATAGGGACTAGTTTAAAGAAAATTATGCTTCCGTCAAAAGTTCAGGTGATAAAAAATGGTAGTCATGGGAATAAAGGATTAGGAAATGGATATGAAGTAAAAAAACTTCGTATCATAGAAATCCACACAAAAAAACTAAAAAAGATTGAAAAAAATTCCTTTGGAGGATTATCACGCAAAGCTGTAATTAAGGTACCAAAAACCAAGAAAAAGCAATATACCAAGATGTTACGAAAGAGTGGTTTAAGTAAGAAAATAAAGATTAAGTCTTTATAGTGAATGGCAACATTTTGGCAACATTTATTTGAAAAAAATCATAAAAACAATAAAATATTGAAAAAATCAACAAATGAAGGAACCAAAAACAACTAAAAACAGTACAGTTTAAAATCACGGAAAACGCGAAGGTGGTAGAACTGTAGGTTCAGGACGTGTTGCTACAATCATCGAGTAATTTGTAATTTAAAATTTTATATTTTAGATTGTATTCCGCAATCCTTGAGAAATCAGGGGTTGCGGTTTTTTGTATAAAAACTTTTTTAATAATGCATTTTTGGGAAAAGAATGGTAAACTGTTGTTTAATGGGCTTGCATGCTTGCAGAATAGCTCAACTATTTTTATGATTTGAAAAGAGGCAGAAGATGAATAACAAAACAACCAGAAACAGTTTTCTATTATTGGTAACGGCAGCCGTCTGTGGGGCTGCATTTGTGGCTCAGACAGTTGGTGGACAGAAGCTGAATGCAAAAGAGATGCCGGGCTGTTGTCTGATTTTTGCAGCAATCATTTTAGCGCAGCTGCCGGTACAGCGAAAAGCAAAATTAGCAGATGAAGTCATGGGGAGAACAAGAGTGAGTAAAAAATCGAAATATTTTTGGAAAAAGATTTTGATTTTAACATGGGTGTTCAGTTTATTTCTTGGCATACTGGCAGGACCATGTGCGGTAGACGCAAAGAACCAAAAAGAGAAAAAAGAATATGGCGTATTTTTAAGCATTGATTCGTCTCAGATAAAAAAGTTATACGGATATAGGCTGGTGGTCATTGATGCACAGTATTTTTCTGCAAAAGATATCCGTACCCTGCACAAAAAAGGCGTAAAAGTATATACCTACTTAAATGTCGGTTCCATCGAGAATTTTCGCGATTATTATAAGAAATATGAATATCTTACAATCGGAAATTATGAGAACTGGGAAGAAGAAAAGTGGGTAGATGTTTCGAATAAGGACTGGCAGAAGTTTATGGGAAAACTGTCGAAGAAGCTGCTGAAAAAAGGGGTGGATGGTTTCTTTATTGACAACTGCGATGTCTACGATTATGCAAAGACAAAGAAAAATTTTAAAGGACTGGCCAAAATACTGAAAAATATCAAACGTCTTGGAAAAGGTGTCATGATCAATGGCGGAGATGTTTTTGTGACAAAGTACAGAAAAACATACGGATCGGCGAAAGATATCATGACTGCCGTTAATCAGGAATCTGTGTGGAGCAGTATTCGGTTTGAAACGGGCACGTTTGGAAAACAGCCAGAAGATGTACGAAAATATTTTTCCGATTATGTTCAAAAATGTAAAAAAGATAGAATGGAAGTCTATCTTTTAGAATACACGAAAGATAAAAAACTGATCAGACAAATTAAACAGTATTGCAGAAAAAATAAGTTTCACTATTATATATCGGATTCAATCGAATTGGATTAATAAACAAGTATCATTCATGATTTAATGGGAGGAGTTTGAAAATGGAACAAAAAGAAATAACAAAAACGAGGCTGATTATTTATGTGCTGATGGCTTACGGACTGACCTGTCTGATGGGAATTCTGATGTGGTATGGCAGTACAAAGGGTTATGACCTTACGGTATTTCCGACAGCACAGATGATGTATCCGGCAGCGGGGCTGACCAGACAGAACTGGAATAGAATTAAAACATAATTTTGGATTTCTCATATTCTTAATGTATATTATTCTATCATTATTTTTATAAATATACAAATACAGATAAAAAAGTTAGCGTAAAAAAACTTTCGGAAAAATAAATATTGAAAAAGGCAGTTCCTTTGTATAAAGTTTTAAGTGACGAAACAAAAAACGCAAAGGAGAACTGCCTTATGTATAACAGTATAATCGATTTTATCGAAAATGACACTACCAAAATTAAAAAAATTCTAGAAAAATATCTTTTTGCCGGAAATACGCTTCGGTTTGAGGAAGATTTGATGCATGTAATGATTGAGTTTGGCCGAAAAATCTATCAGGAATGCTTGAAAGAAATCGAGGAAAACATCCGTCAAAGTGAGTTTAGAAAGAAGAACTACTATGTCGAACACAAAGCGGACCGGAGAACACTTCTTACAACCTTTAGAAACCTGGAAATTGAAAGAGCTTATTATAAGCCTAAAAATGGTGGGAAATCCGTATATCTTCTTGACAAATATGTAGGACTTGCCCTACATGACAAGGTGAGTCTTGCCGTAAAAACAAAGTTTGTGGAAGAAGCCGTTGAAACCAGTTACCAAAAAGGCGGTGAAAAGGCATGTATGACAGAAGATGTCGTTTCAAAACAAACCGTAAAAAACACGATCCATGAGCTGGAAGTCGAATTAGAGGAAGAGATCCCGGTTCAAAAGAAAAAGATAAAAAATCTTCATATTCAGGCAGACGAGGATCACGTTGCCCTTCAGTTCAGTAAAAAGAAAGGGGACCTGACTGTAAATGAAATGGGTAGAAAAGCAATACCGCCATGCCCAAATTGATCTTATTGTATGAGGATATTGTGCGCGATGGTACGCTATCTTTAAACACAAAGTGGTTGCAAAATAAAGGTAAGTAGTTATATAATGATGGAAGAGTTATATGTTTCAAGACATAAAAGGAACGGAACAAAGATGATAAGAAATGTTGAAAATGCAAGATTAAATCATTTGGTTAATAAATATGCAGTAAAAAGGAATAATGAAATAGTGCTGGATGAAAACACCAATTTGATAGATGATTTGGGATACGATTCCATAAGCATAATACAATTGCTTACGGAAATAGGGAATGATTTGGGAGTTTCAATAGAGTATTCTTTTGAATTTACATCCTTTAGATATTTAAATATGTTTTATTGTATTCATAGTATGTTTAATGAGTATTATAAAAGGTATTTGGGAATTACAAAAGATGGTAAAATAAGTAAGAATATAGTAGTATATTGTTCAAAAAATAGAAACCATCCAATAAATAAAAGATATCTTTATTCGGGCATTATAACTTACTATAACCAAAATTGGATTTTGTCATGTGATAGCAAAAACAAAGAATATTTTTGGGGAGAAATGAAACATATTACATTAGAAAACTATGATACTATAATGCAGAAATTAGTAATTGATGGTTATGAAATTAGGAAGATGTATAGAATGATTATTGATAAAGAAGTTGATGTGCGAGAGGAGAAAGAGGAAGAATATGATTATATTTATATTGATGAGATGAGAAAATATGTAGCAAAAAGTGAAGAAAAAACGATTGGATATTGTAAGGTTTCGGACATAGACTTTGGATTTGGAAATATAGTTGTGTATATAGATGAAAACTATCGACGCCAAGGCCTGGGTTCAACCTTACTAAATATGATGATACAGAAATGTTTAGAATTAAATATTAATCCGGTTTATGTTGTGGATTCTTCAAATAACGCATCTATTAATCTTGCTGCAAAGTTTGGATTTTCGATTGCCAGTATGGAAGTGATTATATCAAAAACTGTCTAGATAAATTGAGATGAGTTGATGGAAGGTTAAGCAAAACACCCCATTGACGAACAACTTAAAATATGATACATTAATATTGATATTAGCAAATGCTTGATCCACGCTTGTTAGGGAAAATTTATTCCTAACAGGCGTTTTTTAGTTGGAGGAAGGAGAAAACAGATGAATTATAAGTATGTGCGGATACAAGGAAGAGAAGATTCTTATATTACAAAGTATCCCAAAGGAATTTTTAGTCTATGTTGGAATCTTGTAAATGATGGAGTGATGGAACAGAGCGAAAATGACTTGTTTATAAGCATTGATGAATGGTTTAAATGCAACCTGCCGGAACCGGAACCATGCGTAAACCGTGAAAAAGTTATTACATTTTTTAAATGTGATTCTGCAAAAGAAATGTACTCGAAACTGAAACCGGCAATGGAATTATTGGATAAATACAATAGGGCGTATGATGTTGTCTACACGAATTTTGTTGGGACAATTGTTTATGAAGATGAATGGCAGATTGCGGTCAAAGTGAAAGATGGAGAAATGATTTATTAAGGGAAAGGGGCTAAACAATGATATTTAGAGCAAGCAACGGAGCAGAAATTCTGGATAAAATAGAGATTGATGAAGAGGAAGCATTAATTCAATATCCTTCTATTAATCATGCGTTGGTTATCGTAAAATGCGAGGATGATTATTTGCTTGGTTATCACAATTGGAGAGATGACTGGGAGACATTTGGCGGTTTGCGGGAAGAGGGAGAGAGTATAAGGGAATGTATCGTTAGAGAAACCGAGGAAGAACTTGGCTTGAAAAATGTAAACTTTGAGTATTTAGGAATTGTTTATTATAATATGCCGCCTGATTATTGGAATAAAGAGTGGCATGAGGAGTACGGTGGCTTATACGGATTCGTTATTGAAAAAGAAATGCTCGAAATAATTGATCAATGCAGAAAAGATAAGGATGAAATCGGAGAAATTGCATTCCTGTCAGAATTAAAAAAGCGAAGAGAGAAAATAGATGAAATAAATGAAGCCTTGTTAAGATTTTTCTAGCGGAAGTTATTTTTTGGTGGTTGAATCTGCGAAATGCGTATGTTATACTGTAAGACAAGAAGAGAACCAAAAATTGGAAGAGGATAGAGAAACATAAACAGGGAGGGCGAAGTGAAAACAATAATAGCAATTTTCTTGTTGCTCCTGGCAGCTATGGCAAGAGATAAAAATTGGAATTTATTAAAAATACTACTCTTTTTTGCTGCCATCGGTCTTTTTGTTAGTCATGCGATTGACATTTGGGTCAGCAATTTTGGCAGGTTGATGTGAAAGGAAGAGAAATTGGATTATACGTTATCGAAAAGAGTACAAGGAGGAATTATGAAGAAATTTGTGAAGGACGATTAATGAAGAAAGACAAAAATACCAGTGAAATAGAAATTATCGAATATTATGATATTCAAGAAGATGAAGTAAAGATGGTAGAAATGCTAATACGAAAAAATCACTTGTGAAAAATTGAAGCTGTGGAAGGGCGAGAAAAGTAGTTCTTTGTCAATTGGTAAAATTTGGTTGCCATGATTCGAAAATTGTGGTAAAATGAGTTAAATTGTAGTGAGGACGTTTCAAGCGACTTGGAGGTGAGGAAAATGGAGATTCATGGAAGCTATTTATTGCTGTATGGAGTAGGAATTATTCTTATGATCGTAAATATGATACAGAGTATCTGCCGCCCCAAAGGAAAATTTTTCAATCCACCACAGATGGAGGAAAAGAGAGACGACAAAACGGTATTTAGAATGAGAATGCTTTATGCTGTTTCGCAGGGCATTTTGCTGATCGGTTTTGTTATTTGTGCGTTTAATTTTCACAATTATGTGGTGGCTATTATTGGTTTAACAGTAGGAAATATATTGCCGATTGTTTTGGTAATGCTGTATGATTCTTATTTGAATATGCGGGAAAATAAGCAGACTGAAATATAAAATTACAAAGGCGACTATTGCAAAAGAACTTGGAGTAAGTGAAAAGACGATAGAACGCGAGATGAAAAAGACGAATAAAATCGTTTATATTGGTAGTGGATATAGTGGACATTGGGAGATAAAAGAATAGATTTTGCTAAATAAATTATATAGAGGAGACATTAGCAATATGCCGGAATTATGGGACATATACGATAAAAATAGAAACATCACAGGTAAAACGATAGCGCGTGGAGAGCTTATGGCGGAGGACGAATATCACTTAGTCGTTCAGGTGTGGATAAAGAATGACGAAAATAAATGGCTTATTTCAAAACGTGCAGCGACGAAAAGTCAGGCGCTTAAGTGGGAGCCGACAGGCGGCTCTGTGCTGGCAGGGGAAGGGAGTAAAGACGGTGCTTTGCGCGAGGTGAAAGAAGAATTGGGGATATCGCTTGATCCTGAAAGTGGGTATTTGTTTCGGTCATTTCGAAGAGACAAGGTTACCTGGGAGAATCCCGGCTTTTTGGATGTGTGGGTGTTTAAAGACAATACTTCGGTAGAAGATGTGGTTTTGCAGCAGGAGGAAACGATAGATGCAAAATGGATGACAGCGGAGGAAATAGTGGAACTTATTGAAAAAGGGGAGTTTGTACCATTTGGAAAGGATGAATATTACCGTGAATTGTTATGAAAAAAGTATGAAACTGTGATAGGGGAGGAGTTAAATGTTTCAAAGAAAGGTTTATCAAAAGTTATTGATTTGGAAGGAAAAATATGCTTCAAAACAGGCATGCCTTCTTGAAGGCGCAAGACAGGTGGGAAAGACAACCATAGCAGAGCATTTTGCGCAAAACGAATATACGTCTTATATTAAAATAGATTTTGCAAATACGACAGAAGAAATTCTCGATATTTTTTCGAATACTGCCAAGTTGGATCTGCTTTTTTTGCGACTGCAGACAGAGACCGGTATTAAGCTTACAGAGGGAGAATCGGCTATTATTTTTGACCAAATTCAATGCAATTCGAAAGCAAGAAACATTGCGAAAGATTTGGTAAAAGATGGAAGATATCATTATATCGAAACGGCGGATTTTTTGTCTTCAAATAGAAAATCTGAGGAGGCGACAGAGTATAAAATTAAGATGTATCCGATGGATTATGAAGAATTTTTGTGGGCGGCCGGCAGCGACAGTAATGTGTTGCATGATATATGCAGATTGGATGAAAAAATGGGAAATTTGATCAATCGTAAGCTGATGAGAGATTTTCGATTGTATATGGCGGTGGGAGGAATGCCACAGGCAGTGGAAACCTATATTGCGACAAATAATTTCGACGATGTGGATCGAGTGAAACGACAAATAATTGAGCTGTATTTAGAAGATCTTAACAGAATGGATAAATCCGGAAAACTGGCAAAGATATATAAGGCAATCCCGGTTCAATTGGCATTGAAAAAGAAGTATTTTATTTTTTATGCAGCAATCGGAAAGCCAAAGACAGAAAAGGACGAAAGAAAGTTGGCGGAGTTGTGGGATTCAAATATTGTGTTGGCGTGTTATCATCTGAAAACCCCCGATATTACAGCGATTCCAAGATACGAATCGGATAAATTCAGATTGTATATGGCAGACACGGGACTACTTGTTACAATGCTGTTTGACAAGTCCGTGGGAAGTCAGCCGGATATATATAATAAACTTTTAAGTGATAAGTTAGATGCAGATCTTGTGTATTTGTATGAAAATGCAGCTGCGCAGATGCTGACTGCCTGCGAAAGGAAATTGTATTATCATACTTGGAAAAAGGAAAACAGTTCACATTTCTATGAAATTGATTTTTTAATTACATTGCAGGAGAAAATAATTCCGATTGAAATTAAGTCATCCGCAGGTAATAATGAGAGGTCAATTTTGGCGTTTGCAGAAAAATATTCAATGTGTGCTGGGAAACAATATCTTTTTTCGCAAAATGATGTATCGCGAAAAGAAAATTTGGAATTAAAGCCGATTTATATGCTTCCATTTTTGTTTGCGGAAGATAGTAAAATGACGTGACATTTCTGGATATTTTTGATAACATGGAAATAGTACAAAATAAATTTAGGAGGAATGACAACATGGGAAGACAGAATACGTATGCAAATCCATTTATTTTGGAGAGAGCAGATCCTTTTATGATTAAGGCGGACGATGGCTGGTATTATTTTACCGCTTCGTATCCGATGAAGAGGGGCGATGATCCGGAAGGATATGACCGCGTGATCCTGCGCCGTTCAAAGACGGTAGATGGACTTCGTGAGGCAGAGGAGATTACAATCTGGCAGGCGGACGAAAAGACTTATACACATCGTTTTATCTGGGCACCGGAGCTGCATTACATCGGTGGAACGTGGTACATTTTTTATGCGGGAAGCAGTGATGCGGAAAACAATTGGGCCTTTGACTGCAATGTGCTGGTGTGTGACAGCCGGGATCCTTATACCGGAAATTGGACAGAAAAAGGGAAATTCCAGAAAACAGAAGGAGATAAATTTTCTTTTACCGGTTTTTCTTTGGACATGACATATTTTGAGGCGGGCGGAAAGCATTATGTGATTTGGGCGCAGCACAATGAGGCGAAAATTTCCTGCCTTTATATGGCCCAGATCAATCCGGCGGAGCCTTGGAAAATTATTACAAAACCGATGCTGCTCACCACGCCGGAATACGATTGGGAAAAAGTACGTTATGCAGTAAATGAGGGACCTGCGGTGTTGAAACACGACGGAAAGATTTTTGTATGTTTTTCCGCTTCGGGAACAGGACCGGAGTATTGTGTAGGTGCGCTGGAAGCGGACGAAAATGCGGACTTGCTTGATATTGTGGCGTGGACAAAATTTGACCGCCCATTGCTTACTTCGGAGGACCTTGTTGATGAATATGGCCCGGGTCATAACTCTTTTACAAAGGACGAGGAAGGCAATGATATTTTCGTATATCATGCGAGAAGCAAAGAGTGCTTCGAGGGAAAATGTGGATATTCGGACAATGATCCGTTGCAAGACCCTTGTCGTCATGCGCGCATTCACACAGTAGAGTGGACCGCGGATGGCAAACCGATTCTGAATGGCAGAGAAAAATAAAAAGACGAGCATATCACGATTTTGTGGTATGCTCATCTTTTTTTATAGGCAGCAATTTCCTGCTGAATTGTCGTATAATCACGTTCAAATAATTCGTCGCTGATCTGGTGGTGCAATGTTTCTTCCGGAACTTTTTCCAAAATTTTTTTTCGAACAAAATCTTTGCTTTTCTGGCGATAGGCAGGGAGCTTATTGAGTTCCTGAATGTGTGCAATTTCAGGACGCCAAAGCAATTTTGTTTTGTGTAATAATTTACACTTTGGATTGGCTGCGGGTTCGCGTACAATATAAAAATCGCACAGATCATCTATTTTTTCGACGCTGATAATGCCCCACCATTCCGGGACATGCTCACTTATATGGTGGGCATGTCGGGAGCCGACGACGACAATATTGCGGTCAAAATACCGGTCGTAGTCTTTTACCTGGCGGTCGAGGCGGGCATACGTGTCGGCATCGCTTTTGATTTCGATGCCGACGACTTCATTTTCCAATACCATAATGACGTCCGCGCGGGATTTTCCCATTGTTTTCTCTTCAATAATACGGATTTTCGAATGCCGGTCTTCCAAAAAGTCGAAGAGTGGTTCGCGGATGTCTTTGTCTTTTAACATGGTTTATTCCTTTCCGTTCCAGCAGTAAGTACACAGATTTTCCGGTGGAATGCCGACCGCATCTAACATGTCGTCGAGGCGGCAGTAGCGAAGGGAAGTAAAGTTCAATTCTTTGCGGATTTCTTCGATCATTTGCTCGTATTTTTCGGATTCCGGATCGGCGTATTCCTGCAAAATTTCATCGGAAACATCTTCTGTGCCTTCCAGTCTTGCGATGACGCGACGTGTGATCAGATCCATTTCCGAAGACGAACGTGAAAAGTTCAAATATTTACAGCCATAAATAAGTGGCGGGCAAGCCGGGCGGATATGTACTTCTTTTGCCCCACTTTGATACAAAAATTCGGTGGTTTCGCGCAGCTGTGTACCACGCACGATTGAGTCGTCAATCAAAAGCAGGCTTTTGTCTTTGATGAGGTCGTGCACGGCGATCAATTTCATCTTGGCGATGAGGTTGCGCTTGCTCTGAATGGTAGGCATAAAGGAACGCGGCCAAGTTGGCGTGTATTTGATAAACGGACGTGAAAATGGAATGCCGGAAGCGTTGGAATATCCGATCGCATGAGCTGTTCCGGAGTCTGGTACGCCGGCGACGATATCCGGTTTGACATTGTCACGTTTTGCTAAATTTGCTCCGCAGTTGTAGCGCATTTTTTCTACGCTGATTCCCTCGTAGGAGCTGGAAGGGTAGCCATAATAAACCCAGAGAAAAGTACAGATTTTCATTTCTTTTCCCGGAGCCATCAATGTTTTTACACCTTCCGGTGTCACGACGTCAATCTCGCCCGGTCCCAATTCTTTGTAGTCCTGATATCCCAGATTTTGGTAAGCAAAGGATTCAAAGGAGAGGCAGTAAGCGTCGTCTTTTTTTCCAATGACAAGCGGGGTTCGTCCGTATTTGTCGCGCGCCGCATAAATTCCCTTTGGTGTCAAAAGCATCAATGTAAGTGAGCCGTCGATCAATTCCAATGCATAATGAATGCCGTCGATTAAATTTTCTTTCTGGTTGATGATGGAAGCTACCAATTCTGTCGGATTGACATCACCACCACTCATTTCCAAAAAATGGGTATTGCCGTTGGAAAATAATTTTTCAACAATCTCATTTGCGTTGTTAATTTTACTTACTGTTGTGATTGCATAAGTTCCGTGATGGGAACGCACAATCAATGGCTGTGGCTCATAGTCCGAAATACAGCCGATACCGAGATTCCCTTTCATCTCCTGCATATCTTTGTCGAATTTGGTTCGGAATGGTGCATTCTCAATGTTGTGAATCGCACGATCAAATCCTTTTTCGCCGTAAACGGCCATTCCTCCGCGTCTTGTACCAAGATGTGAGTGGTAATCGGTTCCAAAAAATAAATCAAACATGCAGTCGTCTTTGGCTGCAACTCCAAAAAATCCGCCCATTTTTGTCAGTTCTCCTCCAATGTAATGTATTAAGTTTGTTCCGTCAAGGGTCGCAAGCGAGGCATCCCGGCATTGCAAGCAAGCCGGAAACCTTGCTTGGACCCTTGGTCTTAAAGAGCTATAGATAAGCCCAACGGATTGCGGGTGCTGTGCACCCAAAGCAATCCTACATGAACTCAAACTCCGCGGAAAACCGCTGCGTTTTCGTACATGTGCGGGTCCCAAATAAGGCATCCCGGCATTGCAAGCAAGCCGGAAACCTTGCTTGGACCCTTGGTCTTATCTATATTGTAACAAGGGGATGGTAATCGTGCAAGAAAAATGTTATACTTTTTGTAGATTCTTTTGAAATGTGACATGGGGAGCGAAGGCACACGCCAAAAAGGAAAAAGAAAGAGCTGACGTGTGCGGAGCGGCCCTGACGCCAGTTCCAGAGAAGGCAGGCACACGCCAAAAAGGAAAAAGCAAGAGGTGACGTGTGCGGAGCGGCCCTGACGCCAGTCCCAGAGAAGGCAGGCACACGCCAAAAAGGAAAAAGCAAGAGGTGACGTGTGCGGAGCGGCCCTGACGCCAGTCCCAG
>UQAQ01000027.1 GCA_900539115.1 uncultured Roseburia sp.
AGCGTATGCGAAGGGGCGCTTCCTTGTTGGGGGAGGGGACTTTGTTGACGCCAGTCAACAACTCTAATGTCCCCGACAACTTGCCGCTGAGCGTATGCGAAGGGGCGCTTCCTTGCGCCCCGGAACAACTTGCTTTTTCCTTCTTCCGAGGTGTTTCCCTTCCCTTCGCGACGGCAACTCACCTCTGAATGACTTGAATTTTTCTTTTTCCCGGGTGCTTTCTTTACCTTCGCGACGGCAACTCACCTCTGAATGACTTGCTTTTTTCTTTTTCCCGGGTGCTTTCCTTCCCTTCGCGACGGCAACTCACCTCTGAATGACTTGCTTTTTCCTTCTTCCGGGGTGCTTATCCACGCCCAGTCATGCCACATACCATTTTCCCCTCTCCGGCATGACCTTCTCCTGCCACCCAGTCATGCCACATACCATTTTTCCCTCTCCGGCATGACCTTCTCCTGCCACCCAGTCATGCCGCATACCTCTTTTCCTCTCTCCGGCATGACTCTTCACAACACTCTTGTCATGCCACATACCATTTTCCCCTCTCCGGCATGACTCTTCTCGGCACTCTTGTCATGCCACATACCATTTTCTCCTCTCCGGCATGACTCTTCACAACAATCTTGTCATGCCACATACCTCTTTTCCCCTCTCCGGCATGATCTTCTCCTGCCACCCAGTCATGCCACATACCATTTTCTCTTCTCCGGTATGACCTTCTCCTGCCGCCCAGTCATGCCATAAACCCTTTTCCCCTCTCCGGCATGACAAAGCCGCAAAAAAGCCTGCCACACACTGTATGACAAGCTTATTTCTTATTTTTCTGCTTTTTTCGGATATTTGTTCAAGATCAAATCCATCATCTTTTCATTTGGCTCAAATTCAAGAACAAGTTTTTCTTCTTTTCCCTCCGAGCGAATCACAACACCATATGTTTTTGCATCCGGCTGCAGGGAATAAAACTTCTTTGTCTGCAAGTGACGATATCCTGCCATCCGCTCTGAATCCATCGGTGCGATCACATCGGCATTGTCAAGATCAATTCGAATAACTGTCTTTCTTTTATCTTCGCCTTGAATCATGTCGAAATCAATCTGACCGTCACAATAAACATATTCCCACGTTACATGAAATCTCGGCCAGAACCACACCATGGCAAATACGGCTACTACGTCTAACAAAAACAGAAGACGGAATCGAAAGCCTATAATAAAGAGAAGTATTACACCAATGATCATCATAACCTTCAATGCAATATCTTTTCCGGTCGTTTTTTGTTTCACACTATATTCTGCGTATGCCTGTTCCATTTTGTCCTCCTGTTTTCGTTTTATCGTGCCCGCGCTGACGCGCTCTTGCGCGTATCTTGCCTTCTTAGCTCTACGCGCCACGCTTTCGCGTGCCCGCGCTGACGCGCTCCTACGCGTATCTCATCTTCTTAGTTCTACGCGCCACGCTTCCGCGTGCCCGCGCTGACGCGCTCTTGCGCGTATCTTGCCTTCTTAGCTCTACGCGCCACGCTTTCGCGTGCCCGCGCTGACGCGCTCCTACGCGTATCTCATCTTCTTAGTTCTACGCGCCACGCTTCCGCGTGCCCGCGCTGACGCACTCTTGCGCGTATCTTGCCTTCTTAGCTCTACGCGCCACGCTCTGCGTGCCCGCGCTGACGCGCTCCTACGCGTATCGCTAAACCATCCGTTCAAATCAAATGCCCACCGGAAGGTGGGCGCTTGATTTGCTTGCGGATGGTTTACATCATGCCCATGCCTGGGGCACCGCCTGCCGGCATAGCCGGTGTATCTTCTTTAATATTAGCAACTACAGACTCTGTTGTCAAGAGGGTAGATGCTACACTGGTTGCATTCTGCAATGCACTTCTTGTAACCTTAGCAGGATCAAGAATTCCATTATCAACCATGTTTACATACTGCTCTGTATATGCATTGAAACCGAATCCCGGTTTTCCTTCTTTTACTTTATCAATGATAACTGATCCTTCCAGACCTGCATTTTCAGCGATACGACGAAGTGGAGCTTCGAGAGCTTTCAGGATGATATTGGCACCTGTCTTCTCGTCGCCTTCCAACTCTGCTGCCATCTTAGCAACTTCTTTGGATGCGTGGATGTAAGCAGAACCACCACCTGCGATAATTCCTTCTTCTACGGCTGCTCTTGTCGCTGCCAAAGCATCTTCCATACGAAGTTTTGCTTCCTGCATCTCGGTCTCTGTTGCGGCACCAACACGAACAACAGCAACACCGCCTGCCAGTTTGGCAAGTCTTTCCTGAAGTTTTTCTTTATCAAATTCGGAAGTTGTCTCTTCGATCTGGGTACGGATCTGGGATACACGAGCTTCAATCTCTGCTTTGTCGCCCTCGCCATCTACGATGATCGTATTTTCTTTCTGAACTTTAACGGATTTTGCACGTCCTAACTGATCCATTGTTGTGTCTTTCAGATCAAGACCAAGTTCTTCGGTAATCACCTGACCGCCGGTAAGAATTGCGATATCTTTGAGCATTTCTTTTCTGCGGTCGCCATAACCAGGAGCTTTTACAGCTACTACCTGGAATGTACCACGCAGTTTATTCAATACCAATGTGCTGAGTGCTTCACCCTCTACATCTTCTGCGATAATGAGAAGTTTTGCACTGGACTGTACAATCTGCTCCAACAGTGGAAGGATTTCCTGAATATTGGAAATCTTCTTGTCTGTGATCAAAATGTATGGATTTTCAAGATTTGCTTCCATCTTATCCATATCCGTTGCCATATATGCTGACAAATAACCACGGTCAAACTGCATACCTTCAACAAGGTCAAGTTCTGTCTTCATGGTCTTGGACTCTTCAATTGTGATAACGCCATCATTGGAAACTTTTTCCATTGCGTCAGCTACCATTTCTCCGACCTGCTCGTCACCGGCGGAAATTGCTGCAACCTTAGCGATCTGCTCTTTTCCGGAAAGAGTCTCACTCATGGATTTGATTGCCTCTACTGCGCAGTCTGTCGCTTTCTTCATACCTTTACGAAGAACGATTGGATTTGCGCCGGCTGCAAGGTTTTTCATACCTTCATTGATCATTGCCTGAGCAAGAACCGTAGCGGTTGTTGTACCATCTCCGGCTACATCATTTGTCTTGGTAGCAACTTCTTTTACAAGCTGAGCTCCCATGTTTTCGAAAGCATCTTCCAGCTCGATCTCTTTTGCAATTGTTACACCATCGTTTGTGATAAGTGGTGCGCCAAAAGATTTATCCAATACAACATTACGTCCTTTGGGTCCTAACGTAACACGTACGGTATCTGCTAATTTATTTACACCTGTTTCCAGTGCTTTTCTGGCATCTACGCCAAACTTAATTTCTTTTGCCATTATAAAGACCTCCAATTAAAATATTTTAAGCTTCTTTTATTCTTCCACAATAGCTGCGATATCGCTCTGGCGAACGATCACATACTCTTTCTCTTCCAATTTTACATCGGTTCCCGCATATTTTGAATAAATTACTTTATCGCCGACTTTTACTTCCATTTTTACTTCTTTTCCATCTACAAGACCACCCGGTCCAACAGCTACTACTTCTGCCTGCTGTGGTTTTTCCTGCGCCTGGCCCGGAAGAACGATACCGGATTTTGTAGTTTCTTCTGCTTCTAACTGTTGTAAAACAACTCTGTCACCTAAAGGTACTAATTTCATTTCTATTTCCTCCAATCATGATCTTTTCGCTTTGCTTGTTAGCACTCTCTTTTGCCGAGTGCTAACGATTGATTTAATAATAGTCATTTCTCTTGTTTTTTGCAAGTCGTACGCTTATGAATTTTCCTTCTATTTTGTGTCTTTTCGAATTATATCTCTTTTATCCTCTTTTTTTCTAACTTTTTTGCTTTCTTTTTGCGTTTATGCTATAATATTTGCAAAAGAACACCCGGAGGTACCTATGAAAGAACAATTATACACGATTCCCGTAAATGACATCTTTGATAAACCTTGTGAATGTCCTGTGTGCGCGATGAAATTGAAACTGGAAAACGATGCTGTCGCCTTTGCGATGGGGCCCAGTTATATGGAAGATGATATTCGGCTTACCACAGACAAAATTGGCTTCTGCGCCCGCCATATGCAAATGATGTACGATTTTGAAAACCGGCTTGGACTTGCTCTCATCATGGATACTCACATGAAGAATATGATAAAAGAGATTGAATTATTACAAAAAAGGGGAAGAAAAAGCGCCGGCGGATTATTTTCCAAAAAAGAAGAAACGTCCCTCTTTTCCTTTACCGACAAGATCAGTCATTCGTGCTATATCTGCGATCGGATCAAGGGCGTATATGAGCGGTACATCGCAACCATTTTCTACTTATATGAAGAAGATTCTGCCTTTGTGACAAAATTCAAAAAATCAAAAGGATTCTGCTTAGAACACTACGGAATGCTTTTTGAAGAAGCGCCAAAATATCTCCACGGGGATGTACTGGAAGATTTCACCAGTGACTTAAACCATGTATTTTTAGAAAATTATAAACGAATGGAAGAAGAACTGGCATGGTTTATCGACAAATTTGACTACCGCAATACCGATGCTCCGTGGAAAACATCAAAAGATGCCGTTCCCCGTGCTATGACAAAGGTAAACGGCATCCTCTCAATGGATGAGTAAATTCACAATAACACCCCAAAACACACCGGCAACCCATACAATTCCAAGGATGGAAAGATTTTCTTTCCATCTTTTGTTTGTACGGAATAAAACCAAAAGTCCAACCCCCGCACCGACAAGCAGTCCTGAGATCATCGAACCAAAATCGAGAATTCCCCCCAGATACATCTGCGTGATAAGAACCGATGCCGCACAGTTCGGAATCAATCCGACAATTGCCGCAAATACCGGTCCGAACATCGCATGGCTCGATAAAAATTCAGAAATCCGCTCTTCGCCTCCTATTTCAATCAAAAAGTTCAAAACAAGAGAACACAGGAAAATGAACAATAATATTTTAAATGTGTGTATAAAAGCAGATTTTCCAATGCTTTTTTCGCAATGGCAGTGTTCGCTTTCACACATCGTATGAAAATCTTTATATTGAATGGCATTTGGTCGAAAACGCATGACAAAATCTACGATAAACCCGGTAAATACTGCTGTCACAAGTTTAATTCCGAGGACTTTCAAAATGATCCTCCCGTTTACCGCTTCCGATAAAAAGATGGGAAGCATCTCATCCGAGGTCGATAAAAACACTGCCACCAGCGTTCCCATCGTAATGATTCCACCGGAGTACAGATTTGAAGCGGCTACCGAAAATCCACATTGTGGAAAAATTCCTGCGACACCGCCTGCGATAGGTCCCATCCTGCCGGCTTTCCGAATCCACGCCCTCGTCTTTGTGCTGGTCTTATGCTCCAGATACTCCATGAGCAGATAGGTCAGCAGTAAAAAAGGGAATAGTTTAATGCTGTCAATCAACGCATCCATTAAAATATCCAGCCATAATTCCATCGATCATACTCTCCATTCTGCCAGCATCCGCTGTCTACTCTTCCTGCTGCAGCATTTCTTTCAATGCCAGCGCTTTATCTTTAATGCGGCGGTTTGCATCTTTTGCCACAAGCACTTTGGATATCCAGCGTTTTGCCTCTTCTTTGTTTCCGATCCGGCGTGCCAGTTCTGCCACCATATACATCACAGTGTATTCGTCCATACCGCACATTGGGAAATCTTCTTTGGAAAATGCTGCCACAAATCCTTCGTGTGCATTTTTCAAAAATTCTTTCTCTTCAGCCAGAAGCGCTGCTACCTCTTCTTTCTTATAATCACCTTTCATCAGTTCTTCGCGTTTTCCGCGGAACAGCCAGGCAATCTTAAGACAGGTATAGGCTCTCTCACTCGTTTTTCCATGTTTTACGATTGTGTTAAGAAGCGCCATCTTATGACGGGTAATTGCCTCATCATAGGTATACACTTTCTCGCCTTCCGGTACATAATGATACGTAGCGGAAATTTTCTCGCGGATCATCTTCGCCTGGGAAGACATCACAAAATTAAAATAACGGTTCAATGATGCATATCCGCATTTTGGGCAGAGGATCGCATCGTATTTCAATGGATCAATTCCTTGATATTTCGGACGAAGATCCGTGTCTGCAGATACTAATTTTGCCTTTCCGGTACGAACCATTTTACTCTTAAATTCATGGTCACAGACCGGACAGGTATAGGTTTTGTCAAACAAAAGATCTTCTTCCTGAACCTCTTTTACCTGTGCTTTTTTGGCATCTGCACCTTGATTTTCTTTCTTCTCTTTTTCATAAACATCAACCGTATCTTTGATGTTTAACCCAAGACTTTCCAGTCCTGCAAACAAATTACCCATAGCTGCCTCCATTCTCTCCGGATTATTTTCCCGGGCGATAAGAACTCTTCATTGACACAATGCGGTTAAATACCTGATGTCCTTCGTTCGTATCTTTCGTATCTACACAGAAATATCCGGTTCTCATAAATTGGAAACGGTCTCCCGGTTTTGCCTCCGCAAGGGCCGGCTCCACATAACAATTCTCTAATACTTTCAAAGAGTCCGGGTTAATGTTGACAGAACCGTCTTCATTGTAAACCCCTTTCTCTTCATCCACAAGGTTTTCATACAAACGCACTTCCGCTGTCGCTGCCGTCGGTGCAGCTACCCAGTGGATCGTTCCTTTTACTTTTCTTCCGGTAAATCCGGAACCACTCTTTGTCTCCGGATCGTACGTACAATGAATCTCCGTTACCTTTCCGTTTTCATCGGTTACATAATCCTGGCATGTTACAAAATACGCACTCATCAGACGTACTTCATTTCCAGGGAACAAACGGAAATATTTACGAGGAGGCTCAATCATAAAGTCGTCTCTCTCGATATAAAGTTCTCTGGCAAATGGCACTTTTCTTGTACCCATCTCAGGATTTTCCTGATTGTTTGGTACATCCAGATATTCTACCTGACCTTCCGGATAATTGGTGATCACCAGTTTGATCGGATCCAAGATCGCCATCATACGAGGCTGCGTCATCTTCAGATCTTCACGGATACAATATTCAAGCATCGCATAATCTACGGAACTATTGCTCTTTGATACACCGGCAAGTTCCATAAACTTACGAATGGATGAAGCTGTAAATCCACGACGGCGAAGTGCTGTGATGGAAACAAGACGCGGATCATCCCATCCGTCTACCACGCCATCTTCTACCAGTTTCTTAATATATCGTTTTCCGGTAATTACATTGGTCAAATACATCTTTGCAAATTCAATCTGCCGAGGCGGTACTTCAAATTCACACTCGCGTACAACCCAGTCATACAGTGGGCGGTGGTCCTCAAATTCCAGGGTACAGATAGAATGACTGATTCCTTCTACTGCATCCTCGATCGGATGCGCAAAATCGTACATCGGATAAATGCACCATTTGTCGCCCGTATTGTGATGCGTAATGTGTGCCACACGATACAGGATTGGATCACGCATATTGATATTCGGCGAACTCATATCAATTTTCGCACGGAGAACTTTTTCGCCATCTTTAAATTCTCCATTTTTCATTTTTGTAAATAATTCCAAATTTTCTTCTGCGGAACGGTCGCGGTATGGACTATTTTTGCCCGGCTCTGTCAGAGTTCCACGGTACTCGCGGATCTCATCCGGTGTAAGGTCACATACATAAGCTTTGCCTTTTTTGATCAATTTGACCGCACATTCATACATCTGGTCAAAATAATTGGACGCAAAATATACCGGCGGCTTTTCTCCACCGCAGATCCAAACAACATCTTCCAAAATAGAATTTACAAATTCTTCCTTTTCTTTTGTCGGGTTTGTATCATCAAAACGAAGATTAAATGTTCCATTATATTTTTTTGCCAGTCCCTGATTGAGCAAGATCGACTTTGCATGTCCAATATGCAGGTAGCCGTTTGGCTCGGGTGGGAAACGTGTCATAATATTTTTATAGACACCTTCAGCAAGATCCTTTTCAATTTCCTGTTCAATAAAGTTTTTCGAAATAACTTCTTCTTTTTCTTCCTCTCTCTTCTCTGTTGCCATTGAATTGAAGCCTCCTTAACACACGTATATTGTATATGATACCACATAGTTTTCGAAAAAGAAAGACAAAAATTTTATCATTGTCTCAAAATAACAGCAGATCATCTAACATTTGCGCGGATTGAAATTTTTTGTCAATGTGTTTTTCAAAATAATCCTTCACAACCAGATTTAATTCCTTCATCACATGCTCTGAGACAGAAAATGTATACAATGTTTTCACAGGGGATGCCACGATACGCTGTAATATGTACGTCGTCGAGCCACTGATTTGATATGCGCCGCGTCCGTTGTACGGTTCTTTTTCATAACATGCTTCGCACAAAATGCCGGCTTTCTGTGGATGGAAATAAAACAGTTCGTCTTTTCTTCCGCACTCAATGCACGCAAATAAACGGGGAGCTTCCCCGTTTAAAGCGATCAATTTAAACTCGTAAATCCGTCTTACCAGTTCCCGGGAAAGGGACGGCACCTTTAAGGCGCGGAGAGACTGGTATAACAATTTCAACATCTCCCGGGTATCCATATTTTCCATTGTCACATATTCTGCCACTTCACAGAAATACATGCCCATGTAAATATCTTCCAATTCTTCCCGGATGTCCGAAAAATAATTTTTCACGTTTACCGAAGAAATCGTATAGGAATCTCTTCCCCGGTAAAGTTCAAATTCACCAAACGTAAATGGTTCACTCGCCGCGATCAGGGAACTTTTTGGTCGTCTTGCCCCTCTGGCAAACGCAGAAATCTTACCACGTTCCCGCGTTAAGATCACAACCCGCTTATCGTATTCCCCCACGGGAGTCCCCGAAAGCACCATTCCTGTCACTTTTTCCTGCATCCTGCATCTTCTCCATCTCATCCGAATACCGGCTGCCGCCAAATGCACTTTGGGACCGCGCCGTATGTTCCGATGAATTTACATAATTCAGATAATCCGAAATCTTTCCGGATTGATAAAATTCATTCCAAAACTTATTGTTCATAATGGCTTCCTCCGTCGTTATTGATATTACTATCTTCTCCACATCGGGAACCATCTATACGAGGGATTTTATTCCATCTGTAACGATTGCGGAAAAACCGAACCGTTATTCTTTCTTATCATACCCAAAATTCTTCAAAAGAAAATCGCTGTCACGCCAGTCTTTCTTTACTTTGACCCACAGTTTCAGGTTGACCTTTTTCTGAAGCATTTCTTCAATCTCACGCCGCGCCTGCGTACCGATCTTTTTCAGCATCTGACCCTGCTTTCCGATAATGATTCCTTTGTGGGAATCGCGTTCGCAGATGATTGTCGCGTCGATATCGTACATATTTTTATTGTTATGGCGAAGTTTCATCTGGTCTACCGCCACCGCAATGCCATGCGGAATCTCATCTGCCAGCAGACGAAGTGCTTTTTCACGGATCAGCTCTGCTACGATCTGACGCACCGGCTGATCCGTCACCGTATCGTCGTCGTAAAACGCCGGTCCCTCTTCCAGATAGCGGAACATCACGTCGACGAGATGATCCACGCTCTCTCCGGTCCACGCAGAAACCGGAACGATCTCATCAAACTCCATGATCTGCTGATAGGCATCAATACAGGCAAGAAGTTCTTCTTTTTTCACCGTATCAATCTTATTCATAACCAGAATAACCGGAATATGAGCTTTTTTCAACTGCTCCGCGATGTGGCGTTCCCCTTTTCCGATAAACGTCGTCGCTTCCACCAGCCACAGGATCATATCCACTTCGTCAAACGTACGCTCTGCCACGGTAACCATGTACTCGCCAAGTTTATTCTTTGCCTTGTGGATTCCCGGTGTGTCCAAAAAGACAATCTGTCCTCTCTCATCATGATACACCGTCTGAATCCGGTTTCTCGTCGTCTGTGGCTTATTGCTCGTAATCGCGATCTTCTGTCCGATAATGCGGTTCATCAACGTAGACTTCCCGACATTGGGTCTTCCTACCAGCGACACAAATCCCGATTTAAACGGCTCTTTCGTTTTGTTCTCCTCCATCTGCTGCTCCTTTCCTTCATTTATAACGTATCGATGCAGCCAAACAATTCTGCATTTTCTTTTACTTTTTCTTCATTTCCAAGAACGCAGATTCTGCCATCTGCCAATATGGCATCCACCATATCGGCTGCACGACGAATATCTTCTACAGATGTAGAAAGTATCTCATCTCTTTCTTTTTGGACATCTTCCACTTTCATTTCCGAAAAATAAGCTCCCATGGAACGGCTTCCCTTGGTTTTCGGTGTCAATGGTGTATCTACCGCACTGATCGTACCGATGATGGATTTTGTCATCTCACGCTCTTCGGCCTCGTAAGACCGCAGATATTCTGCCACCTTTTTGTATGTTTCATTTGTCTCAGCCAGTTTCGGATCGCGGTAAGATACGAAATATCCATCTCCCGAACTTGGGAATCCACACATAACACCATATGCACCGCCTTTCACACGGACTTCATTCCACAGGAATCCGTAACTGAGCATGGCACGTACGACACGGTAAGAGCCGTGGTACGGGACACCGCGGTCTACGAAATTCCCACTTCGTGCCACATACTGTACCTGTCCTGCCGTCTTGAATCCCTCATTCTGGTGCCTGTCATCAAAGGAGATCTGTGGCTGTATATTTCCATCTTCTTCCGGTTTCTCCGGCATCTTTTCGGCAAATTTCACGAACGCTTTTTCAAATCCGTCATACGCATCCTTCGCACAGGTAATTCCTGCCATCATCTTATCCTTTGTAAAGATTTCTTGCACAAGCATTTTCAAGATGGCAATCGTATTCTCTTTGTATTCGTCAAAATGATCATTTAACTGCTTTAAGAAGCGGTAGTAGGATATTCCATTCATCGCCTCATCGTATTTTCCCATCCGGGAGCCATACGAAAGCGCACGGTTGACCGCCGTACTATGTCCGGCAGAAATCAGTCGCATATACAATGCCGATGCATTCTCACTTACGATTTCTTTCAAACGTTTTTCATCCTCCAAATGTGACGTTTTCAATGCCTCATCCAGCAGTTCAAATACTTTTTCTGTCTTTTCCTCAAACACTTTGGCACGAAAGATCATGAACGCTTTATATTCCTTTGGCTGTTTGTATTTCCGGGACAGCAGGGTATCAAACGTAAAATCTCCTGCATTTTGCAAAATCTCGTTGGAAAATGCCAATTTATCATGCGCATCCGTGTCCACGCAGCCAATCAGCGATGTCAAAAGGCTGATATACGGCGCATATTCTGCCAGAAGCGGTTTAATATCAAAGTATAAATCAATATAGTAAATTCCATTGGTAAAATAATCATGGTGAAGAACCTTGGTTCCCTTTACGTCTTTCTCAATATTGGAAAATGGAAGTGCTTTCTTTCCGATGTCTTCGCGGGACAATAACGGAATCTTTTCCAAATCTTCTTTTGGTGTCGGTTCTTCCTGATAACGGATCAGTTCTTCGGTCTCGTGCACAAGGTTTTCTTTTTCTTCCTGAGAAAGCGTGTCGAAATATTTCCGGCATTTTTCAGCCTCCGCACGATCCTGCTCCGCAGTAAGTCCAGTCTTTGGTGCTGCCGTCACGATGGAACGGTGTGTATTATCCAAAAGATACGTCTGAATCAGGGATTCAAAATATCCGTCTTCCATTTTCTCACGAAGACGCTTAAATGTATCATTCGCGCTGATATGAATAAATGGTTTTTCGCTGTCATAAAGCCAGCTGTCAAACATCTGAAGCCCATACATCAATCCCTTTGGATAGGAACCAAAATCTGCCTCACGGTAACGGAACTCAAGGGCATTCAGTCCCGCATTCAGAGAGTCTTTATTGATTCCTTCTTTTACAAGTTTCTCCAGCTCTTTGCGGATAATTCTTACAAATTCTTCCTTGTTTGATACTTCCGTATTTTTCGCAATGATCGAGAAAAACGGCTGGCAGATGCTCTCTTCAAAGAAGCTGATGATCTCGCTTCCGATTCCTGCATCGACAAGTGCCTGTTTGACCGGTGCGCCCACGCCCTGAATCAGCACATAATTCAGCACCTGAAATGCGATGTAAAGGTCGCGGTCAAGTGAGTTTCCGGTTACGGCATTGTAGCTGATATAGGACTTATCTTTATCCGATTCGCCTTCCGCAAGAGAATAAAAAGCATCCACTTCTGCCGGCTTATCAAATGCCTTCTGTGGCTTGATCTCGGAATCCACTTTCAGATGATCAAAATGAGACAGATATTTTTCATCCATCCATGTCAGTTTTTCTTCCATATCCATATCGCCGTAAAGGTAGATGTAACTGTTTGACGGATGATAGTATTTACTGTGAAAATCAAGGTAATCCCGATAGGTCAGATTCGGAATATCCACCGGATCTCCGCCGGATTCAAACCCATAACCGGTATCCGGGTACAAGGACTGCTGGATCTTTCGCTCGATCAGCTGTTCCGGAGAGGAAAAGACTCCCTTCATCTCATTAAATACAACCCCGTTATAAGTCAAAGGTCCGTCCACAGAATCCAGGTGATAGTGCCATCCTTCCTGTTTAAAGATCTTCTCTTCTTTGTAAATATTTGGATAAAACACCGCATCCATATACACATGCATTAAGTTCTGAAAATCCTTATCATTGCAGCTTGCCACCGGATAAACAGTCTTATCCGGATACGTCATGGCGTTCAAAAACGTATTTAATGATCCCTTTGCCAGTTCAATAAACGGATCTTTTACCGGAAACTCTTTGGACCCACAGAGTACCGTATGTTCCACGATGTGCGCTACGCCTGTGGAATCTTTTGGCGGAGTACGGAATCCGATGGAAAATACCTTATTGTCGTCCGTCGTTTCGATGGCTGCCACTTTCGCTTTTGTTTTGTCATGTTCCAAAAGATATCCTGTCGCATTTAATTCTTTCAATTCTTGTTTCTGTAAGATCGTATAACCTTTTACCTGTTTCATATTGATCTATAGCCCTCATTTCTTCTTTCTTTTACGATTTACCGGCTGTTCCGGCTGATAACTGAAAATCTGGATCGCGGTCGGAGCCAGCGTAAAGGTAATACTCTGCTCCATACCATCCATTTTTTCCTTTTTACTGTTTTTTAAACGCGGATTGGTATGATTTTCGCCACCATACACGATCGCATCGCTGTTTAAGATTTCTTTATATTTTCCGGCATATGGCACGCCTAACTTAAATTCGGAATAGCAAACCGGAGTAAAGTTGCATACAACGAGCAGCTTTTCGTCCTCTGCTTCGCGCATAAAGGCAATGACACTGTGATCAGCGTCTAACATGCTGACCCACTCAAATCCGTCCGGAATCTCATCCCAGGCATACATTGCCGGATGTGCCTTATAAAATTTCCAAAGATCCGCGACAAAGTCCTGAAGCATCCGGTGGGACGATTTTACCCGAATCACTTCACCGGTATCACTTGCCATCGCTTTTCCGTCTGCAAGCAGGCTCCAGTCAAGTCCCCGCTCTTCACTCCATTCGCTGATCTGTCCGAAATCCTGTCCCATAAACAGTAACTTTTTGCCCGGATGTGCTGCCATATAACCAAAACTCTGACGCAGTCCGGCAAGTTTCTGTGCCGGTGTTCCCGGCATTTTCCGGTACATGGATCCCTTCATATGTACCACTTCATCGTGGGAAAATACAAGCATGAAATTTTCCGAATACTGGTAAACCATACTAAATGTGATCATACCATGACGGCCTTTTCGGAAAAGTGGATCCGTCTTAATGTATTCGAGATAGTCATTCATCCAGCCCATATTCCATTTGAAGTCAAATCCCAAACCGCCTTCTTCGATATTTCCGGTTACCATCGGCCATGCCGTCGATTCTTCTGCGATCGAAAGGCTTCCGTCTTTGCGGTCTTTGATCTTTTGATTTAATTTCTTTAAAAATTCGATGGCTTCAAGATTTTCATTGCCGCCGTACATATTGGCGATCCACTCTCCGTCCTGCTTGCCGTAATCGAGATAAAGCATCGAAGCTACCGCGTCAAGGCGAAGCCCGTCTGCGTGATATTGTTCCAGCCAGAATAATGCATTGGCGATAAGGTAATTCGCCACCTGCGGACGGCCGTAATTGTAAATGAGCGTTCCCCAGTGTGGATGTTCGCCCTGTCGTTTATCAAGGTGTTCATACAGACAAGTACCGTCAAAACGTCCCAGTCCATGTTCGTCTTTGGGAAAATGTGCAGGAACCCAGTCTAAGATCACGCCAATGCCTGCCTGGTGCAGGTAATCGACAAAATACATAAAATCTTCCGGTGTTCCATAACGTGAAGTCGGTGCATAATACCCGACAACCTGGTACCCCCAGGAAGCATCCAGCGGATGTTCCATCACCGGCATAAGTTCCACGTGTGTATACCCCATTTTTTTACAATACTCTGCAGTTTTGTGAGCCAGTTCACGATAGGTATAAAAACCGCCACCGATCGGTTTTTCAAAAGATCCAAGGTGCATCTCATAAATGACCATCGGCTCTTTTTTCCAATTGGTCTGTTTTCTCTTTTTCAGCCAGTCTGCATCCTGCCACTCGTATTCGTCAATACTCCAGACAATGCTTGCACTCGCCGGACGTTTTTCGGCATAAAAGCCATACGGATCGGCCTTCATCACGGTTTTTCCATCGTATCCGTGAACTTCGTATTTATAAATATCGCCATCGCCGACTTCCGGCACAAACAGCTCAAAGATACCGCTTTCGAGGCGGCGCATCGGATGAAGTCTGCCATCCCAGTTGTTAAAATCACCGACGACACTGACACTGACCGCATTCGGTGCCCAGACAGCAAACCACGTACCGGCATATCCTGCCACATGTCCCGGGTGTGCTCCCAGTTTCTCATAGATTTTGTCATGCTCTCCACCGGCAAACATCACTTCATCCATCGCATCGACAAAATGGTCCGCCGCATAAGTGTCAATAACTTCCATTTTCCCCGTTTTATACTGTACCTGATACGTGTATTCCGGTATCTTCTTACCAACCATCAATGCTGCGAAATAACCACAGTCATCCATTTTTTTCATAATAACGGTACGGCTTTTCCCTTTGATCTTGATCAGTACTTTATCTGCTTCCGGAAAGAAACAGCGGAACAAGATGCCGTCTTCGACTACCGCCGCTCCCAAAACGTCTTCTGCATTCCGACATTCGGCATATTCCAGATCCTCGATCTTCGGCCAGTCCATATAATCTTCCAGTTTCTTTTTCATAAATATCTCCTTTCGAATGTGTTTCCTTATTCCTCATACCATTCGACAATTTCTTCTCCATTTTCCGTATAACGTTTCTCCGGCTTTGGCATATATTTTTTCAATAAATGCTCCATCGGGAACGTATATAGAAAAGATCCCAGTCCCGGTACAAACAACAAAAAAATCGGCAACTGCACACGGAATCCGGCATAAATTCCAAATCCTGCCACAAATAAAATCGCCAAAAAGCACAATGTGTGAAGGAAATGACGGAATGACATATACAATGCATAACGCAGAATCCCTCTTACATTCATATTAAAACGTGACAGCAGACAGAAAGCATAGCTGGCAACACAGGTGACGATAAACGCAAGCGCAATATACACGCCTACCAGATAACCGCCTGCCGCATTTGATGTATTAAAGGTTGTCAAGTTGAAATACAACAAGCCATAAATGGCTGCAAAAATGAGCCACATCAATGTCGCCGGCTTAAAATTCAATTTAAAGCTGTGCCAGAACTCCGACCACACATATCCTCTGTCTTTGCGAAGTACCTTAGCACTCACATAATACAGTGATGTCGTCGCTGCACCGATCGTCACGAGCGGCACACAAAATACAACATAGATCAAGCTGAGCCAGCCAATATCAAATAATTTTGACAATGCCCTCATAAGCGGGTTATTTACATTAAACAAACGATCCATTCTTTTTCTTCCTTTCTTCGCTTAGCACTTAAATCTCATGGATAAACAATCCACTTCGTAATTTTGGTTCAAACCAGGTTGATTTTGGCGGCATCAGAAGTTCCTGATCAGCGACATCAAACAATTCCGTGATAGACGTCGGATACATGGAAAAGGAAATCTTCATATCCGAATCCGCTCTTTTTTCAAGTTCGGAAAGTCCTCGGATTCCTCCGATAAAATCAATTCTCTGATCCGTTCTCGGATCTCCGATCCCAAGAACCGGTCCGAGCAGATAATCCTGAAGTACGGAAACATCAAGGCTTCCTACTGCATCTTTTCCTTCAAAAAGTTCCGGCTTGGCAGTCAGATGATACCACTGTCCCTCGGTATACATACCAAATGTTCCTTTTTTCTCAGGGCGAACCTGTCCCTCTGCTTTTTCTACAATAAAGTTTTTGCCGATTTCTTCCAAAAACTGTGTTAAACTTCTTCCATTCAGATCTTTTACGGTACGATTATAATCTAAGATACGCAGTTCATCGTGCGGAAACAATACCGAAAGGAAATAGTTAAACTCTTCTTCCCCGGTATAACCCGGATTTTCCTGTCTTCTCTTCAATCCCACTTTCACTGCGGAAGCCGCACGGTGATGGCCATCCGCGATATAAATCTGCTGAATATTCTGAAATGCCTGATAAATCGCATCCACATCTTCTTTTTTCGCAATTTTCCATACGCGGTGTGCGATGCCGTCTACCGCCGTAAAATCATAAATCGGCATCTCATTTTCCACATACGAAGCCACGATATCATGAATGCCTTTGTCAGAACGATACGCAAGGAAAATCGGTCCGGTCTGGGCAGAACACGTATCCACATGAGTGATACGGTCAATTTCCTTGTCTTCTCTGGTATTTTCATGTTTCTTAATGACGTGATTCATATAATCATCTACAGAAGAACAGGCAACAAGTCCGGTCTGCGGACGTCCATCCATCACAAGCTGGTAAATATAGTAACTGCGGTCTTCATCCGTAATATATACGCCTTCCTGCTTGTCCTTTTGCAAAAGTTCTTTTGCCTTCTGATATACTTCCGGCGCATACGTATCCACGTTGTCGTCAAAATTGGTCTCTGCGCGGTCAATTTTCAAAAATGACAACGGTTCTCTCTGCACCTCTTCTTTTGCCTCCTGCCGGTTATAAACGTCATATGGGAGTGCTGCCACGCGGGATGCCAGTTCCTCTGCCGGGCGCACACATACAAATGGTCTGATTTCTGCCATAATGTCCTCCTGTAAAAAAAATAGTCTACTACTAGTATAGCGAATCTTGTCAAAGAAAACAAGTACTTCAAAAATACTTTACACTTCATTCATATTCTTTTCGAAAAGTGAAATACTAACAATATTACAACAAAGAGCGAAAGACTCATTTATGCCGAATATACGACTGGAAAATGTTTAAAAAAGAACCACTGCTGCCCCCCTGGACTACAGTGATTCCAAATGCAACATTGAGGGCGTGATCCGCTTAGACTACGCGCCTCTCTGGTTTCTTGTCAATTTGTTTTACGAACACTTAGTGGACTAAATTACTGCACGACATCCATCTCCGGAATATGAAAACTTACTTTGGAATTTGCCGGGATGGAACCGGTAATAAAAGTATTACCGCCAACTACCGAATTTTCGCCGATTACAGTCTCGCCACCGAGGATTGTCGCTCCGGCATAGATCGTCACATTGTTTTCAATCGTTGGATGACGCTTTTTGCCGGACAATTTCTGCCCGCCGCGTGTCGAAAGACCGCCAAGCGTAACTCCCTGATACAATTTAACGTGGTCTCCGATGATCGTCGTCTCCCCGATCACGATACCGGTTCCGTGGTCGATAAAGAAGCTCTCGCCAATCTGGGCACCGGAGTTGATATCGATTCCGGTCTTTGCATGGGCATATTCCGTCATGATGCGGGGAATAAACGGCACCTGACGAATGTACAACTCATGCGCGATGCGGTATACAAAGATGGCAAACAATCCCGGGTACGAAAAAATAACCTCTTCTTTGCTCTGCGCCGCCGGATCGCCGTCATATCCTGCCTGAACATCTTTCAAAAGCAGTTTCTGAATACGGGGAAGCTGTTCAAAAAATTCACTGCAGACATGTTCTGCCTTTCTCTGATTATCCTCATCCGGTATTCCGGTAATCTCCGAGGCATGCACTTCAGATTCTTCATACGCAAATGCGCAGGCGATCTGTTCAAAAAACATATGGTAAATCGTGAGAAGCCGGTCACCGACAAAATATTTTGGCAGGCATCTCGTCGCATCCTGCTCGCCAAAATAGCCCGGAAACATCACAAGCCGAAGTTCCTTCAACGCATCAATGATCACTTTCCGCTCCGGCATGTTTTTACCGGCTTTGGTAGAAAATAACGGCTCATTGTCGTAGTTTTCCGAAATTTCTTCCACCACTTTTTCAATCGTTGTCTTGGTATTCTGATTCATCTTATTCCCTCATTTCTGCATCGGTTATTACTACCATTTTATTCATGAATGTCAATTTCTTTAACAAAATAGTCAATATATTCCCAGATCTCTTCTTTTCCTTCCTTCGTCTGGGCGGAAAACGGGATGATCGGTGTCCCTTCTACAACTTCCAGTTTTTTCCTTATCTGTGCAACATTTTTCTGCCGTGCCATTTTGCTGATCTTGTCCGCTTTCGTAGCAATGATCAACGGATTCAATCCCTTCCCTGTGAGCATACGGTACATCTCCACATCCTTTGCTGACGGATCATGGCGGATATCAATAAGCAAAAATACCACGCGGAGACATTGGGAAGTGTTCAGATACCGTTCAATCATCTTCATCCACTTTGCCGCCACCTCTTTGGACACCTTTGCATATCCGTATCCGGGAAGGTCGACGAGATAGAATATGTCATTGACATTGTAATAATTTACCGTCTGTGTCTTTCCCGGCTGGGAAGAAATTCTGGCAAAGCTTTTACGGTTCATTAATGTATTGATCAAGGAAGACTTTCCAACATTGGATCGTCCCCAGAATGCCATTTCCAATTTGTCATTTTCCGGAAACTTGCTGGTGATTCCGCACACCGTTTCCAGTTCCAATGATTTTATAACCATCTCGTCATCCTTTCTATCGTTCCACGAGGCTTTCTTTCAAAACCTGTTTTACTTTTGTCACAAATACGATCTGAATGCCATCTGTGATCTCTTCTTCGAGTTCTTCGACATCCGGCTTATTTTCCTGCGGTACAAGCACTTTCTTGATACCGGCACTTTTGGCAGCCAGCAGTTTTTCTTTCAATCCGCCGATTGGCAGCACTTTTCCACGCAGTGTCACTTCGCCGGTCATCGCAACTTTGGCATCAACCGGGATTCCTTCAATTGCCGAATACAATGCAGTGGACATCGTTACACCTGCGGATGGACCATCTTTTGGCACAGCGCCTTCCGGTACATGAAGGTGGATGTCATGCTCTTTAAAATACGACGCCTCTTTTTTTACGATGGAGCGCACATAACTCAATGCGATCCGCGCCGATTCCTGCATGACATCGCCAAGTTGTCCGGTAAGGATCAGATTTCCTTCTCCCGGCATAATATTCACTTCAATCTCCAACGTATCGCCGCCTACCTGTGTCCAGGCAAGACCGCGCACGATACCGATCTCGTTTTCTGCATTTGCCATATCCGGGCGGAATTTCTTTTTGCCAAGAAATTCTTCGATATTTTTGCCGGAAACTCTTATTTTTTCCTGCTGTTCTTCCACCACCAGTTTGGCGGCTTTTCTACAGATTTTTCCAATCTGGCGTTCCAGTCCACGAACTCCTGCCTCTCTTGTATACTCACTGATAATGGTTTTTAACGCCTTGTCATTGATAACAAGCTGGCTTTTTTTCAAACCATTTTTCTTGATCTGTTTCGGAATCAGATATTGTTTTCCGATATGGAATTTTTCATTTTCTGTATATCCTGCGATTTCCAGCACTTCCATACGGTCAAGCAGTGGACCCGGAATCGTATCCAGCGTATTGGCTGTACAGAGAAATACTACTTCCGACAGATCTACCGGAAGTTCGATGTAATGATCTGCAAAATTCTGATTCTGCTCCGGATCCAGCACTTCTAACAGTGCCGAAGACGTATCTCCTTTGTAATCGCTGCTTACTTTATCAATCTCATCTAAGAGCATCAGCGGATTTTTCACTTTTGCTTTCTTTAATCCGGCGATGATCTTTCCCGGCATCGCTCCAATATAGGTTCTTCGATGTCCGCGGATTTCGGCTTCATCGCGCACACCACCGAGACAGATCCGCACATACTCTTTATGAAGTGCTCTGGCAACAGACTTTGCGATCGAAGTTTTTCCGGTTCCCGGAGGTCCGACAAGACATAAGATCGGCGCTTCTCCGTTGCCGGTCAATGTCCTTACTGCCAAAAATTCAAGGATTCTCTCTTTTACTTTCTGCAGACCGTAATGGTCTTCTTCCAAAATCGCCTCCGCTTCTGCCAGATCAAGTGGCGTCTCATCCATTTTATCCCATGGAAGAGCCAGCAGATTTTCGATATAATCCTGACTAACCGAAGTTTCCGAAGAATTCGCCGGAAGGGATTCAAAACGCTTGATCTCCTGCTCGATCTTTTCTCGTACTTCATCACTGCAGATCAGTTCATCTGCCTGATTGCGGTATCCATCTGCCTGGGATTCCCCAACATCTCCCAGTTCTTGACGAATGGCACGCATCTGTTCTCTCAGATAATATTCTTTTTGGTTCTTTTCCAGGGTAGTTTTCACAGCCTGACAAAATTTCTGCCGTTCCTCCAGAATATCCAGCTCGCGGCCCACAAAATTCAACACATAATAAAAACGGTCACGCAGATCAAAACACTCGAGAAAACACTGACGCATCTCAAATGACATCGGAATATGCATCATGATAAGATCCAAAATCTGTCCCAGACTCTTGGACTGCTGTATTTTATCGTACGCGCTTCTTCCTACACTCGGATTTTTAATCAAATATTTTTCATATAATTGTCTCGCTTCCCGGCACATTGCTTCATATTCAACTTCGTCCGTAATTTCTGTCGTCTCATAGACATCCACATCTCCGGTCAGATATGGCTCATTTTGGTTCAGACAAAGAAGTGTCGCTCTGTCCGTCGTAGAAACCAATGCGCGCACGACATCTTCCTCCAGACGCATCACCTGGCGGATCTTAGCCACGACGCCTACTGCACGCAAATCTTTATATAATGGAAGTTCCACATTTTCGTCATTTTGATTGGTGATAAACACCACGCCTTCCCCGGCCATGGCCTCATCTACCGCTTTTTTTGAAATATCCCGTTTTATATCCAGGTGTACAAGCATCCCCGGAAGAATCACCATCCCTTTCAAAGCAATAACGGGCATTGTCTTTATTTGCTTCTCCATATCTTCTACACTTACCTCATTTCAGCAAGACCGAATCCCGCACTTTTCGGTGCAAAATCCGGTCCTGTTCATTTCACCTTATTCAGGCACTTTCTTCGTCTTTTTTCTCCGTCTCGATCTTCAAGATCTCGTCGTCTTTGCCAATCAAAGTAGCCTTTCCTGTTTTCTCTACCACAGCTTTCGTGATCTTACATTCTTTGACATCCTCTCTCGATGGAAGCTCAAACATGTAATCCATCATACAGTTTTCAATGATGGCACGAAGTCCACGGGCTCCTGTCTTTCGTTCGATGGACTGATGTGCGATTTCCCGGATCGCCTCGTCCTCAAATGTCAATTTGACATCGTCGAGTTCCAGCAATTTCTGATACTGTTTTACCAGCGCATTTTTCGGTTTTGTCAAAATCTGCTTCAACGCATCTTCATCCAAAAGATCCAAACTTACTGTCACAGGAACACGTCCGACAAATTCCGGAATAATTCCAAATTTCACCAAATCCTGTGGAAGCACCTGCCGGAACAGATCTCCGATCTGGGTATCGGATTTGTCTGCGATCTCCGCATTAAATCCGATGGATTTTTTATCAATTCGGGAACCAATGATCTTATCAAGACCATCAAAAGCTCCTCCGCAGATAAACAAAATATTGGTCGTATCAATATGGAAGAACTCCTGCTGCGGATGCTTTCTTCCTCCCTGAGGAGGTACACTCGCCTCGGTTCCTTCCAAAATCTTTAACAACGCCTGCTGAACACCCTCTCCGGAAACATCTCGAGTGATCGACGTATTTTCTGATTTTTTCGTAATCTTATCGATCTCATCAATATAAATGATTCCATGCTCTGCGCGTGCAATATCATAATCTGCCGCCTGGATGATCTTGAGCAGAATATTTTCCACATCTTCGCCGACATAACCGGCTTCTGTCAATGTGGTCGCATCTGCGATTGCAAACGGTACATTCAGAATCTTTGCCAGCGTCTGTGCAAGATAGGTTTTTCCCGAACCGGTCGGTCCGATCATGAGAATGTTGCTCTTCTGCAATTCCACATCCATATCTGTCTGCGACATTACTCGTTTATAATGATTGTAAACGGCTACAGACAGTGCTTTTTTCGCTTCTTCCTGACCGATTACATATTCGTCCAAAAATTCTTTGATCTCTTTTGGTTTTAAAAGATTGATCTCGACTTCCTCTTCTGCATCGCGGTCACTATACAATTCCTGCAATTCATCTTCTAAAATCTCGTCACAAAGACTGATACATTCATCGCAGATAAACACGTCACCCGGTCCGGCAATCAATTTGCGAACCTGTTTTTCCGTTTTTCCACAAAAAGAGCAGCGAATCTTTGTTGTATTATCATTACTTTTGCCTGCCATGCTTTCCTCCATTCAAAACATGCGAAAAGCATATGGTGCCGCTTTACCATTGGCACCATATCCCATTGCTATTATTTCGATTCATGATTTGTGATAACACGGTCAATCAGACCATATGCCTGTGCTTCCTGCGCTGACATGAAGTTATCACGCTCTGTATCTTCTGTAATTTTCTCAACCGGCTGTCCGGTATTTGCTGCCAAAATCTCATTCAATTTTTTCTTTGTCTTCAAGATATTTTCTGCAACAATCTGAATTTCTGTCGCCTGGCCTTTGGCACCGCCGGATGGCTGGTGGATCATAATTTCCGAATTCGGAAGTGCCAGACGTTTGCCTTTGGCACCGCTGGAAAGCAGAAATGCTCCCATGCTGGCTGCCAGTCCCATACAGATGGTCGATACATCACATTTTACATAGTTCATGGTATCGTAGATTGCCATACCTGCAGTCACGGATCCTCCCGGACTGTTGATGTATAAGTTGATATCTTTATTTGGGTCTTCTGACTCCAAAAATAACATCTGTGCTACTACAAGGCTTGCTGTCGTATCATTCACTTCATCTCCCAAAAAGATGATTCTTTCACGGAGAAGACGGGAATAAATATCGTAAGAGCGTTCTCCGCCACGACTTGTCTGCTCAATGACATAAGGTACTAATGCCATAACATTTCCCTCCTATCTGAAAATGCAAACTGTATTATTCTGCTTTTTCTTCTTTCTCTTCTTCTTTTGGCTCTACTTCTACAGACTCTTTCACAAGGAAGTCAACTGCTTTCTGTACTGCAATATCCTCAGAAATCTGTTTATTTTCAGAATCGCCAAACATTTCTTTGATCTTATCTGCTTCCATGTTATACATTTCAGCCATTTTCTCGATCTCTTTGTCGATATCTTTTGCTGTCGCTTTGATATCTTCTGCTGCTGCTACAGCCTCGAGTACAAGACGTGTACGAATACGTGTCTCGGCTTCCGGACGCATCTGCTCCATCATCATCTGTGGCTGCATTCCTGTCATCTGGATGTACTGCTCAATGCTGAGTCCCTGCTGCTGAAGACGGGAAGCGAACTCATTGATCATCTGATTGATCTGCTCGTCAACCATCGGTTTTGGAAGCTCGATCTTGGAGTTCTCTACTACCTGGCTGATGATCTTATCTTCTTTTTCTGCTTTTACCTGATTTTTTCTGCGCTCTGTCAATGTCTTCTTCACGCTTGCTTTGTATTCTTTCAATGTCTCGAATTCAGAAACTTCACTTGCGAATTCATCATCCAGTTTTGGAAGTTCTTTCATCTTGATGTCTTTGATCTCTACTTTGAAAAGTGCCGGTTTTCCTTTGAGTTCTTCTACATGATAAGTCTCAGGGAATGTTACATTGACATCCACTTTATCGCCTTTGTTTTTACCGATCAACTGATCTTCAAAGGTATCGATGAAGGAATGGCTTCCGATCGTAAGAGAATAATCGGTACCTTTTCCGCCATCAAATGGCTCGTCATCTACAAATCCCTCAAAGTCGATCACTGCGATATCATCTTTTTTGATTGCACGGTCTTCTACGTTTACTGTACGTGCATTCTGCTCCTGAACCTTAGCAAGTTCAGCATTGACATCTGCTGCCATGATCTTAACTTCCTGTTTCTCTACTTCGATTCCTTTGTAATCACCAAGTTCAACATCCGGTTTTACAGCAACTGTAGCGGTAAATACGAAAGGCTCGCCATTTCCAATTTTTTCCACATCGATATCCGGGCGGGATACGATCTCAAGTCCGCTCTCTTTTGCAGCTTCTTCGTAAGCATCCGGAATAACAAAGTTTGCAGCATCCTCATAAAATACTTCAGGACCATATTCTTTCTCGATCAGTTTACGAGGAGCTTTTCCCTTACGGAAACCTGGAAGAGCAATTTTGTTTTTGTTCTTATTGTAAGATTTTTTCATAGCCTCTTCAAATGCTTCCGGGCTTACCTCTATTGTAATTTTTGCCATACTGTTTTCAAGATTCTCTACTTTGTAACTCATTTTTCTTAATCCTCCAAATTTTTAATTACTTCGGGAACTTTGGGTAGTATTCCCTGATTTTTCTATTTCTAAACGCCTTGGACTACCAGATACGGTAATTTCCACTCAATGCTAAAAGAGCAAACAGATACAGACAGTTGTCATAATATCTTCTCTCGCCGGTACGAAGCGGTGTGTTCCAGAATCTCTCTACACACTCTTTGGCATAAGGGCCGTCTGCGGCAAGAGATGCCTGTGCATTGGTTGCGATGATTGCTACCGGGTGAAGAGCAGGCTGGTCGATCACGGTCCCGTCGATCTCATATACCTTAAAGTCTTCTCCACGATGTGTCTCCATAAAGAACTTCTGTACTTTATTATTGTTTTCCACATTCCATTCATCAGCAGCAAACCACTCATAATCCAGACCGATGTTTGCGATAACACGGTAAGAATCACTATAATACCAGTCGTGGCGTCCACCAAAGACATCCTGCTCTTTCTCATATGGAGTACCATCATAATAAGCATATTCTGCTGCCAGTCCGGTTTCCGGATGACAAGCTTTTTTCAAATATTCACGGCTTGCTTTCGCTGCCTTTTTCCAGAAATCTCTGTCTTCTTCATTGGCCCATTCTCCAAACAATTCATAAAAATGTGCACAATGATACGATGGATCGCTGAATTTTCTGCTTGGGATAAAACGGATCAGATAGTTTTCCGGCTCCATGATCGGATCTCCCGGCTCCTTCTCTCCGTTATGTATACAGGCACTCAGGATATTTTTTGCTTCCCGGGAATAATTAAAGATTCCCTCGCCATCTCCCCAGCGGTGGGAAGCAAAGAACAATGACATCGCGAAAAACTCTTCGCCGTCCGGTGCCGGACCGTAGTCATTTTTCTCACCTGTTGTCTTACAGGACCATGCAAAATAGCCTTTGTTATAACCATCTTCCATGTACATATATGTTCTTGCCCATTTCCAGACGCGGTCAAATTCTTCTTTCATGTTCATCTGAACACACATCATCATGGCATATGACATTCCTTCCGTACGGGCATCAAAATTTCCCGTATCTTCGAAATATCCCATATCATCTCCGGCTTCAAAATAAAATTTCTCACCAGCCGGTCCGTAAAATACTGTGTGGAATGCATCTTTTAACTTTTTATCAATCTCTTCCTGAGAATGACCGCACTCCGCAAATACATTACGATACTGTTTTGTGTAATAAGCACCTTTCATTCTTTGTAATTCCTTTCTATCTCTTTCAGTTTTTATCCTCATGCCCCTTGGCACGTAAAACTTGAATTATCTTATCCACATTTTCCCTGCAGATTTCATCCGTAGCAGCTTCTACCATAACACGGATGAGCGGCTCTGTACCACTTTCACGCAGGAGCAGCCTTCCCTCGTCTCCGAGTTCTTTTGCCACTTCTTCTTCCGCCGCCTTCACGTCTTCATCTTCTCTTGCCGCCAATTTATCTTTGACACGCATATTAACGAGCAGCTGCGGATATATCTTTAAATCCTTTGTCAAAGTTGACAAAGAACTGTTTTTCGAAAGCATTGCTTCCATGATCATCAAGGAAGTCAAGATACCGTCCCCGGTCACCGCATGTTCCATAAATATAATATGTCCGGACTGTTCTCCACCGAGAACATAACCGTGCTCCATCATATTGGCGCATACATATTTATCCCCTACCGCCGTCTGCTGGTAGGAAATACCGACGCGGTCAAAAGCCTTATACAGTCCCATATTGGACATCACAGTCGTAACGACCATATTGTCTTTCAACTTGCCTTTTTCCTTCAAATCCATTCCACACAGATACATAATGTGGTCTCCGGTCACAACCTCTCCGTTTTCATCTACGGCAAGGCACCGGTCTGCATCACCATCGTAAGCAAAACCTACATCTGCGCCTGTTTCTTTTACCAATTTTTGTAATTTTTCAATGTGGGTGGAACCACATTCTTTGTTAATATTCATTCCGTCGGGTTTGTCCCCTGTCGTATGGACAATTGCACCAAGTCTGCGGAATATCTCTGCCGCAATACCGGACGCCGAACCGTTTGACATATCCAGCGCTACGGTCTTTCCGCTGAAACTGTGCTTTACCAGATCCTCAAGATACATCTTGTAGATCTTTTTTCCTTCCTGATAGTCAAAGCATCGTCCCAGGTTTTCGCCGGTAGCATACGAAATCTCCGGAATCTCTCCATCGATGTATTTTTCCATCTCGATCTCGACTTCTTCTTCCAGTTTATGACCGGTGCCATTGATGACCTTAATTCCATTATCGGTATAAGGATTGTGGCTTGCCGTAATCATAATACCAAAATCAAAATTCTGCTGACGGATCAAGTAGGAAATGCTTGGTGTCGTCGTGACATGAATTTCGTAAACATCCGCTCCGCTTGCCGTCAATCCGGCTGCCAATGCGGTCTCGTACATGTATCCGGACAATCTTGTATCTTTTCCTACAAGAACCCGTACTCTATGATCATCGTTCTGATAATAGCGTCCCAAAAAACGTCCAATCTTAAAAGCATGTTCTGCCGTCAGCGTGACATTTGCCTCGCCGCGGAAGCCATCGGTACCAAAATACTTCATGACGCTTCCCCTTTCACATCTTTTCCAGGCGCAAAAAGCCCCTTAGAAACAAGTTATCTAATATATACTATCATAAGAAAACAATTTATTCAAGTGATTTTTTCATGTTTGTGGCAACCGTTATTGGCATTTTTTCTCCTTTTGGTAATTCACCGAAAATGTTTGCGCTGCGTGGACGCTTTCGCTCGTTGAGCTGCGACAAACATGAAAAAAAGCATAAAACTTAAAGGATAGTTCCGCCCCCCATCACATAGTCACCGTCGTAAAAGACAAGTGCTTGTCCCGGAGTGGCTGCGCGCTGTGGCTTGTCAAAGACCGCCTCGATGGTATCTTCGTCGATTTTCCGGAGGGTACACATATCTCCGCGATGGTTATAACGGATTTTTGCCAATGCCCGCGCTTCACCGTCGATGTCTTCTACCGACATAAAATTAAGATGGTTCGCGCGGATTGTCGTAGTGAAAATATCCTCATTTTCGCCGATCACCACTTCGTTGGTCTCCGGCCGGATCTCACAGACAAATACCGGATGCCCCATCGCCAGGCCAAGTCCTTTCCGCTGTCCGATTGTATAATGTGTGATTCCTTTGTGCGTTCCCAGCACATTTCCATGTACATCCACGAAATTTCCTGTCGGGATATCCACTCCTGTTTCTTTCTCGATAAAAGAGGCATAATCATTGTCTGATACAAAACAGATTTCCTGGCTGTCCGGCTTATGCGCCACCGGAAGTCCGGCCTCTTCTGCCATCTTTCTCACATTTTCTTTTTCGTATTCACCGACCGGCATCAACGTATGTGACAACTGGTCTTGTGTCAGATTATACAAAGCATACGTCTGATCTTTTGCCGCCGTCACCGATTTTTTCAACGCATATCTGCCATTCGGAAGTTTATCAATTCTGGCATAATGTCCCGTCGCGATATAATCCGCTCCAATCTCCAGACTTCTCTGCAACAGCGATTCCCACTTCACATAGCGGTTGCACGCGATACACGGATTGGGAGTTCTTCCATGCAAATATTCATCTACAAAATAATCAATTACATTTTTCTGAAATTCCTGCCGGAAGTTCATCACATAATATCGTATTCCGAGGCGTTCCGCCACACGTCTTGCGTCTTCCACCGCAGACAGTCCACAGCATCCTCCATTTTCTTCCAATGTACAGACATCATCTTCCTGCCATATCTGCATCGTAACGCCGATAACCTCATATCCCTGTTTTTGCAAAAGATATGCCGCCACAGAAGAATCCACTCCACCGGACATTCCAACTACTACTTTTTTTGCCATTGTTGCCTCCCTGTATCAATATAAGCCGGGCAGTCGCTTACCGGGCTTTTACTGCAAAAGCCCCCGGTTGCGGCTGGCGACAGCACACTGCCATCCCATCATCCGAAACCGGGGGCCTGATATTTTCTCTTATTTACGAACCAATAAAGATTTTCCGGTCATTTCTGCCGGCTGCTCCATTCCCATCATTTCGATCAGAGTCGGAACAATGTCTGCCAGACAGCCGCCCTCACGCAATGTGTAATTTTCATCATAGTTATAAATGATAAATGGTACCGGGTTCGTTGTGTGTGCTGTAAACGGTTCACCATCTTCGTCAATCAGTTTTTCCGCATTTCCGTGATCTGCACAGATAAAGAGCTGTCCATCCACTTCATCGATTGCTTTTACTGCTCGTCCTACGCACTCATCTACTGCTTCGATTGCTTTGATCGCTGCTTCAATGATTCCGGTATGTCCTACCATATCCGGGTTTGCAAAGTTGATGATAATAACATCGTACTTATCGGATTTGATAGAATCCACGAGATTATCGCAAACCTCATACGCACTCATTTCCGGTTTCAAGTCAAATGTCGCTACCTTTGGAGAATTTACAAGGATACGATCCTCTCCTTCAAACTGTGTTTCTTCTCCACCGTTAAAGAAGAAAGTAACATGTGCATATTTCTGTGTCTCAGCCAGACGAAGCTGTGTTTTCCCATGTTTTGACAGATACTCGCCAAATGTCATTTTGAGTTCTTCCGGTGGGAATGCAACGAGTACATTTGGCATCTGCGCATCATACTGTGCCATGCATACAAAGGTAAGTGGGAAATATCCATTTCTGCGCTCAAATCCTGTAAAATCAGGATCTACAAATGCTCTGGTAAGCTGTCTTGCACGGTCCGGACGGAAGTTAAAGAAGATCACACTGTCATTTTCCTTGATCATTCCGTTTTTATCTACAACAGTAGGAAGCATAAACTCGTCTGTCACGTCATTTGCATAAGAATCTTTGATCGCCTGTACCGGATCGGATGCCTCTACCCCTTCTCCATACACGAGTGCAGCATAAGCTTTTTCTTCACGATCCCATGCATTGTCACGATCCATCGCATAAAAACGACCGGAGATCGTAGCTACGGTTCCGACACCGATTTCTTTCATCTTTGCTACGGCTTCTTCCATATATTCTGCTGCCGATGATGGTGGCACGTCACGTCCATCAAGATAAGCATGAACATACACTTTATCAATTCCATTTTTCTTTGCCAGTTCAAGCAAGCCATACAAATGCTCCATGTGGCTGTGTACACCGCCCGGAGAAAGAAGTCCCATCAAATGAAGAGCAGAATCATTCTTTTTACAATTCTCAATAGCTTTTTTCAATGCTTCATTTTCAAAAAAGTCTCCATCTTGAATGGATTTACTGATTTTAACTAACATCTGGTATACGATACGTCCGGCACCCATATTTGTATGTCCTACTTCCGAATTTCCCATCTGTCCTTCCGGAAGTCCAACGGCCATACCACTTGCCTGTCCCAGTACAAATGGGCATTCTGCCATAAGTTTGTCCATAACCGGCGTCTTTGCCTGGGCAATCGCATTTCCTTCTACTTTGTCACTCATTCCATAACCATCTAAGATCATCAATACGGTTGGTTTCTTGCTCATCTTTACATTCTCCTTCTTTTAAACTCATTCACTTTGAAAACCGTTCCCGGTTTCTTATCATCCAACACCCAGGCTGCCAAGTTCCAGATATCTCTGATAGGCACCATACGTCATCGTCACTGCCGAAGCACCGCTTCCGACTGCTACCATCGTCTGATTCATCTCTTCATCACTTGCGGCCACCGCCTCATTTACTATAGGTGCCGTCTGGGTTGTCTGTGTCGTGGTCTGCTGACTTTCTGATGCCGCTGTACTTTGGCTTTTTGTCACGTCACCACTTAGTTTATTTGGTGTCACTGTTACCGTCTTATCCGGCACCGTGACGCCTTCTTTCATATATTTCGCAATTTTTTTGACGTAATTCTGTGTCTCTGTAAAGGGAGGCACACCGCCATATTGCTTCACTCTTCCGCTGCCGGCATTGTATGCCGCCGCTGCCAGAGTGGTATCTCCGTTAAATTTTTTCAAATGTGCTGCCAATAATTTGGCAGATGCCATGATATTCTGCTCGGCATCAAATACATCGTCTACGCCAAGTTCTTTGGCCTCGTATGGCATAATCTGCATGATGCCTTTTGCTCCTGCCGAAGAAACGCATTTTGGATTAAAATCCGACTCTGCTTTGGCTACTGCCACTAAGAAATCATACGATACACCATATTTTTCCGACGCTCTCTTAAAGATGTCATCTAATGTCGTCGTCAATGTTCCATCGCTTTTTACCGTTCCTGTCGTCCCCGTGGTCTTTGCCACACTTCCGGCAGAAGCTGTCTGCGATGTCGTCTGTGCCGATGACGCCGCTTTCTCCTGAGTGACCTTCTTCGTCTCCTCTTCCATCATTTTGGAAAAAGGCGTTATGGTCGTCCCTGCCGCTGTATTCTGTTTTTTCGTCTGCTGCACATAATTTTCAGCAGCGATATCGCCTACGCGCAATGCCACGTCATCACCTCCTGACGTTCTCAGTATACTAAATATTTTCTATTTTTGCAAGTAACGATTGAATGCCCGTTATTTTTGCTGATAATCCGCCAAAAATTCTTTCATTTTCGTCATGCACTCATCCAAAACGGCCACTTCCGGAAGATATACGATACGGAAATGATCCGGTGCCTCCCAGTTAAAGCCGCGTCCGTGAACCAAAAGGACATGCTTTTCACGAAGAAAATCCAGGGCAAATTTTTCATCATCCAAAATATGGAAACGTTTAGCATCAATCTTCGGGAAAATATAAAAGGCTGCTTCCGGTGTCACAGCGGACAAACCGTCGATTTCTGCAATCGCATCGCAGATCACTTTGCGCTGCTCGTAAATACGTCCTCCCGGCAAAAGCAAGTCGTCCACTTCCGGACGGTTGCGGAGTGCCGGTGCGATAACGTGCTGCGCCGGAACATTGGCACAAAGACGCATCGAGGAAAGCATATTGACACCCTCGATATAGCCCTTTGCTTTGGAAAGATCTCCGCTGAGAACCATCCAGCCGCTTCGGAATCCCGCGATACGATGAGATTTCGAAAGACCATTGAAAGTTACTACGAAAAGATCCGGCGCAAGGGAAGCAATCGATGTATGGGTTTTGCCATCCAGCACAAGGCGGTCATAAATTTCATCCGCAAAGATCATCAATTCATGTTCTCTCGCTAATTCTACAATTTTTTCCAATATTTCTTTTGGATATAAGGCTCCGGTCGGATTGTTTGGATTGATCACGACGATTCCTTTTGTCTTATCCGTGATCTTTTTCTCCATATCTTCAATATCCGGATACCACCCCGAACTCTCGTCACAGATGTAATGAACCGGATTTCCTCCGGCAAGCTTAGCTGCCGCTGTCCACAACGGATAATCCGGTGCCGGGATCAAAATTTCATCCCCATTATTTAACAATGCCTGAAGGGACAGAGAAATCATCTCACTGACACCATTTCCGATATAAATGTGATCCAGGGAAAGTCCCGGAAGTCCTTTTTCCATATGATATTGTAAAATTTCTTCACGCGCTTCCAAAAGTCCCTTTGAATCACTGTATCCCTGGCTCATTGGATCTGCCAGCGCTTCCTCCATGGAATCCAGCACAATCTGCGGTGCACGGAACCCAAATGGTGCCGGGTTTCCGATATTCAGATGAAGTACCGTCTCGCCGCGGCGTTCCATTTCTTTGGCCTCATCCAGTACCGGGCCTCTCACGTCATAACATACACCATGTAATTTATCTGATTTTTCAAACGTTCTCATCGTCTTCTTCCTCCTGAATCATCGATGTTTCTTCTCTTTTTTGCAGCTTCTTTTTCGGTACCGGGAATAACCGCGCCACCTTTCTCAATAATGGGATAAAAGCTACCACGGAAACTGCCATTGCGATCAAATACACCAAACCAAGCACACCGTCCGGCAATACATCCCCCAACAGCTCCAGCAAATAACTGCTGCAATTAAAAAACATATGAAATAATACCGCGCCCAATATACTCCGGGTACGCTCATATACAAAAGCCAAAACCACTCCGAGGCAGGAAGCATACACGCCCTGCACCCAGTTCATATGGTAGATACCAAAGCATATTCCGGAAAGAAGTGCTGCCACAGCAAAGGGAAAGCCCTTCCGCAGTGTCCGGAATACCATACCTCGAAATACCAGTTCTTCCGCAATCGGTCCAAAAATGCCTACAATCGCGATCATTGCCGGTGCCGGCATCGTTTTCAGACTCATGGTATCGGCAAGTTTCATATAATCGGCATAAATTGCCGGAAACAAATTTTGAAATACACTCATCAAAATGTTGCACACAAACTGGGAGGCAAATGCCAAAAACAGGATCGTCACAATTGCCTGCGGACTCAAAATCCTGCGGTATCTTCCAGTCTCTTTTACCGGCTGATGCACTTTTCGCAAATACCAGTACCAGATACCAACGCCCACAATAATGGTCGCATTGACAAGCATGATCAGGATCATATTGATCTGCGCGGAAGAGATCCAGGCTTCCAGCTTGTCCGCATCGTACTCTATACCATAAAGCAGCCGCACCGCCACGATATGAAAAGATATCATCGCTGACAATGTAAGCTGGAGTACAATCGGTATCAAAAGATATATTACGGCAAAACCAAGTGATTTTAGTTTTTTCATCCATTTCCCCTTTTCTCGGCATAAAAGGAACCATCTCCGCCACGCAGAGTATAGCTCCTCTTATGTATTCTATCATTTTTGATTATGCTTCAATTTTTTCTTTTCCGCCCATGTATGGCTGAAGTGCTTTTGGAATATTAACCGAACCGTCTGCATTCAAGTTGTTTTCCAGGAAAGCGATCAGCATACGAGGTGGTGCTACTACGGTATTGTTTAATGTGTGAGCAAAATATTTTCCATTTTCTCCCACAACGCGGATCTTCAAGCGACGTGCCTGTGCATCCCCAAGATTCGAGCAGCTTCCCACTTCGAAATATTTCTTCTGACGTGGAGACCATGCTTCTACATCGATGGATTTTACTTTCAAGTCTGCGAGATCACCGGAACAACACTCAAGTGTACGAACCGGGATGTCCAAAGAGCGGAACAGGTCTACTGTATTCTGCCATAATTTGTCAAACCACATTTTACTCTCTTCCGGTTTACATACCACGATCATTTCCTGTTTTTCAAACTGGTGAATACGGTATACACCACGTTCTTCGATTCCATGTGCTCCTTTTTCTTTACGGAAGCAAGGAGAATAGCTTGTCAACGTCTGAGGCAGTTTTTCCTCAGGCAGAATCTTATCGATAAATTTACCGATCATGGAGTGCTCACTTGTACCGATCAGATAAAGGTCTTCTCCCTCGATCTTGTACATCATGGCATCCATCTCATCAAAACTCATTACACCGGTTACTACGTTACTGCGGATCATAAAAGGTGGTACACAATATGTAAATCCACGGTCAATCATAAAATCTCTTGCATAAGAGATCACAGCCGAATGAAGTCTGGCAATGTCACCCATCAGATAGTAAAATCCGTTTCCGGCCACATCACGTGCTGCATCCAAATCAATTCCATCAAATTTTTCCATAATTTCCGTATGATATGGAATTTCAAAATCCGGCACAACCGGTTCCCCAAATCGTTCAATCTCAACATTTTCACTGTCATCTTTTCCAATCGGCACACTTGGATCAATGATATTCGGAATCGTCATCATGATCTCTTTAATCTTTTCTGCCAGTTCTGACTCTTTCTTTTCCAATTCAGCAAGACGCTCTGCACCCTGTGCGACTTCTGCCTTCAAAGCTTCTGCTTCTTCTTTTTTACCCTGTGCCATCAAACCGCCGATATTTTTTGAAATTTTCTTTCTCTTCGCACGCAGCTCGTCCGCTTCCTGCTGAGTTGCACGGCTCTCTTTGTCCAATGCGATCACTTCATCTACAAGAGGAAGTTTGCGGTCCTGAAATTTATTTTTGATATTCTGTTTTACAATATCCGGATTTTCCCGTAAAAATTTGATATCCAACATAATGAGTGTTCCTCCTAAAATATAATCGGGTTTATTATACACCTTTTTGATAAAGTATGCAAATACTTTCTCTTGTTTAAAATGTAAAACCATACAAACCCTTACAAATATTTTTGTTAATGATTCACAATTGCTTTTTCTTTGTAATTGTGTATAATATGACTAAGAAATCAAAAAGATTTCTGTGACAAACACGCTTCACAATGTGCGACAAAGAAACATTGTTTATGCAAAGGCACTTCGCAATGTGTGCTCAAACATTGCTTATTCAAACACGCTTCACAATGTGCGACAAAGAAACATTGTTATAAGAGCTAATGTTTTACATTGGCTCTTTTACATAAAGGAGAGATATGATTAAAAACGGAATGTACTATATTACCGAAGATTTCAAACAACTAATCCGAAATCTAGGTGGCGAATGGAACGATCAAAAGAAACGCCCCATCGTTTGCTTAATGCAATCAACGGAACACCCTGATTTATATTGGGCAATCCCTGTTGGGAAAGTCAATCATAGAGATGATAAAGCCATGGAACGAATTAAATCTTTTATGAATAAACCCACCAGAGATCTGAGATGCTGCTATTACCATATAGGAAGAACTACAAATAAATCAATATTTTTTATTTCAGATGCGATTCCCATAACAGATAAATATATTTCAGAAGAACATCTTGGTTCCGACAACAAACTTCACATAATAAAAAATCCCCATTTATTACAATCACTGCACTATAAGTTGAACCGAATTCTTAATTTTGAAGCTTCCAATAAGAATTATTTCCGACAGCATATAACCGATTTAAAAATTCATCTGCTAAGAGAACTGGAATCCAAAAAAGTATAGTTATCAACCGGTGAGGTGATCCAAACGAAAAAGGCGCAGCTATCTAGCCACGCCCTCCGCAATTCGGCTCACACCGACATAAATTTCTGAAATTTTATACCAGGTCCGGAAACCAACGATTCCATCCGGTGTTAATTTAAAAATCTGCTGGAAGGTTTTGACAGCCTCTTCAGTCGCCGGACCAAAGATTCCATCCTCCGCAATTTTAGGAATAAGCGGGTACGCATCCGAGATGACATTGAGCTGTGCCTGCATCTGACGCACCTTATCGCCGGAATCTCCGACACGAAGCGGCGAACCCGGATACGAAGACGGAATACCCGAGATCACATCGGTCGCATTGATATACATGGAACTTCCATAATAATTCCGAAGAATCTCAATCGCCGTATACCCACGGTCTCCCAGAGATTTACTGCCCCACTGGCTCATCCAGTTCGGACAGGTAACATTTTTTCCATCACAATACTGCGTCAAAATCGGCTGCAATACACCCGGACGGGAAAGATAATTACTAAAGATCTCATCCACCACATTCGAAATGCTTTCGAACACATTGCGGTTCGGAATCCATTTATGATCGTAAGCGGTCGAACTTGTAATTGTAAAGTCATATCCTTTATTGCGATACCACTCTGTAAAAACACGGTTCAACGTAAATGACTGGATTGCAAGAATATTCGCCTGCAATGTCGCTTCCGGCCAAGTCGAATAAATCTCACTGCTCGCTACATTTTTAATGTAATCGCGGTATGGAACATAATAATCTTTCGCGGATCGGTCGCTTGGCGGACCATTATGAACAACGATGTATTCGGGAATAACCACCCGGCTCAGTACGATCTCGCCGGTCTCATCAATGGATTTAATCTCATTTTCCGCAATCTTTGGCGGATAATCTCCCCAAAGCGTATGATCCGGGATAACATAAAGTTCCGTGTCACCGCTGATTGTCGGCGAAGTAGGAAGAAGCGAAGCATTCTGAATCGCTGTTTCCCCGGAAAAAATCTCGGCACCGCTGACGCGAAACGGTTCAAATCCCGGGGCTGTAATCGTAATCGTATATTCGGCATATGGTTTATTCGCTCCGGGCTCCATGCTGTAATCTACAGGCGGTGCCGGAAGTGTCAGCTCAGGAATCTGCCCGAGGGAATTTGTCGTAGTCTGTTCAATGATCTGTTCCGGATCACTGTCTCTCGTTATCTGAACCTTCGCACCGTCAATCGGGCGGTTATTCACTTCTGAAGTAACATTGACATCCAATAAGCCTTCGGTATCCGAAGAAGTGACCGAAGCAAAAAGCTCCGGACGGGGTGTTGTTGTATTCAACGCATTCACCAAAATCGTTTTGTTACTTGTATTTTATGCAATCACTTGGTAAATGTGAATTTCCTCCTTTTAAAATTCTTCTACATCATCCCAAAAATACGCACCAATTTTATTGATATAATGGTAACCCTTTACGGTTCCGGACACCTTACAATTCTCAATCTTTCCATACAAAAGATTTCCGGCAATTCCGCCGACGTACAGCCGTCCATACACATTGGTTCCTTTTAATTTCAAATCTCTTACCGTTCCTTTCAAAACACTGGGACAATCACTTTAATTCATCATTCGGAATGGATCCGCCTGATCCCAAGCAAGTGGATTATAAAGCCAGCTCCTGTCTCTCAAAAGTGGTGCCTGAACAGAGACTTTGTTTCTAACCACTTTTATGTTTTGAAATTTTGTTCGACTTCCTCTCACATAAAAGGATAACTTTTTCTTTAGATAACGTTCATACGTTTTTTTACTGATTCGTATTTTTTCTCCACCTTTTACCTGCAAATATTTCAATGACTGAAAATCAGACAGATCCGGAACTTTTTTCGACACTGTAAATTCCAAATGGCGAATTTTATTGTCTTTTGCCACTTTAATTTTCTTAATATCCAAACTCTTTTTTGTTGCATACGTTACCTCTACAAGCGGATTTTTCTTGTCACTCAAAATATCTCCCTCATACATTACATATTTCTTGCCTACCTTACGCTTTCGGTAATCTTCCTGCAGTTTTTTAACGTCAGAACTTGTTAATTTTCGCTTCTTATGGATATCTTTTATTGGTGTCAAATAATCCTGGCGTTTATATTTTCCGCTTATGATCAATTTTTCTAATTTTTTATTTTTCCGCAGATCCAGGACTTTCGTCTCTGTATCTCGTAAAACAAGGCTTTTCAAATTTTTATTTGCGCTAAGATCCAGTTTTTTAATCTCAGTAATCTGAAAAGGTTCGCAAAAAACAGTTTCTTTATCCGGACAGCCGAACTGTAATTTTTCCAAATTGACTGCTTCTTTCAATGAAAGCGTATCAAAATGATATCCACAGCCAAAACACAAGTTCTTGATTTGCGGAAGCGGCATTCGTTCTTTAAATTGTTTCCATTCTTCTTTTCCAAATGCGAATGCCTCATCAGTCCTCTTTGGAGCATGTGTGTCTACCTGTTTGTCGTCTCCAATAAACAAATCCGTTAGGTTCTTATTTTTCAATAAGGAGCCTTGCGTATAGCGGTATCCTAAAATTTTCAATTGTCCGAAATACTCTATTCCCTTTAAGGACAGCTTCTGACCTTCCTTCATGTGTTCTCCTGCATTTACATCTTTGTTATTAACTGTCGATATGATTGCCGCAAAAGAATACTCTTGTTTTTGAATAAGAGTTTCATCTAACTCTCCACACATGACAGACACTTCCGTCACACAATTACGCTCTTCCAGACTCAGTTTTCCATCTCCATTCTGATCAATTTTTCCTGCAAAATCACGCAATGCTTGTGATGGAAAATTTTGTTCATTGATCTCTGTTAATTCTGCTGCTTGAGAGAAGTTCGCCGGCAGTAAAAATAGAATTAATAATAAGGTAACTAAAATTGTTTTTTTCATAAATTTTTCCTCGCTTTCGTTTTTAGTATAGCATACCTTTTCTATAAATTCACCATTTTTTGACAGAAAGCAACAATTTAAGGATAGACGACAAAAATAGTGATTAATCCGCTTCTATATATTAGATACTTTAGAAGTCCAAAAGGTTCACAAGGGAAACTTTTTTTAATGGCGCTGGTCTGCTGCAAACACATACCAGCGCCATTGCAATTGCCTATTCCACTATAATGTATTTTTCAAATCCCGCTTCATCTACTACACAATTATGTTCCGGAGCAATAATAAAGTTCTTTTGTTCCTGTTTTGAAACTAAAATCTTATTGTTGCTTGATTCTCCCAGTTGAAATGCTAACACAGAACTTTTTACATTATCAAACTGAAATGCTTTTCCAAGTCGTAATGTAATTGCTGAAAACATATGAGATGTATACCAAAACATACCATCCATATTTTCTACTGCAGAAGTGTCAAAGTTATCTCCCAAGTCTAGGACTGCCTTCTCAAATGGTGCATCTGCCCGATACTGGAAAAACATATAACTCATATCTTTTACCCCCGTCGTATACAAATTCTCTATTCCATTTACCCGTCCCACATCACAACACAAATATGCTGAATTCGAATTAGCAACAACGCCTTTATCCTGTCCAATGGTCATTTCATACAAACCATTTTTATCTTTATCTGTATACCAAGCCATAACACTTTTATTTTGTTTTTCTGACAAATCAAAACTCTGAACAGCCTCTTCCGGTACTTTGTCACTGGAAGAAAATGTTAGTTCTTCAATATCCTTTCGCAATACATCTGTTCCAAAAAAGTAATATCTTTTATTCGTATAATATCTTGATATTGGCAACCCATTTTCATCTTCACTTGGCAGTTCCGTATATTTTGCCGGCTCTGCCATAATACGATTTTCTGTCGGTTCATGAGTACGTACCGGCACTTTTGTGACTTCCGGTGTCTGCGTTGGGGTGCTGGTTGGTGCCACTGTCGCCGTTGGTGTCGCACTTGCTGTTACGATTGGGCTTTGTGTCGGTACTACACATGGTGGTATCGGACCATACACTGTCACCTTACAGATCAGTTTTTTCTTTCCAATCTTACAAGAAATTTTGGCTTTTCCGGCTTTTACTGCTTTTACTTTTACACTCGTTTTTTTCTTTGCCATAAGACGAATGTTTTTCTTTCCTGACAC
>UQAQ01000028.1 GCA_900539115.1 uncultured Roseburia sp.
TAGAGTTAAGAAAAAAATTTTCTTTGAAAAAGTTTCTTGAAATTTACTCTTGACAAAGGTCACTTCATAACAGGAGGAAGAAATATGGTTCAATACGATGCACATATGCACACACAGTTTTCAACGGATAGTGAAGAACCGATGGAAAATATGATCCGGGAATCAATCCGGCGAAAACTCTGCGGAATTACTTTTACCGATCATATGGATTACCGGTTTCCGGTCACCTATGACTGGAAACTTGGGAAAGGTGAAAAACCGTTCCAGTTTGATTTTGAGAAATATCGGGAAACCATTGCTGTTCTACGTGAAAAATATAAAGAACAGATTGAAATTCATACCGGTGTGGAAATTGGGTTAAAATCCGATGCCTATGAGGAAAATGTGGCATTGAGCAAACGTTGTGATCTGGAATATTGTATCGGATCTATTCATCTGGTGGAAAACATGGATCCTTATTATCCGGATTTTTGGGAAAGTTATGGCGAGGAAAACGGCCTGAAACGATATTTTGAAACAACCTATGAACAGCTTAAAAATTTGGGAGAGATTCAAATTGATACCGTTGGGCATTTGGATTACATTACACGTTATCTCCCTTCCGGCTATGCGTTTTATCACTATGAAAAATATGCAGAGCTTATTGATGAAATCTTAAAGATTATTCTTGAGCGAAATATTATCCTGGAGATCAACACATCCGGATATAAAAATGATGGAATTATGCCAAATCCATGCTTTGAGATTATAAAACGATTCCGAGAACTTGGGGGCGAAAATATTATCTTTGGATCGGATGCTCACGATATTTCCCGCGTGGCGGCTGATTTTGACCGTGCGGCCATGCTGGCACAAAAGGCTGGATTTTCCGGCTGTGTGTCAGTAAAGGATCATGTTCGCCAATTTCATTCTTTTTGATTAAAAATACCGTAGATCCCTATTTTGGAAATCTACGGTGTTTTGATTTTTTATAAAATCCGGAATCAGTACTCTTCCTCGGTATCTTCTTCCCCTTCATGAATATCGGATTTTGGTTTTGATAATCCTTCAATCTTAATCCCATGTTTTTCTGCATAATCCCAAAGGGCTGCATGAATGGCTTCTTCTGCAAGAAGGGAACAATGAACTTTTACCGGAGGAAGTCCATCCAATGCCTCCATAACGGCTTTGTTGGTTACTTCCATTGCTTCCTGAATGGTTTTTCCTTTTACCAATTCGGTTGCCATACTACTTGTTGCCACAGCAGCACCACAGCCAAAAGTTTTAAACTTGCAGTCCTGAATTACACCATTATCGTCAATATCTAAATACATACGCATGATATCACCGCATTTTGCATTTCCAACGGTACCAACACCACTTGCGTTTTCAATCTCTCCTACATTTCTTGGATTACTGAAATGATCCATTACTTTTTCGCTATACATTACGATACATCCTTTCCTTATTTTGCTGCATTTTTCTTTACAAAATCTTCGTACAATGGAGACATACTTCTCAATTTTGCAACGATGCCTTGCAATTTATCGATTACATAGTCGGCATCTTCAATGGTGGTTTCTTCGCTTAATGTCATACGAAGGGAACCATGTGCAATTTCGTGAGGAAGACCAATTGCCAATAATACGTGAGAAGGATCCAAAGATCCGGAAGTACAAGCAGATCCGCTGGATGCGCAAATTCCTTCCATGTCTAACATGATCAACAGAGACTCGCCCTCGACAAACTGAAAACTAAAGTTTACATTATTTGGAAGACGCTTTGTGCGGTCACCATTTAATCGGCAATACGGAATGGTCTTTTTGATTTTTTCAATCATATAATCGCGGACTTCTGTTTCATGCTTGATTCGTTCATCCATAGTCTCTACGGCGATGGAAACGGCTTTTCCAAGTCCTACGATACCCGGTACATTTTCGGTACCGGCACGACGTTTTCTTTCCTGTGCGCCACCGTGAATAAAAGAACGAAGCTTCAAACCCTTGCGAATATACAAGAAACCGATTCCTTTTGGTCCGTGGAGTTTATGTCCGCTGGCACTCAGCATATCAATATGAAGTTCATCGACATTGATCGGAATCTGACCAAATGCCTGAACCGCATCTGTATGGAATAAAATGTCGTGTTCTTTGGCAATTTCACCGATTTCTTTGATTGGCTGAATAGTTCCAATCTCATTGTTGGCAAACATAACGGAAATTAAAATTGTGTCAGGGCGAATTGCTTTTTTCAATTCATCTAATTTCAAAATACCATTTTCATCGACATCAATATAAGTAATCTCAAAACCACGGGATTCCAAATAATCACAGGTGTGCAAAATAGCATGATGTTCGATTTTTGATGTAATAATATGCTTTCCTTTATTTTCATAAGCTTCTGCAGTGGCAATCAATGCCCAGTTGTCAGATTCACTTCCGCCTGCGGTAAAGTAAATGTCACGTACATCGGCATGAAGCGCATCGGCGATGGTCTGTCTGCTGTCATTTACCGCTTTTTTGTTTTTGGCGGCAAAATCATATACACTGGATGGGTTTCCAAAGCTCTCTGTAAAAAATGGATACATAGCATCAACGACTTCTTTTTTTGTTGATGTTGTTGCTGCATTATCTAAATACACAAATTTACTCATTGTGATCTCCTTTCTCTATTGACAGCCGCAGATTTTATCTGAATTTGATTCCTCGAGTAAATCAGAAATCGTAAGACTATCTACAGCATTGTTGATACTCTCGCTAATGCGCTGCCATACCAGTTTGGAAACGCATTGTTTGGATTCTTTGCAGGGGCTTCCGTTTTCAATGACTTCTGAGCAGTTTACCGGTGCAAGATCCCCTTCTAATGCTCTTAGTACATCTCCAACAGAAATTTCATTTTTGGGCTTGGCAAGCGAATAACCACCCTTTGCCCCGCGAACGCTGGTTACGATGTCCGCCCGGCGTAATTTGGCAATTAACTGCTCCAGATAACTGACGGATATATCTTCACGAACGGCAATATCGCTTAAGGAAACCGGCTCGGAATCCCCATGTATCGCAATATCAATGACTGCGCGTAAACCATAACGTCCTTTCGTTGAAATTTTCATTGCAATCCTCCTTTGAACAGTGGAATTACAGTTGTTCTTCCTAGATAAAAAGGATTGGAAAAGTCCGACTGTTTTAATTCCTATCATTTTTATCGGGATTAAAAATATTATAAACTTTGCTATTTTTTTTGTCAATAACATTTCTCAAAAAAAATATAAAATTTGGCTAAAAAATATCCCACATATAGAGAGCTATACATGGGATATTATGGTTCTGCTATCCTTATAATATGCAGAGAATATCATAATTGTGTAAATTCTCTTTATTGATAATATAACTGGTAGTATTCACGCTGGAATGTACCATTGTCGTAAATATTCTTTTCTGCATATACTTTTTCTTCGTGATGTGTGTGAACATCTTCAAGATGCTCCGTTTCTTTTCTTTCCTTCGCAAGCATTTCCGGTGTCACTGACTGGATTTTGGAAATACCCTCCAAGCCGGCTGCAGCAGTTTGAGAAGAGGCTTCCCGGGTATCTGCCGGCTTTGCCGGTTCCTCTTTTGGTTTCGGAACTTCCGGCATATTGGTAGAACGGATTGGCATGCTGGAAGAATACTTAAACTTCTCAGGTTCCGGTTCTTTAACCGGTTCCTCTTTTGGCTTTGGAATTTCCGGCATATTGGTAGAACGGATTGGCATGCTGGAAGAATACTTAAATTTCTCTTTTTCTTCTGGTTCGCTGCCCTGTTTTTCGCCCATTTCATCCAAAGAAAGTGAGAATCCCTCGTCTTTCTTCTTCGCATTCTTTTTCCGGTTTTTCTTCTTTTCTTTTTCCTGTTTTTTCAGGTCTTTTTCCAAACTGGAAACCGTCGGAACTTCGTTATAATCTTCGATTATCAAAGAAGAAACGTCATCAAAGTCATTCATTTCTTCGGCAAAAGAACTACCCTGATCCGGATTAACAGGTTCAAAGTGAAGTGTAAATGGAACTTCTTCCTGTGTCGGTTCCTGTGCTTCTGGCTCTGTATCAGAAGAAACTGCTGTATGTTCAGGTTCAACAACTTCTTCCTCTGGTTCTGGCGGACTTGCAATGTTTTCTACATCTGTCTCATCAATAGTAGGAGCAGCTATTATTCCCTGAGATTCCGTCATTACTTCGTCTAATTGATGGGATAATGTATCGTCCATCGGAGGAATCAGACTTTCAATCGCATTTTCGGTATCCAAATCTGCTTCAAAATCTAAAGCAGGCTCCGGTTCGGCTTCAAATTGATAATCTGCTACCTCCGGCTGCAATTGAGGCTCTTGTTCAAAATGCAGCTGTGCTTCCGGTTCCGATTGAGGTTCTTCTGCTTCAAAGGAAACTTCCGGTGTTTCTTCTTCAAATTCAGATGAGGTTTCCGCAAATGGATCCTCATCTTCTTTGTAATCTAAATTAAAGTCTGGATCTTCTTCCTCTTCTTCTGTAAAATCTAAATTCGTATCCGGGTCAAATTCAAAATCGGACTCGAAATCTAAATTTGCTTCTTCCGGTTCTTCTTCTACTACAAAATCTAAATTAGATAGAGTTTCATCTTCATCCTCGCCAAAATCAAGATTTGCATCTGGAGATTCATCGTCGTTTTCGCTGAAGTCAAGCGTGGCTTTTTCCAGTTTTGACGGATCCGGCTGTTCCTGCTCTGCTGCAGTTTCTGCAGTGGAAGTACCCTCTGCCTCTTCCATCGAATTATTCTCTGAAGTTTCTTCATTTTCTGCAGCAAGGCTGTTTTCTTCTTCATGATGTGTTAATGTATTCATGGCGGCCGCAACTAAGTTAGACATATCGAAACTGGAAGTTGAGCCTGCTTCTGCTGCATCCAGATCAAGCGCATCCGAAGCAGGTTTATTAATCTCCTCTGCATCTTTTATACTTCCCTGGAATGCACTTAAATCAATGTTTTCCTCAGAATACTGTGGTTCATCATCCAAATCATAGCCCATGTCAAACATGTCATTGGTAATTTCCATGACTGGCTCTGCCTGGTTTTCCTTCGGCTCTTCAATCACTGGTTCAAGGTCAGAAAGATTAACGCTTTCCTGTGGTTCCTCCGGCATAAGTGCGTCAAGATTCTCCATCGGAATGGAATCCTGAACCGGAGTTTCCACGGAAACCGGCTCTTCAATCACAGGTTCCTGGTCAGAAAGATTAACGCTTTCCTGTGGTTCCTCCGGCATAAGTGCGTCAAGATTCTCCATCGGAATGGAATCCTGAACCGGAGTTTCCACGGAAACCGGCTCTTCAATCACAGGTTCCTGGTCAGAAAGATTAGCACTTTCCTGTGGTTCCGCTGGCATAAGTACGTCAAGATTCTCCAAAGGAACAGCAGTTTCGAGTTCATTGTCTACTTCTGTCTGCTCGATAACGTCTGCAATATCTTCTTGTGCTGCCGACTGCATTCTTTGTAAATTTTCAGACACATCTAATTGTTTAAGCAAGGCCAAAACATCGTCCGTATTTTCTGATGTGGAATGATCCATTTCATCAATAATTTCAATATCTTCCGGTCTTGCTGAGTTTTGTTCGTTTTTAAGCAAATCCGCAGCCGTCGATAATATTTGTTCTTCATTTTCTTCTGAAACAATAGAATTAGCCATATCGGATAACTGGCTGTCAACATCCACCGGTTCAGGAACAACTTCCGCAATAGGTTCCGGCGCAGGTTGAGGTTCCGGTTCAGGAACAACTTCTACAACAGGCTCCGGTGTTGGCTGAGGTTCCGGTTCAGGAGTAACTTCCGCAACAGGTTCAGGCACAGGCTCCGGTTCCGGTTGTCCGATATTTAAGATGCTGTCTGCCTTCTCCGCATCATCTGAGATATCAAGTGTTGTAATGCTTTCCATGTCTTGCGTTGATAAAGTATCCCCACCAAAATCCAATACATTTTCTGTGGCAAAATTATTTTGTGAAGGAAGTGGCTCGGAAAAAGAATTATCATCCGATGTGGAATCATCATTTCCAATTACAAATTCTGTATTCAAGCCACCACTAAGTCCGGAACTAAGACCGGAAACTGCGGGTTGAGCAGGCTGCGGTGATGGTTCGGAAAATGTACTTTCAGATGAAATGGTACTTTCAGGCTTTTTCTCCTCTTTTATTGTATCCTGAGACTCGGTGAAATCCAGAGAAAGCGTCCATTCTGGCAGTTCTTCTGTCGGAGTCCCAAGGGAAATTTTATTTCGTTTTGACATTTGCTATCGTCCCCTTTATATGAATTGGTTTCGTACACATACAGTTATAACTATAATACAACAAAATGGTGTAAAATACAACATCTAAAAATTTTTCATATAAAATATTTTACAATCATATACATTTTATACAGAAAATCATGTAAGTAAATGCTGGGAAATGAGTAAGGAGCAGAATATGAAAAATAAAATGCTAAAAGGTACGATTATTCTGACCGTTGCCGGAGTGATAACCAGAGTGATCGGATTTTTATATCGTATATTTCTGGCCAATCTTCTTGGAGATACCAAATTGGGAATATATCAGATGATATTTCCAATTTATGGGATATGCTTTACTTTATATGCCTCCGGTCTGCAGACTGCTGTTTCTCAATTGGTTGCAGATCCCCATTTAAAAAATTCAAAACGTGTATTAAAGTGTGGAATTTTCTGTTCGCTTTGTTGTTCGATTACATTATTCGTTCTCTTATTTACTTTTTCCGATTGGATAAGTATTCATTTGCTGTTTGCAAAAGAAACGGCACCATTGTTAAGAATACTCTCGGTTATATTTCCTTTTTGTGGAATTACAAGTATTATCAATGGGTATTTTTATGGAAAACGTCATGCGAAAGTACCGTCCATCACACAAATTATTGAACAGTTTTGCAGAGTAGGCTTTGTTGTTGCCGTTTTTTTCTGTTTTCAAAAATCAATATCGTGCGAAATTGCTGTATTGGGATTAATTGTAGGGGAAATGGCATCTAATATATACAATATGTGGAATATTCGAAAAGAATTTTCTGGGAAAAAAGAAAATTCTAAATCAAGGTATGGAGAATTGATAAAAAAACTGCTGGGGCAGGCAATCCCATTAAGCGCTACGCGCCTTACCATCTCGGTTTTGTCAGCGGCAGAAGCGGTTCTAATTCCTATTATGCTGCAATTTTCCGGATTGAATCGAATCGATTCTTTTGCCCTATATGGAATAACCACGGGGATTGTGCTTCCATTTATTTTATTTCCGGGAACAATCACAAATTCGCTGTCGGTATTGCTTCTTCCGGAAGTATCCAAAGCATATTATGAAAAGGATAACTCTAAAATAATGCGGACAACGCAAATAACCATAAAGTACTCTCTTCTGCTTGGCTGTATCGCCATGGCAGTCTTCGTATGTTTTGGACCTCAGATAGGAACTATGTTCTTTCATAATCCGCGTTCCGGGAAATTGCTTTCTCTTCTTTCTATGATCTGCCCTTTTGTTTATGTTTCTACGACACTGGCAAGCATCATAAACGGATTGTCAAAAAGTTCGATAACTTTTCGAAATACGGTTATTGGTTTGGTTCTGAGAATTGCTTTTTTGATTATGGCAACCCCATATTTTGGCATATATGGGTATTTACTTGGGATGCTGGTCAGTCAGATTCTCATAAGTATTTTAGATGGATATTATCTTGTGAAAAGAAAATATACAAAGATTGATTTGATAAAATGGCTGGTTTGCCCGGCAATATTATTTATAAGTTCATGTTACATCGGAAAAAAACTGTTCTCCATTAATGAAATATTACAGTATGTTCCTTCGACAGTATGCCTCGTCTTAATAATGGGAACGTTTCTCGTCATTCCCATTATTATTCTTTATAAAGGCAAAATGATACAAAAACAAGATTTTTATTGAATCATTTCAAGTAATTGGTCTTCTGTGATAATAGGAACTCCTAGTTCTTTGGCTTTCTTGTTTTTTGAAGAACTTGAAGTAATATCATTATTAACCAGAAAAGCAGTATTTTTACTTACGGAAGAACTTACTTTTCCGCCGAGAGATTCAATTTTTTCTTTACATTCGTTACGATTTGTAAAGTGAGTAAGACTTCCTGTAATAACAAATGTTTTCCCTTCGAAGGAAGCATTGGATTCGATTTTTTCCGGCAAAGCAATGGTAAGAATATTGCTTAATTGCTGTAAGAGATCCTGATTTTCCGGATCGGCAAAATATTCTACAAAGGACTCAGCCAATTTTTCTCCAATGCCATCTACAGAAAGTAACTCTTCTACAGATAAATTTTTGTACTCGGTAAGAGAAAGAGGATATTTCCGACAGATTAATTTTGCCATGCTTAAGCCAATCCCCTTAATTCCAAGACTGTAGATAACGCGTTCTAAAGTAACTTGTTTAGAGTCTTCTATTGCTTGAATCAAATTCGCGTACGATTTTTCTCCAAAGCCATCTAAATTTTGAATTTCTTCTTTGTATTGTGACAACGAAAAAATATCGGTAACTTTTTGCAGCCAGCCGTGATCAATAAATTTTTCCAAAGTAGCTTCCGAAAATCCATCAATATTTAAGGCATCCCGGCTTACAAAATGGGTAAATGCTTTGATTTTTTTTGCATAGCATTTCGGGTTTGGACAAAACAAAAATTCAGAACCATTTTCATTGATAAGTTCTGTTTCCTGATGACACACCGGGCAAACGGGCGGAATTGACAATGCATTGCTCTTTGTCAGGTTTTCCTGAATCTGCGGAATGATCATATTTGCTTTATACACTGTGATTTTGTCGCCGATTCCTAATTGCAGTTCTTTTAAAATGCTTACATTATGGACACTGGCGCGGCTTACAGTGGTTCCCTCTAATTCAACCGGCTCAAAAATCGCAACCGGATTAATAAGCCCTGTACGAGATGCACTCCATTCAATGTCTGTTAACGTTGTTTCTGCCAATTCATCCTGCCATTTAAAAGCAATGGAGTCTCTCGGAAACTTAGCCGTTCTTCCCAATGACCGGCTATAAGAAATATCATTATAAGTAAGAACAAGTCCATCGCTTGGCAAATCAAACCCATTTGTAATCGTTTCAGAAAAATCGTCAATAGCGGAAAGAATATTTTTTCCGGTTACTTTTTTATAAGGCACGATGTCAAATCCCTGCTTGTCAAGCCAAATCAACTCTTCTTCTTTATAATCAAAATTGATTTCCGAATCGGACTGAATTAAGTTATAAACATAGTAATGAACATTTCTTTTTGCGGTAATTTCATTATTTAACTGACGAACTGTGCCGCTGCACAAATTTCGCGGATTTTTGTATTTCTCCTGAATGTCAGAAAAGGATTCATTTAATACTTTAAAATCGGAATATCGGATCAATGCCTCTCCACGAATAACTAAAGTTCCGGTGTACGGAATTTTAGCAGGAATATTTTTGAATGTTTTGGCATTGTTAGTAATCACTTCACCAATTTCGCCATTTCCGCGAGTTAACGCTTTTACTAAGAAACCATTCTGATAAGTTAAGATGACACTTAAACCATCTAACTTTAAGGATAACAACCCTTCACGTGAAGCAAGCCACTGTACCAGTTCTTCCCGTTCTTTTGTCTTTCCAAGCGAAAGCATCGGGGCGATGTGCGCTTCTTTTGGCAGTTCACTAAGGGTTTCATATCCAACTTGAACCGTAGGACTTCCGGAGAGAACGACTCCCGTTTTCTCTTCCAAAGCGACCAATTCATCATATAAAGCATCATATTCAAAATTAGTCATAATTTCATCTTCACCCTGATAATAAACTTTAGCTGCAGCATTTAACCGGGCAACTAAATCCCGCATACGTTCCATCTCATTCATTGTAGAATTTTTGTCCTTTCAATGCGTTTTTTAATTCTTCCAATTCATTTCCTGTGATCTCTCGCCAGGTTCCCTCTTTTAGTTCTCCTAAATGAATATTCATTACACGAACTCTTTTTAGTGTGATAACTTTGTAGCCAAAATATTCACACATACGGCGGATTTGTCGGTTTAAACCCTGAGTTAGTATAATCCGGAAGGTGTGGGAATCAATTTGAATGATCTGACATGGTCTCGTCATGGTGTCCAAAATAGGAACTCCCTGTTCCATGGCGCGTACAATTTCCGGACGTAATGGTTTTTGAACTGTGACAAGATATTCTTTTTCGTGATTGTTTTTTCCGCGAAGGATACGATCTGTCAATTCTCCATCATTGGTTAGTAAAATCAATCCGGTGGAATCCTTGTCAAGTCTTCCTACCGGATAGATACGTGTTGGAAAATGTAAATATTCAACAATATTATTTTTTTCTTTGACACTGCTGGTACATACAATCCCTTTTGGTTTGTTAAAAGCAATCACAATTTCTCTTGGTTTTTCACCAACAGGGATTCCATTTACCGTAATATACTGTTCCTTGGTAATACGTTCTCCAACAAAAGCAGTGTGTCCATCCACTTGAATCTTTCCCTGTTCCAAGAGCCGGTCTGCTTCTCGTCGGGAACAGTAACCAATAGAACTTAAGTATTTGTTTATACGTAATTGTTCATCCATAAATTATCTTTCTTTCTTGCTAAATTAGCAGATTATTGAGCCGGGGCAGCATTTGGATCGGCAGCCGGGGCAGCATTTGGAGCGGCAGTCGGAGCGGCGTTCGGATCAGCAGCCGGAGCAGCGTTCGGATCTGTGGTTGCAGCAGCATTTGGGTCAGCAGCGGCTGGTTCGGCCGTTGGCTGTGCAGCATCTGCCTGTGGTTCCGGTGTGGAAGAAACGTTTGCAATCGCCTGATCCATCGTCTGATACAACTGTCGGAATGCTTCATCTGCATTAATTGCTTCCTGCAGCTTATCATTAACCTCTTTTTGCATATCGGCAAGATGAGAATTCTTGTCTGCTGCAAGGATAAAGTCTTCCTCATTTTTATCTAAAGCACTGAGATAAATGACATTTTTGCCATCGGATCCCATTGTAACATAAAGAGCACTCAGACAAGGAGCCAGTGTATTAATATTTTTCAGTTTCATATCAAATCGTACATAGACTCGATAAGCACCATTGTCTTCATTTTCAAGAAGGTAACAGGTGATATTCTGATAATCTTCCACATATTCGGCCTGTGCGATCAATTTTTCCTGATCGATCTGATTGATATCGCTGACTAATGGTTCCAGTTCTTCCAGATTGACATCACGTTTTGCCTGATAATAACTGGTAATCAGATTATTGATGTCTTCGTTTGTACACTTCACTAATTCTGCATCTTCTACCGGATTGGATGAATTTCCACCGGTTGGAATCAACGTCAGAATAAAGAAGCCAAGTAACAACGCACCTACTGTAATAATAATAATTAATTTTTTATATTTTAATTTCATAATATTCAACCTCACTTTTGCTATAGGACAATTATATCAATTTTCGACAGATTTGTCTATTGCTTTCCCGATTTTTTTAATTGTTCCAGATCTTCGAGATTGAATTTATAATTTGTATTACAAAAATGGCAGTTTACTTCAACCGGCTTGCCGTCCTTGATCATCTCATCCAATTCTTTTGTCCCCAATGAGATCAAAGCCCGGGAGACACGTTCTTTGGAGCAGTTACAGTAAAACTGCGCCGGCATTTCGTCCTTCAATTCCGGATCTAAGCCTTCTAAGATCAATTTCAGCATAGATTCCGGTGTATGACCGTTTGATAAAAGCGTAGTGACAGGATCCAGGTGTTTCAATCGGGTTTCTAACGTATCAATGATTTCATCCGAAGCATCCGGCATCAGCTGGATGATATATCCGCCACTCTTTTTGACCGTGTTATTTTTATTCATTAAAACGCCGAGCGCTACTGAAGATGGAGTTTGTTCAGAAGCTGCAAAATAATAGGTTAGATCTTCTGCAATTTCACCGGAAACAAGATTGATGGTTCCGCTATAAGGCTCTTTTAATCCGGTATCACGGATTACTGTCAGCACCCCGAGATCAACGGCACGTCCGACATCTAATTTCCCAGCTGGGCTTGCAGGCAACGAAACTTGTGGAACGAGCGGAAATCCTTTTACATTTCCTTTGGCATCAGCAGTTACGGTTAAGCCCTTTACCGGACCGGAACAGTCTATTTTTAATGTTAAGAGATCCGAATCCCCTTTCATCATAGCCCCCATCATGGCTCCTCCGGTTAATAATCGCCCCAAGGCGGCAGTCACAACCGGACTTGTATTATGATGTTGTCTTGCTTCTTCCACAAGCTGGGTAGATTCCATCGCAAAACAACGAATTTGTCCCTCTTCTGCTATGCCACGTACTATTTTATCCATAGAAAAATAACCTCTTTTCAATTTTGTTCTTTACTTTTATGGTAAAGTCGTATATAATAACAATTGATGCATCTGTGGCTCAGTGGATAGAGTACCGGCTTCCGAAGCCGTTGGTCGGGGGTTCGAATCCCTCCAGGTGCATTTTTTATTTCATTTTTTGTAATTTTTGTTCATAGTAATAAACCTGATCGGATAATATCTCTTCCGGATCCACAAACCGTTTATTGACATCCTGTACCATTCGTCTGTATTCTGCCAGCATAGAATCATCTTCTGCTGAAACCAAGATCACCTCGTGGATACTGCTCGGAATTACATAAAAATCTGTATCGTACTCTTTTGCCAGAGAAGCCAGTATATCCGGATACAAGATCACGGCGGCTCCATTTACACCAAGTGTATTCGTGATTACTATCATATCGGTTTTTTCTTCATTTGTCAAATCTGATTCCGGTGCTTTCAAAGGAAGGTTCTCCATAAGCATATCTTGAATATTGACGATGCGTGGCGGCATTAAACGAGGTGTGTTTTCGGAAGCAATCTGGAACAATGCCTGTGTAGTGATATCCCAGGTTTCCAGAAGCTCATTTGTGATTTTTATGGAATGAAGGGACGGCGGATCCATAGACACAATTACGTGAAAAGTGATAGCAAGATCCATGAAGGGAATGTAGGGCATATTTTCCAGCATTTCCTGATTTTGTTTTTGCGAAACCAGCCGGTATACAATCTTATCCTTACAGTTTTCAAAGGTTGTGCTGTCCAAAGGAGCAAGTTTTTTGATAGATTTCCGGCTTTCCTGAAATCCTTCTGCAACTTTGTCGACAATTTCCTCCATGGTAACACTGTTTTTCTCGTACAATTCATAAAAATCATTCAGATAAATTGTAGGAAAGATATTGTCTTTCTTGTGGCGAATCTGTACACCGGATAATTCCACAGAATTATTTTTTAATGTGGTAGCAGTTTCTACAATGTAATGTTCCCCCAGATGTTCTTGCAGCAATTGTGCAACTTCGTTAATGAAATGTTTTAATGTCATTTCTTCACTCTCCTTTAATGTATTTTGTTTGTTGATGCTTATTCTAACAGGGATATTTGAAGAGTGCAACAATCAATATAAGGCATTTAGAGTCGTAATCGGGAACGACAGATTGTTATTACCGGAACTGCTTTAAATTGTAAAAAATAGGCAGTGGAAAAATCCAGCTGCCTATTTTTGATTTCAATATGTTTTTATAACAAATGTATTTTAGACAATACCCTGAGCCTGCATAGCTTCTGCAACTTTTTCGAAACCGGCAATGTTTGCTCCTACTACATAGTTCTTTTCGAAACCATATTTCTTAGAAGCCTCATCACACGCATGGAAAATGTTAACCATGATGCCCTGAAGTTTATTGTCAACTTCTTCAAATGTCCAGTGAAGTCTTTCACTGTTCTGTGACATTTCCAAAGCCGATGTTGCAACACCGCCGGCATTCGAAGCTTTACCAGGTGCAAACAATACACCATTTGCCTGAAGATACTCAGTAGCTTCGATAGATGTAGGCATGTTAGCTCCTTCTGCTACAGCAACAACGCCGTTTGCAACAAGTGCTTTTGCATCATCGATCAAAAGTTCATTCTGTGTAGCACATGGAAGAGCGATGTCAACTTTAACAGTCCATACACCTTTTCCATCATGATACTGTGCAGAAGATCTCTTCTCAGCATATTCTGTCAATCTTGCACGATGTACTTCTTTTACTTCTTTCAGCAATTCAACATCGATTCCTTCTGGATCGTATACCCAGCCGGTAGAATCAGATACCGTAACAACTTTTGCACCAAGCTGCTGAGCTTTCTGTGCAGCATAGATAGCTACGTTTCCGGAACCACTGATTGCAACTGTTTTACCAGCGATATCGATGCCGTTGCATTTCAGCATTTCCTGTGTATAATATAACAAACCATAACCTGTTGCTTCTGTACGAGCTAAAGAACCACCGAAAGTAAGACCTTTACCAGTCAAAACGCCTTCATAACAGTTACGGATTCTCTTGTACTGGCCATACAAGAAACCGATTTCACGTCCACCAACTCCGATATCACCAGCAGGAACGTCAGTATCTGCTCCGATGTGTCTCTGAAGTTCTGTCATAAAGCTCTGGCAGAATGCCATAACTTCTCTATCTGATTTTCCTTTAGGATCAAAATCTGAACCACCTTTACCTCCGCCGATAGGAAGGCCGGTTAAAGAATTTTTGAAAATCTGCTCAAAACCAAGAAATTTAATGATACCAAGATTTACGGATGGATGGAAACGCAAACCACCTTTGTAAGGTCCGATTGCACTATTGAACTGTACACGGTATCCGGTATTAACCTGTACATTACCATTGTCATCTACCCAAGGTACACGGAATTTAATCTGTCTTTCTGGGTTTGTCAAACGCTCCAACAAAGCGTCTTTACGGAATTTTTCTTCGTTTTTCTCAACAACAGGTCTAAGGGATTCCAAAACTTCCTTAGCAGCCTGATGGAATTCTGGCTCTGCAGGATTTTTTTCAATCAACTGCGCCAATACCTCATCTACATATGACATGGGTCATACCTCCTTATAATAATATCAAAAAAATTATATAATATTTTAGGAGTATTTACAAGAACTTTTTCTCGTTTTTTTATTTTTTTGTTGCTAAATAAGAATTAGAAAAATGGATATCACCGCTCACATTTTCTCCAAACCAGGATGGTGGACAAAATTGAACCGCTTCTTCTGTCGTTGGGAATTCGACCTCGGCAATCCGCAGCGTATCATAAGGCGCCTCAAAGAGATCCAGTTCAATGGTATATTTTTGATAAGGAATGTAGTATCTGGTTTTGCAGACAAGGATTCCGTCCGTTTTTTCTTTCAGATGTTCATAAGCCTCTTTGGAAAGCGGAAATTCCTCTTCGACATTGACACAGGTGTCAACCGCCGGCGATACATTCTGCCTGGATTTATAAGTCAGAATATAGTCATTATTTTTTCGGCGGATCCGAATGGTTGGTTTGGTACATAAATACCCCTGCTCAATGAAAAAATGCGGGTAATTTTCCAAGTTTTCCGGCAGTTCTTTTACTAAATATTTGCGTTCAATTTCCATGTTTTCTGCGTCCTTTTTATTTTAATTTTCCAAAGTTATCAAAGGGAAGAACCCGCAGCCATGCTTTTCCGATGATCTGGTCACGTTTTATGACACCAACTGCCTTGTCACGGCTGTCTTTGCTGGCATTGCGGTTGTCACCCAGAACAAAATATTCATCTTGCCCAAGTTTGATCGGTTTTTCGGCAATTCCGCCATCTTCCATTTTGGCATTTCCATAAGCATCAAATACGGCCCGTTCGTTAATATAAATTTTCCCTTCTGTAATCTGAATGGTTTCACCCGGTAATGCAATCACACGTTTAATGTAATTAACGGACTCGCTTTCGCGGAACACAATGATATCGTAGCGTTCCGGATCACTTGTTATATAGGAAAATTTTTCCACGATAATATCATCACCGTTTTCCAGCGTAGATTCCATGGAATTTCCCTCCACTTTGGTATGACTGGCGACAAAATTGGTAATGATCAGTGCGATCACAATAGCAATCACAACGCAGATGCCAAACGCAATCAAATTTTTCTTTATATTTGGTTTGGATTTTTCTTTTTTCGAATCCGGTTCTGAATCATTTGGCTGAGTTTCCTTTTTTTCTTTCGATACCGGTTTTGTCACGGATACCGGCTCAACGGAAGGCTTCGGTTCTTTTTCCACAACGGGTGGTTTTACCGGTTCCGGTGCTTGGGAAACAACCGGTTTTGCAGATTCTGTTTTTTCTTCCGATACCGGTTTTGTCACGGGTACCGGCTCAACTGCAGGTTCCGGCTCAACTACAGGTGCGGTCACATTTTTTGCCAATTCCAACGCTTCTACCGGCCGTGGCGCTCTTCGATTAAAATCCGGATTATTTTGAAAAAGTTCTTCGCAGATGCGCAGACTTTCTTCAATTTCGTTTGTGTCTAATTTATTTTCCATCGTAAACCTCTTTTCTGTCCGTTTATTTTTCTGCTTCAGAAGGTGTCTCTAAGGAGATCAGACCCAGTTTACTGCTGCGGAAATCATCGAGAATAAGGGCGGCAGTTTTTTCATAGTCAATCTCAGTTCCTTTTTTTATACACTTGCGAATGTTTCCGATTTCTTCCAGTAATGCAGTGGAATCGTTTGACTCCTCGATGCCGTATTGAGATGCTAAAGTTCCGGGATATGCTTCTTTCAGATATTCGATAAGATCCAGGGCGATTTCTACGCGCTGCAGAATTTCATCTTTAATCGAGCCGATAAAAGCAAGACGCAGACCGACCGTCTGATCTTCGAATTTCGGCCAGAGAATTCCCGGAGTATCCAGCAATTCAACCTGTTTATTGATGCGGATCCATTGTTTTCCTTTTGTTACACCCGGTTTGTTTCCTGTTTTTGTGCAGGCTTTTCCGGCAAAACTATTGATAAATGTCGATTTTCCTACATTGGGAATACCGACGATCATGGCACGGATTGGACGGTTTAATATCCCTCTTTTGCGGTCTCGCTCGATCTTTTCTTTGCATGCTTTCTGAATCAGCTGATTAACTGCTTTTAGTTCGCTGCGTTTGGTGGAATTGACAGCCAGTACAAAAAAGCCCTGTTTTTCATAATAAGCTTTCCAACGGGCAGTCTGGGCCGGATCTGCCATATCGCTCTTATTTAATAATAAAATGCGCGATTTGCCATTTGCCAAGGCATCAATATCAGGATTTTTGCTGCTCCTTGGAATACGTGCATCTACAAGTTCCACGATAACATCAATCAATTTAATATCTTCCTGCATGGCGCGTTTTGCCTTTGTCATATGTCCGGGATACCACTGAAAATGCATGATCAATTCTCCTCTTCTTGTGTTTGTGTCGTTTTTTGTTCCGGTTTTGTTACTCGGGAAAATGGTTTTAACCGGAATGAAACTTTTCCGATAATCTGTGATTTTTTCACCATGCCAAAGGCCGAATTTCGGCTGTCATCGGTGTTGGAACGGGAATCACACAGCACAAAATATTCATCTTCCGAAAGTGTCTGCTCCTGCTCGGCAATGCCGCCGGTTGCCATGGCTGAATACGTATATTTTGATTGATATTCTTCCCCATTGATCCAGACTTTTCCATCGGTGATTTTGATTTTTTCACCGGGCAGCCCGATCACACGCCGTATGCTGATCAAGGGCTCCTCTTCGCCTTCTTGTTTCTCCTTTTCATAAAACGCAATTACGGCTTCACGTTTGGGAGAAGTAAGAACATAGGCTTTGGTATTGATAAATACTTCCTGTCCATTGTAAAGGGTTGGTTCCATGGTGGAACCGATCGTATTGGTACGACGGTAACAGAAATGTATCACAAAATAGGCGACAGCAATTACAATTATAATTTCTATCAGCCAGATCAAAGAGGTTTTGATCAATTTTTTTCGTTTTTGTTTTTTGATTTCTTCATCAAAATTTAAATTCAAAACAAATTCCCTTTCTGATTATCCTATATAGAAACATAGTGTATGCTACGGCAAATGCTATAACATACACTATTAACAATAAACCTGTTTGTAATTCTTAGCGAACTAATTCTTTTACCTTAGCAGCTTTTCCAACACGGTCACGAAGGTAGTTCAATTTTGCACGTCTAACTTTACCAAGACGAACAATCTCAATCTTCTCAACGATTGGAGAATGAAGTGGCCAAGTCTTTTCTACACCGATACCATTTGAGCTCTTACGAACAGTAAATGTTTCACGGTTGCTTCCGCCCTGTCTCTTCAATACAACGCCTTCAAAAACCTGTGTTCTTTCACGGCTTCCCTCGATAACTTTTGCGTATACTTTTACAGTATCGCCAACGTGAAATTCAGGAATTTCACTTTTCATCTGTTCTGCTTCGATTTTCTTAATAATTTCGTTCATTGTTGTTCCTCCTACTTGTTTTTGATGTTCTTAATGCTATTTTGTTATGTCCTGCATAACGCACCAGAGGACCATCTATTTTTTAACAACATGAAAAATATATCATATATTTTTGTCTTCGTCAAGTGTTTTCTAGTTCTTTTCGGCATTTTTCAGGCACTTAAAATGAGTTTTTCCAATTCTTCCACTGTTTTGACTGTCCAAGCCGGTCTGGCAGCTTCAATCTGGTCGTTTTTGCCAAATCCATACAACACTCCGATGCAGTCAATCCCATTTTCTCTGGCACCATTGATATCATCCGGATGATCACCGATCATAACAATCTGTTCTTTTGGCAGATCAATCCGGGATAAAAGCCATGACAGCACTTCTGTTTTTTTGTAGCGTCCTTCTTCCGGAACACTTCCGGCAATCTTGTCAAAATAAGGAAGAAATCCGAAGTGATCCAGTATCTCTGTTGCGGTCACAATCGGTTTCGAAGTGGCAACCATGGCCGGAATGCCCTGTTTTTTCATGTGCACCAATAATTCCCGGATTCCCGGATAAGGGGTGTTTTCAAACTTACCGGTTACGTTATAATAGGAACGGTAAACTTCTGTGGCGCGTGCCGCTTCTTCTTCACTGAATCCATAAAATTTCTGAAAGGATTCCGGCAATGGCGGGCCGATAAAACAGCTCAGTTCTTTGCGGTCCGGAACCTCGATACCAAAGGATTCCAATGCATAGGAAACGGCTTTGGTAATGCCTTCGCTGGAATCGGACAACGTACCGTCTAAGTCAAACAAAAATAATTTTTTATTCATCGATTACTCCTGATCTTCAAAACGCACCGCGATGGAATTCGCATGTGCTGTCAAATGTTCGGCGGTAGCAAATTCGATGATATCTTTGTGGATTGGCTCCAAAGCTTCTCTTGAATAAGAGATTACGCTTGATTTTTTAATGAAGTCATCTACATTCAATGGGGAAAAGAATTTTGCGGTTCCGTTTGTCGGAAGGACATGGTTTGGTCCGGCAAAATAATCTCCCAAAGGTTCACTGCTGTATTCTCCAAGGAAAATAGCACCGGCATTCTGAATGCGCGTCATGGTGTCAAACGGATTTTTGGTAATGATTTCCAAATGTTCCGAAGCAATTTCGTTGGCTGTGTGAATCGCGGATTTCATATCCGGTGCAATCAAAAGGTATCCGTAATTATCCAGGGATTTACGAATGATATCGGCACGGCTCAATGTCTGCAAAAAGCCTTCGATTTCTTTTTCTACCTCTTTGGCAAGATTCTCGCTTGTGGTAACGAGGATGGCAGATGCCAGTTCGTCATGTTCCGCCTGTGACAAAAGATCCGCTGCCACATAACGTGGATTTGCTGTCTCGTCAGCCAGCACAAGGATCTCACTTGGTCCCGCGATAGAGTCAATGCTGACATGTCCGTAAACGGCCTTTTTCGCAAGCGCAACGAAAATGTTACCGGGACCGCAGATCTTGCATACTTTTTTGATGGACTCGGTTCCGTAAGCAAGAGCACCGATTGCCTGCGCACCGCCGACTTTGTATACTTCTGTAGCACCGGCAAGATGTGCGGCTACCAGTGTAACAGGGGTTACCTTTCCATCTTTTCCCGGAGGTGTTGTCATCACAATACGTTTCACGCCGGCTACTTTAGCCGGGATTATATTCATCAATACACTGGATGGATAGGCTGCTTTTCCGCCCGGAACATAGACACCGACACTTTCGAGTGCTGTAACACGCTGTCCCAAAATAACCCCGTCTTCTCTTGTCTCGAACCAGCTGTTGCGAAGCTGCTTTTCGTGAAAATCACGAATGTTTGCCAGCGATTTTTTCATCACTTCGATCAAGGAATCGTCTACCTGATCATAAGCTTCTTTGATCTCCTCTTCGGTCACTTTGATCGTATCTTTTGTGATCACTGCTTTATCAAATTTTTCGGTATAAGCAAAAAGTGCCTTATCACCGTTTTCTTTTACGTCATTTAAAATCTCAGCAACGGTATCCTGATAGGTATCATATTGATTTGGACTACGTTTTAAGAGATTTTCCAAAATGTTGTCGATGGAAGATTCTTCCAGTTTCATGCATTTCATATCCTGTCACCTTTCTTTCTTAGTTTTCGGATGTTGTCAGTGTATTTTTTAAATCTTTTACAATTTTTGTGATTCGTTCGCGCTGCATTTTCATACTTGCTTCATTTACAATGACGCGTGCGGAAAGCGGACAGATCTCTTCAAGAACTTCCAATCCGTTTTCACGAAGGGTAGATCCGGTTTCCACGATATCTACGATAACTTCGGAAAGTCCTACGATCGGAGCCAATTCGACCGATCCGTTCAGTTTCACAATTTCTACGTTTTGATGTTTTTTATTGTAAAAATAATCTTTCGCAATTTTAGGGTATTTGGAAGCCACGCGGATGATCTGGTTTGTCTTCAGAAGCTCTTTGGCACTTGCCGGTCCTGCGACGCACATACGGCATTTTCCAAGCCCAAGATCAAGCACTTCCAGAATTTTGCGTCCTTCTTCCAAAATGGTATCACTTCCGACAACACCGATGTCTGCGGCACCGTATTCTACATAGGTAGGCACGTCAGAAGTTTTGGAAAGAAAGAATTTCAATTTCAATTCTTCATTGACAAAGATAAGTTTACGGGTATCTTTGTCTTTCATCTCCTCACAGGTTATGCCGGTCTGTTCCAGTAATTGTAACGTCTGTTTTGCCAAACGTCCCTTTGCCAGTGCAATCGTTATATATTTCATTTGGTTTCCCTCCAATTGGTATTTTCGCATTCAAATTGTGTACATTTTCCGGCTTCCACATAAAGAATCCGGGAAATCTGATTGCGGACTGCATAGTCTTCATAGAGTTCCATCGGCGTGGCTGCATTTTTCCGCATGGTAAGGACACAATGGCCTTTGGCACGTTCTTCATTTGCCATTTGGATTGCTTCTTTACGGTTGGCAGAACGATACAAAACGAGAATGCCGGATTTATCCGTTTCAATGTCAACTTCCTGGCTGGCAAGAGCATTCATCAGCTGATCCAAAACAATTGCTAAACCGACCGCAGAGGCTTTTTTGCCGAATTGTTCAATCAAGTTATCATAACGGCCGCCGGTTACCAGTGCTTCGCCGGTACCATAGGTATAGGCTTTGAAAATGATGCCGGTATAGTAATCATAATGGCTGAGCATACTTAAATCGTAAGTGATATTCTGCTCCAGACCATAACTTACCAAGATGTCATATACAGTGTCCAAGCGGTCAAGCGCTTCGATTGCTTCTTGACGTGTCACGCATTTTCTCGCATATTCCAAAACTTCTTTTCCGCCGAAAAGATCCGGAAGGCGGATCAGAAATTCTTTCAAATTGGCAGAAATATTCTGGGATTCCATCATTTCTTCCACGGCAAAAATATTTTTATTGGCAACATATTTTTTGTATTCTGCAATCTCCTCTTTGTTAAAATGAGCTTCTTCCAAAATTCCCCGAATCAGACCGGCGTGTCCGACATCGATCTTAAACTCTTTCAATCCGGATTTTGCCAGACATTCTACGGTAAGTGCGATCATTTCTGCATCGGCATCGGAACTTCCGTCATTCATCAATTCCGCACCAATCTGTGAAATTTCAGACATTTTACCCTGATATCCGCGGCGGTGGATAAAGGTGCTTCCACAATAAGACAAGCGAATCGGCATTGTTTCCTGCTCATAATATTTGGCAACGCAGCGCGCAATCGACGGCGTAATGTCCGGGCGAAGCACCAGTGTATTATTGTATTGGTCGAAAAATTTAAACATATCTTTCGAGGCAACAGTTCCACGTTCCCGGTTGAAAATATCGAAAAATTCGTAAGTCGGGGTCTGAATGTCCTTAAATCCATAGGATTTCATGATTTTATGGATATCTGCTTCGATCTTTCTTCGTTTTTCGCATTCGATTCCGTAGATATCCCGCACTCCTTCGGGAGTAAATAATAAACTTTGTTCATAACTCATGATGGTATTCTCCGTTCTTTTATTGATAAATCGCTGTAGGCATCTGGTTTTTCGGCTGATATCCGGCATCTTTCAATGCCTGGATGATGGACTCTTTATGCTCGTGGCCAAAGGCTTCCATCGTGATGGTAAGTTCTACTGCAGCATTTCGGTTGATGCTGACAAACTGGTTATGCTCCAGACGAATGATATTTCCCTGTGCTTTGGCAATCACTTCGGCGACATGAAGCAATTCACCCGGTCGGTCCGGAAGTTCAACGGATACGGTAAAGACACGTCCGCGCTGGATCAATCCGTGCTGAACAACCGAGGCGATGGTAATGACGTCCATATTTCCACCACTCAGGATGGAAACAACTTTTTTGCCACGGATATCTAATTTTTTTAAGGCTGCTACGGTAAGCAGACCGGAATTTTCAACGACCATTTTGTGATTTTCCATCATATCCAAAAAATTAACAATCAAGTCATGGTCATCTACGGTGATGATATCATCAATGTTTTTCTGAATGTATGGGAAAATATTTGATCCCGGTGTTTTTACGGCAGTACCGTCGGCAATCGTACTTACACCAGGCAGTGAAGTGACTTCTCCGTTTTTCAGAGAAATCTGCATACAATTTGCACCCGCCGGCTCTACACCGATTACAGTAATGTTGGGATTCAATAATTTTGCAAGTGTGGAAACACCACAGGCAAGTCCACCGCCACCGATCGGTACTAAAATGATATCAACGGTAGGAAGTTCTTTAAAAATCTCCATTGCGATCGATCCCTGTCCGGTAGCAACGACTTCGTCATCAAATGGGTGAACGAAGGTATAGCCGTTCTCTTCTGCCAGTTTCATAGCATAAGCACAGGCATCATCGTAAACATCACCGTGAAGAACGACTTCTGCTCCGTAACTCTTGGTACGGTTTACTTTGATCAATGGGGTTGTCGTAGGCATAACGATCACAGCTTTTACACCAAAGATTTTTGCGGCATAAGCAACTCCCTGTGCATGGTTTCCGGCAGAGGCTGTGATCAGTCCTTTGGCACGTTCTTCTTCCGAAAGTGTGCTGATTTTGTAATACGCACCACGCACTTTATAGGCACCGGTATACTGCATATTTTCCGGCTTAAAGTATACTTTTGCACCTGTCTGGGCACTGTAATATTCACTGTAGATCAAGTTCGTAGGAAGGATGACTTCCTTTACACGTTCGCTTGCTTCTTCAAATTTCTCTAATGTCATCATGGTTGTTATGTCCTCCGTTTTTATTCAAATAATGCATCGACAAAAGCATCGGCATCAAATTTTTGTAAATCCTCAATTCCTTCCCCGATTCCGATATATTTGACAGGAATTCCCAGTTCGGATTGGATAGCAATCGCGATACCGCCTTTTGCCGTTCCGTCGAGTTTGGTTAAAATAACGCCGGTAATGTCGGTTACTTCACTAAACTGTCTGGCCTGTACCAAGGCATTTTGGCCGGTTGTTCCATCGACCACAATAAACGTTTCAAGATGGGCATCGGCATATTCATTCTCAATGATCTTATATATTTTATGAAGTTCTGCCATCAGATTTTTCTTGTTGTGAAGGCGTCCGGCAGTATCACACAAAAGTAAATCGATTTTTCTGGCTTTTGCCGCTGCAACCGCATCATAAACGATGGAGGCAGGATCCGCTCCTTCCTGTCCGGCGATAATCTCTACACCGGCGCGGTTGGACCATTCTTTTAACTGATCGATTGCTCCGGCACGGAACGTATCCGCAGCAGCTAAAAGAACTTTTTTACCGGAATCTTTTAATTGATGGGAAAGTTTTCCCACACTGGTTGTCTTTCCTACACCGTTTACGCCGATAAATAACACAACGGATTTTTTATTTTCAAAATCATAAGCATCTTCCTCGATACGCATCTGTTCTTTAATGGAATCTTTTAACAATTCCCGGCACAAAGAAGCTTCTTTGATCTTCTGCTCTTTTACCTTTTCCTGAAGATCCTCGATAATTCGTGTCGTCGTTTCCATTCCGATATCGGCCATAACGAGTTGTTCTTCCAATTCTTCGTAAAAATCATCGTCGATTTCAGAAAAACCGGAGAAAACGGCATTCATACCGGATACAAAAGAATCTCTGGTCTTTGACAGACCACTTTTCAGTCTTCCAAAAAATCCTTTCTTTTCACTCATGCAAGTTCTCCTTTTTTATTCTCATTTTTTAACTGCTCTTCGATCAATTTAACGGATACTAATGTCGAAACACCTTTTTCCTGCATTGTAATACCATATAACGCATCGGCGGCAGACATCGTACCCTGTCGGTGGGTGATAACGATAAACTGGGTGTTTTTCGTTAACTTATGTAGATATTTAGCATACCTCTTTACATTCGAATCGTCAAGCGCCGCTTCAATCTCGTCAAGCAGACAGAATGGCGATGGTTTCAGATTCTGAATGGCAAACAAAAGAGCAATGGCTGTCAAAGCCTTTTCACCACCGGATAACTGCATCATGTTCTGTAATTTTTTTCCGGGTGGCTGTGCAATGATACGAATACCCGCTGTAAGCACATCCTCGTCTTCCACAAGTTCCAATGTACCTTTTCCGCCACCAAACAATTCACGAAACACTTTGTCAAACTGAGATTTGATCTCCTGAAATTTCTCACTAAACTGCTTTCGCATTTCCTCATCTAATTCGGCGATGATCTTTGTCAGTTTTTCTTCGGACTCAATCAGATCATCGTGCTGTGTTTTCAATACTTCATAACGTTCGCTTACACTCTTGTAATCTTCGATGGCATTGACATTAACATCACCGAGAGAACGAATCTGATTTTTTGTATCGGAAACCTGGCTTTTCATACGCGTGTAAGTAAGGCCGGTATCTTCCGCATTTTCTTTTGCGTTGTGATATGTGATCTCGTATTCTGACCACATATAATTGACACGGGAGTCAAGCTGCTCTTCCAATTTCTCCTTTCGAGACTGCAGACGGAAACATTCTTTGTCCAAATTTCCAATTTGTTCCATCATCGCATTGCGGCGTTCAAAGAAATCTTTTCGGGAAACCATCAAACGTTCTTTTTCGGCAGAAGCTTCTTCCACTTCTTTTTCCAGTTCCTCGATTTCATTTTGGCAGAGGACCATACGTTTTTCGAATTCTTCAATCTGCGTTTTCATCTGTGCTTCCTGCTCATCTGAATTCGTCTGATTATTCGTATGTGTGGCATACTCTTCTTCCAGTTCTTTGATTCTCGCATCGATTCGTGACAGGTTTTCGGAAGCAAACGTGTTTTTCTGGGTGCAGGAGGAAATTTCCAGTTTCAATTCGGAAAGTTCGGATTGAAGTTTTTCCAATGCCTGCTGGTTCTGCTCTAGATTCTGTGTGGCAGATTCCACCAGTTTTTTCGCCTGTTCATTCTGCTCTTCACTGGATCCCAGTTTTTCATCAATCTGTGCCAGTGTTTCCGCCAGCTCCTGTTTCTGGTTTTCCAGTTCTTTTCCGTCATTTATGATGGAATTGTATTCGGTTTCCTGCTTTTCTTTGATGGAAACCGCTTGTTCATATTTGATTTTTGCTGTATTTTCCTGCAGTTCCAGTTCTTTTCTGGTAACGGAAATGTCCGCCGCCTTTTTCTCGGCTTTTGCGACTTCTTCCTGCAGTTTTTCAATCTTATCACGAGATTTGGTCATTGTCTGTTTCAGTTTATCAATGGCCTCTTCCAGTTTTTCCATTTCACGGCGGCGACCAAGCAGTTTACTGTTATTTTTATAAGCACCACCGGACATAGAACCTCCCGGACTGAGAAGTTCTCCTTCAAGCGTTACGATGCGGAGAGAATGTTTGTATTTTCTTCCCAAAGCCATCGCATGATCGATCGTATCAGCCAATACAAAGCGGCCAAGCAGATATTCGATTAATCCCTCAAATTTTGTTTCTTTTTCTACCAATTCGGACACTCTGCCGATAACACCGGGTTCCGAAAGAACTTCTTCTTTGATCCGGCCGCCGGAAGCAGATACGGTAGTAAGTGGTAAAAAGGTAGCACGACCAAAGCGGTTCTTTTTCAAAAATTGAATCATTTCTTTGGCAGTGGATTCATCCTCGGTTACGATATTTTGAATGCTTCCTCCGAGTGCGGTTTCTACAGCTGTCTCATACTTTTTATCCACCTGAATGATGTCTGCCACAACGCCGACAATTCCGGAATTTCGTTCTTTTTGTTCCATAACACGGCGGATGCTCTGCCCATAGCCGTCGTAACGCTCGGCGATGTTTTTCAAGGTCGCAAGTTCTGAGGTTTTCATATGAAACTCTTTTTGCTGTTCCTGTATCTGAAGTTCGATCCCTTTGATAAATTCACGGGTTTCAAGCGATTTCTTCTGGTATTCTTTTTGCTTGATATATTCAGCATCTAATTTCTCGCGGATTTCTTCCAATGCCTTTTCTTCTTTCTGCATCTCTTCAATGGCAGAAGAAACCTGGCTTTTGTTGGATAAAATACGCTGATTTAATTCGGCTTTTCGGATGGAGTTCTGTTCCATCATCGACTGCACTTTTTCCTGCTCACGCCCGATCTCGGATTTGATCTCCATATTCGACATCAGAATCTCGTTCTGGGAAGAAATGGTCTGATTCATCCGGTCAATCGCAGCATTCAGAGATTCCATCTCTTCCTGTTTTTCTGCTTTCTGCTTTTCCATCGTGGAAAGGGTTGTAAGCCATTCTTTCTGATTTTCTTCGTATTCTTTTTTCTCTTTTCTGGCCTCTTCCATTTCGGCATTTACTGCCGCCATGCGCTCTTCGTGAAATTCTTTTCCCTGTGATAAGGCAGCGATTTTTTCCTTTGTTACACGAATCTCACTTTCGAGATTTGCCAGATTTACATTATCGCGGTTCTTTTTCTCTTTCTTAAATTCAATGTTCTCGTCAAATTCACGGATTTGGTTTTCAACGGTTTCGTACTCTTCTTTCGTGCTTTCCTGTTTTTGCTTCAAAGCATCGAGTTCTTTTTCAGCGTTGGAGATGTTATTTCCGGTTTCTGTCAGTTCTTCTTTAAAACTATCATAGTCCTGAATAAACAAAGAAATCTCGTATTTTTTCAATTCTTCTTTTAAACGCAGATATTCGCGTGCTTTTTCGGACTGTTTTTCCAATGGACCGACTTGTTTTTCCAATTCGGTCAAAATATCGTTGACACGAACAAGATTCTGACGTTCCACTTCCAGATTCTTTTCTGCCGTGGCCTTTCGCTTTTTATATTTCACGATTCCGGCTGCTTCGTCAAACAATTCACGGCGCTCTTCCGGTTTACCACTGAGAATTTTGTCAATCTGTCCCTGCCCGATGATGGAATATCCTTCTTTTCCGATACCGGTGTCGAAGAATAATTCCTGAATATCTTTTAAGCGGCAGGCTGCGCCATTGATCAGGTATTCGCTTTCTCCGGAACGATAGACACGGCGCGCCACTTTTACTTCCTCGTACGGAACGTTCAGTTTATGGTCTTCGTTGGAAATAGTCAGTGCCACATAGGCATAACTCTGTGGCTTACGAAGTTCCGTTCCGGCAAAAATGACATCCTGCATGCAGGCACCACGAAGCTGTTTTGCACTCTGCTCGCCGAGAACCCAGCGGACAGCATCGGCAACATTACTTTTACCGCTTCCGTTTGGTCCGACGATTCCGGTAATTCCATTATGAAATTCAAATACTAATTTATTGGCAAAGGATTTAAATCCATGCACTTCAATACTTTTTAAGTACATTCCGTTATACCATTCCTTATTTATTTCTTAATGCGTAACTATTCAGGACCTTAATGCTAATATGGCCTGATAGGCAGCTTCCTGCTCTGCCAGTTTTTTACTGCGGCCGGTTCCGACTCCAAGCTGGCGGTCACCAAGACAACAGGAGATTACAAATTCTTTGCAGTGATCCGGTCCCTTTTCTTCCAGCAAATGGTAACAAAGCGTATTGGTCCCATGACTCTGTACCATTTCCTGCAAAATGGTTTTGCTGTCATAAAAGAGCGTTTTGTGTTCAATGTCCGAAAGAACATACTGGTGAATAAACCGCGAAGCCTCTTTCATTCCGGCATCGAGATAAATGGCACCGATCACGGCTTCAAACGCATCGGACAAAATGGAGTCCCGTCCGGCACCGCCTGTCGCTGCTTCGCCTTTTCCTAAAAACAGATAGGAACCAAGGTCGATTTCTCTGGCACTCTGAGCCAGACTCCTTTCACACACAAGGCTCGCGCGGAATTTACTCATTTTTCCTTCCATTGCAGTCGCCTGCTCGTGAAAGATAAAATCACTGCTGACAAGTTCGAGTACCGCATCGCCTAAAAACTCGAGACGTTCATTGTTTTTTTCATAAGGCAGATGCTTTTCATTGGCATAGGAACTGTGTGTCAATGCATTTTGCAGCAAATCTTTCTTCTGAAACCGATAACCGATTTTTTCCTCAAATTTTGAGAGATCTTTTTTCATCATTTTAATCACATATACTTTCTTTGATTTTTTCGTTTATTTTCTGCTTTTTAAAGGAGATGCACTGCTTTAATGCAATTTCAATTTCCTTGCTGCTGGAATTTCCATGTGCTTTTACTACGAGTCCTTTTAAGCCGAGCAAAGGAGCACCGCCCTGACTGCTTGTGTCAAACTGGTTTTTCAGTCCTTTCAAAGCCGGCTTTACAAGAAGTGCGCCAAGCTTTGTTCTTGTACTGGACATCAATCCTTTTTTCAAACTTCCAAATAATGTCAGTGCCAATCCCTCAAAGAATTTCAATACGACATTTCCGACAAACGCCTCGCAGACGATGACATCCGCTGCGCCACTTACCAGTTCGCGCGCCTCCACGCTGCCGATGTAATTGATATTTTTACACTCTTTCATCAATGGTTTGGTATCTTTTACAAGCTGATTTCCCTTTTCTTCTTCTGTTCCGATATTTAACAGAGCGACCGTAGGATTTTTTTTGCCCATAACATTTTCATAGTAAATGGAACCCATCTGTGCAAACTGTACCAAATGTTCCGGTCTGGCATCTACGTTGGCACCACAGTCGATCAAAAGCGAAAATCCCTTTGTAGTAGGGATAAACGGAGCCAATGGAGGACGTTTGATTCCTTTCAGACGACCGACGACAAGCTGACCGCCTACCAATACTGCTCCGGTGCTTCCCGCAGAAACAAGGGCATCGGCTTTGCCTTCCCGCACCAGTCTCATGGCAACAACTAAAGAAGAATCCTTTTTATCTTTGATCGCAACGGTTGGGACATCTCCCATATCTATGATCTCAGAGGCATGCACTACTTCAATGTCCTCTTTGGCATATTCGTATTTTTCAAGTTCTTTTGCAATCATGTCCTGTTTTCCTACAAGGATAACACGGATCTCATCACTTGAATTGACCGCTTCCACAGCGCCTTTTACTGTCTGCTCCGGTGCGTAATCTCCGCCCATTGCATCCAATGCAATAACAACTTTTTCCATTTGAATTCTCCTTTAACTAGCTTTATTCGGATAGAAAGCCACCCTAAAAACAAGGGTGGCTTCTAGCATCCATCAAATTTTTTTATAAAAAAATGATTGAAAGGTTTCCAAACCATAAACATCCGAACCTATAATCTGCTCGGTACTTCCTACAAAAAGCACACCATCTTTTTTTAATGATTGCGAAATGCCTTTGTATATTCGATCTTTTGCCTCTTCGGTAAAATAAATCAAAACGTTTCTGCACACAACCAAATCAAGGTTTCCGGGATACGTATCTTTTAACAGATTATGTTCTCGAAAGGTAATGCATCGTTTCAAAGAATCAGACACCTGATAATATCCGGAGTCCGTTTTTTCAAAAAATCTTTTTTGATACTTTTCCGGAAGCGATTTCAAACTCTTTTCATGATAACAACCCTGTCTGGCTTTGTCTAACACTTCTTTATCCATATCGGTAGCGATAATCTCGATGCGTTCCAATGGATAGAACTCACTGAGAACCATTGCCAGAGAATACGGTTCATCTCCCGTAGAGCAAGCGGCACTCCACACACGGATACCGGATCCGGAATGTTTCATAATGTGCGGAATGATAATACTTTCCAATGTTTTCCACTGGACCGGATTGCGATAAAACTCGGACACATTTATTGTAAGATATGTAATAAATGCATTATATACTTCGCGGTCTCTTTTTAACAACTGAAAAAACACCATTAAGTTTTCACACCGATGTCTTCCCATAAAACTGAGAATCCGCCGTTTCATCTGAGTTTCTTTGTAAGAGTTTAAGTCAATTCCGGATAATAGCAAAAAATCTTTTTTAAATCCTTCATACTCATCTAGCATACCTATTCAAAACCTCAGTCGAATTTATTATTCTGCGTCTTCTTCCGCAGCATCCTCGTTCTGTTTTTCAATCTCAAGAGCTTTGATGCTCAGGCTGATTTTCTTTGCTTCTTCGTTGAAGTCAACGATTTTTGCAGTAACTTCCTGTCCAACGCTCAATACGTCAGATGGTTTTTCTACATGATCGATGGAGATCTGGGATACATGAAGAAGGGCATCAATTCCCTCTTCCAATTCAACAAACGCACCAAAATCTGTCATACGGGCAACTTTTCCTGTAACAACCTGTCCCTTTTCATATTTCTCAGATGCGTTTTTCCATGGATTGTTGGAATCCAATTTCATCGTAAGGGCAATCTTTGTACCGGAAATGTCTTTGATCATAACTTCTACTTTGTCGCCAACTTTGAACATTTTCTTAGGATCGTCTACACGTCCCCAGCTCATTTCAGAGATATGAAGAAGACCATCTGCTCCGCCGAGATCGATAAATGCACCAAAATCGGTAAGGTTCTTTACGGTACCCTCTACCATCATACCTACTTCGATACGAGCAAGAAGTGCTTCCTGAGCCTCTTTCTTCTGTGTGACGATAAGTTGTTTACGGTCACCGATGATTCTTCTCTTGCGAGGATTCACCTCAGTAAGAACAAACTCAATCTCCTGACCTTCATATTTGGAAAGATCTTTTTCATATACGTCGGATACAAGACTAGCCGGGATGAATACACGACCTTCTCCATAAGAAACACTCAAGCCGCCTTTCAATGCTGCTGTTACGGTTCCTTTCAGAACTTCGCCGCTTTCCATCGCTTCTTCAAACACTTTGTTCATCTTATCCTGCTGTAATCTCTTGTAAGTAAGAAGAACCTGACCTTCTCCGTCATTTACTTTCAGAACCTTTACAGTGAGCTTATCATCAACTTTAACTTCTTTTGTCAAATCAACATCTGGATTATTGCTGTATTCGCTTTTTGTCAAGATACCATCTGCTTTATATCTGATATTCAAGATAATTTCATTCTCATTAACGCTGATAACTGTCCCTTCTACAATCGCACCATTATGGATTGTTACTGATGATTCCTCTTTTAATAATTCCTCAAAACTTCTTTCTTCTGACATGCCTCTAGAACCTCCTGAATAATGTTTTTTGGGGTGGATGCCCCTGCAGTAATACCTAGGCTTGACGAAAATTGAATCTGCTCCAGATCCAAATCTTCTAATGTCTGTATAAAATAAGTGTTTTCACACTGATTTTTACTGATTTCAAATAACTTTCTGGAATTTGAACTGTTTTTCCCGCCTATAACAATCATCGCATCCGAAATAGCTGCTAACTCCTCAGCTTCTTTTTGTCTCTCAGCGGTGGCATTGCATATAGTATTCACAGCAATTATATCATAACCTTTTTTTGAAAGAATTTCAACTAAATCTTTAAATTTTTTGTAATTAAATGTCGTTTGGGCGACAATACACACTTTTTTTGCCGTATCATCTAAGGTGAAATTCAGCGCTTCTTCCTCGGTTTCAAGGGCTTTTCCGTGCCCTTCGCACCATCCGAGGATACCCTGCACCTCCGGATGTGCTTTGCTGCCTATAATGACAATATCATACCCTTTTTCTGCATATTTTTCAACTGTTGTATGAATTTTTTTTACAAACGGGCAGGTACAATCCACGATATTGGCACTCAAATTTTCTAATTTTGTGTAAATTTTTTTGGATATCCCATGGGAACGAATGATGACAGTAGCATTCTCAAGGGGATATTTCCCGGAAAAAAGTTCTTCTTCGCTCAGAGAAAGAACTCCTTTCTGCTTCAGATCCGCAACTACCTCTTCATTGTGAATGATCGGTCCCAGGGTATAAACCGGTTTTCCTTTTGCCGCTTCGGTGTATGCCATGTCGACGGCACGCTTAACGCCGAAACAAAAGCCGGCTGTTTTGGCAAGTGATACGTTCATAATCTCTCCTGCGTTACATTTTTTATTTTGCTTTTTCAACAATGTCGATCAGACAATTTACCACTTCTTCGATGGACATATCGGAAGAATCCACCAAAACCGCATCATCCGCTTGACGAAGTGGTGAAATTTCACGATTCATATCCTGCTCATCACGGAGAATGATGTCTTTTTCAATCTGATCCAGATCACAGGTCTCTCCTTTTTCCTGCAATTCTTTATATCGGCGCTCCGCACGTACTCTTGAACTGGCGGTCAGATAGATCTTAACTTCTGCATTCGGAAGTACGACCGTTCCAATATCTCTTCCATCCATGATCACATCATTTTCGGAAGCAATCTTTTGCTGCAGAGAAACCAGTTTTTCGCGTACTTTTCCATATTTTGCCACAGTGGAAGCCGTCTTTCCTACCTCTTCCTTACGGATTTCTTTCGAAACGTTTTCTCCGTTCAGAAAAATCTGCTGTTCTCCGTTTTCGTGGGACAATGTGATCTCAATGTCATCCAGTTTGGCGACAACTGCCGCTTCGTTAGATGGCGCAATTTGGTTTTTCAATACATACAGTGCGATGGTACGGTACATTGCACCGGTATCCAAGTAAACAAATGATAATTTTTTTGCCACCAATTTGGCGATTGAACTTTTCCCTGCTCCTGCCGGGCCGTCGAGAGCGATATTCATAACTCCTTTATTCCTTTCTTTCTTTTGATTTTTCAGCTGCGGATCTTCCGGCAAGATAACCGGTGGACCAGGCAATCTGTAAATTGTAGCCGCCTGTCATCGCATCGACATCGATCATTTCTCCGGCAAAATACAAATTTTTGATTTTTTTGCTCTCCATCGTAGAAGGATCAATGTCTTTGACAGATACGCCGCCGGAGGTGATGATTGCTTCCTTCCAGTCACGCAGCGACGGAATCGTAAAACGCATCCCTTTGATCTCCGACACAAGGCGGTGTCTTTCTGTTTTGGTAATTTGATTTACTGCCGCCCCGCCATTCAGCGAAGTACGTTTTAACACGACAGGAATCATGCTTTTCGGAAGCAGTTTCCCAAGGCAGTTTTTCAAAGAAGTATTCGGGCTTTCTTCAAAGTCCCGCACCAGACGTTTATCTAATTTTTCTTCAGACAACGCAGGCTTACAATCCAGTATAGCATAAATCTTGTCATTTTCCAACCTTTTTCCTACTTCGTGAGAAGCGGAAAGAACGATTGGACCGGTGATACCAAAATGGGTAAACATCATTTCCCCAAAATCGCGGTAAATCTTCTGCTTTTTTCCATTCTCTTTTTCTACATAAAACGACATTTCTACATTTTTCATAGAAAGTCCCTGCATCTGCATGGCATCAGATTCTTTTACATTCATCGGAACTAGTGCCGGGCGGCAGGAAACGATGTGGTGGCCGGATTTCTTTGCAAACCGGATGCCATCGCCGGTAGAACCGGTAGACGGGTATGAAAGTCCGCCGGTTGCCAGAATAATACTGTCTGCCTGCCACAATTCATCGGCAGTCCGCACAGCGCATGCTGTCTCATGGTCATATAAAATCTGCTGGCATGGGGTGTTCAGATGAATGTCAACGCCGCTTCGTTTACACTCTTTTCCCAGACATTGAATGACGTCGGAAGATTTATCAGAAACCGGAAATACACGATTTCCGCGTTCTACTTTTGTAGAAAGACCCCACTCCTGAAACAATTCTATCGTTTGAAAATTTGTCAATGTATAGAGACTGCTATACATAAATTTGGCATTGGTATTGACAGCAGAAAAGAACTCTTCTGTCTCACAGGCGTTCGTGAGATTGCAGCGTCCTTTTCCGGTAATATATATTTTTTTCCCTAGTTTTTCGTTCTTTTCAAGTAAGGCGGTCTTTGCGCCTTCTTTGGCTGCCGCAATCGCGGCCATCATGCCGGCAGCACCGCCGCCGACTACGATCACATCATATTTTTTCAATATTTCGTTCCTGCTTTCCGTTTATTTGGAGCGATAGACCTCATTTTCCTCAAAATCGTAGTTTGCAGAATGATAGGCTCCCGTGTCACAGCGGAAAATCACATCATCTACATAAGAAAGATTGTCTAAAAGGCTGTTTGCCAGACAGTCTAGCACAAGGGTCTCGTTTTTTTTCGAACAATTCTTTACCGGAGCATAGTGAGAATCCAGTGTTACAAAGAGCTGTCGCCGTTCTACCGTAAGTTCGGTTACTTTTATCGTATCTTCCAGATTATTTATCACCTCATCGGTAACAAATGCCGGAGTTACTTCATTATCGTATAAAGGAACAGAAATCGGCATAAGTTCTTCATTGACGGTATCGACCGTATAGATCGAAATCGTCTTTATATTGCGCTTTTTGGGAGTTGCGATTGCGGCAGGAGTCGTATCCTGCACCGAATCAATCTCTTCCTGCGTCAGATCCATATCGGACGTATCCTCAAACGGAATCATCGAACAAGAAGACAAACATAATGCCACCAGCAAAATACACGCTAAAGAGAACCAATGCTTCATTGGATTCACTCCTTCAATGCTTTTTTTGCAAGAGTCAATGCGGCTTCAACGGCTGCATTGCGTACTTCGCTGCGGTCTCCCTTAAAAACATGTCGTTCCACGTAAGTGTTTCCCATACAATAACAACCGAGATAGACCAGTCCAACCGGTTTTTCGTCGGTTCCACCATCCGGTCCTGCAATTCCCGTAGCACTTAGTGCCACGTCGGCCTTTGCGGCTTTTGCTGCCCCTACCGCCATCTGTCTGGCAGTTTCTTCGCTGACAGCACCTACGGTATCCAATGTCTCTTCTTTTACCCCAAGAAGGGATTTTTTTGCCTCATTGGAATAGGTTACAAATGCCTGGTGAAACACGCCGGAAGCTCCACTGGCGTTTACAATGCGCCCGGAGATCAAACCTCCCGTACATGACTCTGCAGTTGTTATCGTAGCATTTCTTTTTGTCAATTCTTTGACAAGCCATTGTTCCAGTGTTTCCATCGATATCGCCATCCTTTTACCTGGTTTCCGTATCGCTTAATACGGCACGGTTTTTATAAATATAATCCAGCAGTGAAATGACAGTCAGCACAACCGCTGCCCAGATCAATATCCATTCCAGAAGTTCTGCACCGGAAAAAGAAAAATCAAGGATAAGTACGATGGACATAAGCATCTGCACCACTGTTTTTACTTTCCCCCAATAATTGGCAGCGATAACAACACCCTTTTCTACGGCAATCAGCCGGAATCCACTGATAATAAATTCGCGGGCAATAATAACAATGACTGCCCATGCCGGCATCACACATTCCGGATCGGCGGCAAAACAGATCAAAGCGGAACAGACAAGCAATTTGTCTGCCAACGGATCCATAAATTTCCCAAAAGTCGTCGTTTCGTTGTATTTTCTGGCTAGATACCCGTCAAAAAAATCTGTAATGCAGGCGAGAATAAATACTGCGGCAGCTATATACTCGCCATAGGGAACGGCGTCCCATAACATAAATACGATAAAGAATGGAATTAAAATCACACGAATCATGGTTAATTTGTTCGGTATGTTATTCATTCATCATCCTCCTCACTACATATTTCACCAATCAGATCGTAGCCTTTTGCATCTGTGACCAAAAGAGTTACGATCGTGCCGGATACAATCTCATACGGTACCTGAAAGAAGATACATCCGTCAATTTCCGGAGTATCGCGGTACGTTCGGGCAACATACACATTATCCTGTGGCAGATAGCCGTCTACGATCGCTTTGTAAGTTTTTCCGACCAGCGTTTCATTTTGAGCAAAGATCACTTCCTGCTGGGCTTCCATGATCTCGTCTGCCCACCGGCGGCGAATTTCCATATCAATCTGTTCCGGATAATCCGCTGCTTTTGTGCCCTCTTCTTCCGAATACGGAAAGACACCAAGGCGGTCAAATTTCATCTCCCGCACGAATTCGATACATTCTTCATGCTGTTCATTCGTTTCGCCCGGAAATCCGCTGATGAGCGTGGTTCGCAGGGCAATATCCGGAATCTCTTTACGGAGCATTTTTATCTTTTCTATCAATTCTGCTTTTGTCGTCCGGCGTCCCATACGTTTCAGGACCTCGTCATTGCAGTGCTGGATCGGAAGATCCAGATAATGGCATACCTTTGGATTTTCGCGGAGCTCCTGTGCCAGTTCAACCGTAATCTCTTCGGGATAACAGTACAAAACACGGATCCACTCAATATCGCGAATCTCGGACAAACGCCGGAGCAGTTCCGGAAGTTTTTTCTCATGATAGAGATCTACACCGTATAATGTAGTCTCCTGTGCTACCAAAATCAATTCCCGGATTCCTTTTTCCGCAAGTTTTTCGGCTTCTTCAATCAAATCTTCCATCGGTACACTTCGGTAATGGCCTCTCATGGATGGAATAATACAATACGTACAATTTTTATTGCAGCCTTCGCTGATCTTTAAATAGCCGACATGCGACATACCGGAGGTAACGCGGTCTGTCAGGTGAACCGGGAGATAATCCAGTTCTTTTGTCAGTGCCGCATGTTCGCCACCGAGTGCTTTTTTCACAACGACAGCGATATCATCGTAGGCCGTTGTTCCGATCACGCCGTCAATTTCCGGCATTTCTTCCAAAATGGTATCCTGATAACGTTCCGCAAGGCATCCGGAAGCAATCAGCACTTTACATTTTCCTGTCTTTTTATATTCTGCCAGTTCTAACAGTGTTTCAATACTCTCCTGTTTGGCATCGTGGATAAACGCACACGTATTGACGACGATGATCTCTGCCTGTTCCGGCTCATCGGTTAATTCATAGCCTTCTTTGGTAAGAAGGGCAAGCATTTTTTCACTGTCAACCAGATTTTTGTCACAACCTAAAGAGACAAAATAAATGTGCATCATTCTTGTAATCCTTTCGCTTCTACGCAGTTATTCATAAGCATGGCGATCGTCATCGGACCGACGCCGCCAGGTACCGGAGTAATGGCATGCGTAATCGGAGCCACGTCATCATAATCCACATCTCCGCAAAGTTTGCCGTCTGCCCCGCGGTGGATTCCGACGTCAATAACGACAGCGCCGTCTTTGACATATTCTTTGGTAATAAATTTTGGTTTTCCAATCGCAACGATCAAAATGTCTGCCCGTTTCGTCACTTCTTTCAGATCTTTGGTATGGGAATGACAGACCGTAACGGTTGCATTTTCCCGAAGCATCAAAAGTGCCATCGGTTTTCCGACAATATTGCTTCGTCCTACGATCACACATTCTTTTCCGTCGATTTCGACGCCGGTACGTTTTAATAACTGAATTACACCAGCTGGTGTACAGGAAACAAATCCCGGCTGTCCGATACTGAGGGCACCGACACTCTGTGGATGGAAACCATCGACATCTTTTTTCGGTGAAATCGTCTGAATTACTTTGTCTTCATCCATATGCGCCGGCAATGGAAGCTGTACCAGAATGCCATTGACATCGTCTCGGTCATTTAACTCTTTGATCAATTGCAAAAGTTCTTCTTCCGGTGTTTCTTCCGGCAATTCGTAAGCCAGAGAACGAATCCCGATATATTCACATGCTTTTTTCTTGTTTCCGACATAAACGGTCGAGGCCGGATCATTTCCTACCTGAATCACAGCCAGGGTTACCTCGATGTTCTCTTTTTCTACTCTTTCTTTTAATTCGTCTTTTATCTGTGCGGAAATCTGTTTTCCATCAATTCGAATGCTCATAGCAACCTCCTAATAGTTTTTTTATGAATTTTCTACGATACGGTCACGCAGGGACTGCATATGGTAATCGGTTCGATTGATTACATCAGCACAGGCGCGCAGTTCATACATAATACTTTCCGCATCATCAATATCTTTTTTATATTTCAACTGGTGCTCCAGGCTTGCCCAGAAGTCCATCGCGATCGTTCGGATCTGCACTTCCACGCGAATCTGCTCTTTGTGATCCGAGAAAAAGACCGGAACTTCAATGATCAAATGAAGACTGCGGTAACCATTCATCTTCGGATTTTTAATATAATCTTTGCGTTTGATCAATTCAATGTCATCCTGCGCAGTAAGCATGTCTGCCACTTTGTAAATGTCATCAATAAAAGCACAGATGACGCGAACTCCTGCCACATCCGAAAGATTTTCAAATACCGATTGTACCGTGACGGGATAGCCTTTTCTACGAAGTTTGCTCGCAATGCTGTCCGGCTGTTTTACACGGGTTTTGATAAATTCAATTGGATTTCTCTGTCTTTTTATGGATAATTCATCATTTAATACTTGTAATTTGGTTTTAATCTCTTTGATCGCACAACTGTACATCATCATCATCTGCCGAAATTCAGTTTCCTGATCGATAAATACGTGTCCTGCATCTGCCGGTATATATATCTGATTTAACAAAGAGGTGTCAACTTCTTGTTCTAACATAGTTTATTCGCCAACCTTTCTCCTTACCTGAATGCATAAAAATCCATTTACGCATACAATATAATATTATAAGAAAATGACAGTAAAGTCAAATAATTCTTTACTTTTTCGAAAAATCAAAGTATAATCAGTAAAAAGTA
>UQAQ01000029.1 GCA_900539115.1 uncultured Roseburia sp.
TCTTTCCTTTTAAGACTCTCTTCGCATCTCCTGCTAAGCTATTTTGCCTACATAGATCACACTCCCCCACCGGCTTTCTTGACCCAGGCAGCTAGTTCGCCCTCCTAAACCACACTCCACCACCAAGTCCTTTGACCCACATGGCGTTTTCTCGCCACAAACCACACTCCACCACCAAGTCCTTTGACCCTCGCGGCGTTTTCTCGCCACAAACCACACTCCACCACCGGCTTTCTTGACCCAGGCAGCAAATTCGCTCTCCTAGACCACACTCCACCAGCGGCTTTCTTGACTCAGGCAGCAAATTCGCCCTCCTAAACCATACTGCACCACCAAGTCCTTTGACCCACATGGCGTTTTCTCGCCACAAACCACTCTCCGCCACCGGCTTTCTTGACTCACCCGGCAAGTTCTCGCTCCTAGACCAAAAATCTACGCACCATTTCTTGGATTGTCCTTGTGCTCAACGGCATATCCGATGTTTCAAACGTCAAAATCAAATTTTCCCCCGGATATATCCCATTCTTTTGGTAGGTATCAATTTTTCGTACTGCGCTTTTTGCATAAGCCGGATCGTCCATTTTTCCGTCATGTTCCCAGTAAATTTCCCTTCTTGTCCGCGGCGATAAAAACGTAAAATCCGGATATACAACACCAAATCCCTGAAGTAAAAGAGGTTTTTCATATTGATAGGGAATCCCTTTATGATAAAAATAATCCGCCAGAATTTTCTCGGATTTTGACCGAACCCGCTCTCCCTTTTCAGTGTATATCACTATACTATCATCCGGAAATTCTTTGCCCTGATAACTCTCCTTTTCCCACTGCTCCAACTGCTGTTCCCACGTTGGCTGAATCGGCATAACTAACTGCTTTCGCGCCTCATGCAATGTCTCATAGACTTCATCAATTCCCTCTTCTGTGTCACTTTTCAAAATTTTTCCTACTTGTTTTAGACGTTTTGCGATATACTTTTGCATTTTTTCATCGTACTCTTTTTGAGCAAGCTGCCTGGCAAGTTCCAAATTCTTTTTAGAAATATACTCACCCCACTTATCGCCACCCTTGCAGTGATAATATCTCGGATATCCCCTGTCCGAAGAAATTCGAAGCCTTCCGGCAAGATTTCCTTTTTCTTGTTTCTCAAGCTGATTTAGCAATTCTTGAAGATATTTCTGCTCCTTATGAAGCATTTCTTTCCATTTTGTCATTGAATCCTTCCTTTCTTTTTGGTTTTCTTTGTAATTTTGCGAACTAAACCACACATTTTACAGATCTTCTTTGACTCGTATCATTTTTCTCTTACCTTGACCAAAATCTTGAAAAAAGTTTTTTGGTCCACAGACACTTACTAAAATAAAATCAAAATCCGAAAATTTCTTTGTGGTTTCGTGCACATTTTTTAATTCTAAGTCAACTGTATCTGGGAATTTTGTGGTCAAAATAAAATAATAAGATTTTGATAACTATTCAGGATCAATGTATGGAAATCGATGAATCGTCATGCTTGCACGTAAGAGGCTTTGATTTCCATACATTTAGATCCTAATAGAGCTCCCCTTCCTATATGAGCATTTTTAGCCTTGTCAAAGGCGAGAAAGAACACGAAGTGTTCGAAATGCGAATGTGCGGGGAGGGGTGTCCTGAATAGTTACAGATTTTGATTTATTTTGAAGTTTATCATATTTAAATCAAAGATGCAAGAACGTTTTTCTAAAAAATTATACCCACTATGCCCAAGCAAACAGGGGATAATGGGTATCACTCACTTTTCCTAAATTGTATACGCAAATGACGATTCCTCGCGGTACCGCTTGACCATGTCCGCCAGCGTGATATGGTCAAGGACCCCGTCGATGGCTTTGTCCACCGACTGCCCGAGGTCGTGCACGATGCTGTTCATCGTCTTATTATTTTCGCTGATTTTGTAAATGTCAATATCTACCGCGTTCTGCTGCCCTTCGATCACATCAATGATCTCCGCTGCCGTGTACTGGGCAACCGGCTTCGCAAGATAATAGCCGCCGCGGTTGCCGCGGATCACCTTGACAAGACCTGCATGACGAAGTTTGGAAGCAACCTGCTCAAGATATTTTTCCGACAGATCATATTCCTTTGCTGCCTGTTTGACCGGAACCGTTTCGCCTGCATGTATTGCCAGATTTATCATAAAAAACAAGGCGTATTGTCCTTTTCTCGTAATATACATTATTTGCTTCCTCCTTTGCCATATTTTAACAATTGAAATCCTGCTCGATGGACGAGATTGCCGTCGCTCCATCCGCTACCGCTGTCACCACCTGACGAAGCTGCTTTGTACGGATGTCGCCGGCCGCGTAGATTCCTGCCAGGCTTGTGCGGCAGTCCTCGCCAGCCACGATATAGCCTGTCGCATCGAGATCGACAAGCCCTTGGGCAGCCTCATTTTGCGGATCCATTCCGATTGCGATAAAGATACCGGACAATTCGAGAGTTCTCGTTTCGCCCGTCTGATTCTGCTTTAAAATCACTTTCTCCACTTTGCCGTCGCCACAGATCTCCTGTACCTCATAAAATGGGAGAAATTCGATATTTTCCGTTTCCTTGATCTTCTGCTGAAGCATCTTCGCCCCGCGGAGTCCATCACGTCGATGGATGAGATAAACTTTTTCACAAATGTTGGAAAGATACAAGGCATCTTCCAGCGCCACATCGCCGCCGCCCACGACAGCCGTCGTCTTTCCGCGGAAAAAGGCACCGTCGCAAGTTGCACAGTACGAAACGCCGGCACCGGCAAGTTCCTTTTCGCCCTTAACGGAAAGTGTCTTATGACGTGCCCCTGTCGCAAAAAGAACCGCTTTTGTTTCTATCGTTTCTCCGCTCGCAAGTGTAATCTGTTTCACTTCGCCATCGTCGTTAATCGCGGTCACTTCTCCTTCCAAAAACGGAACCGAAAGCGCATCAGCGTGCTCACGGAATTTCATTGCCAGCTCATAACCGCCCATTCCATAGAGGCCGAGATAATTGTCAATGCGCTCCGTCGTAATAATCTGCCCGCCGCTAAATGGCTCCTTCTCGATCACAACCTGGTCAAGCATTGCGCGCTGTGCATAAACCGCCGCCGACAAGCCGGCCGGCCCACTTCCAATAATCACCAAATCTTTTCTATCTGTCATAATATTCCCTCATTTCTTTGCAAGTCTTCTCAATCTCTTCGTCCGTATGTGCGGCAGAGACAAACATTGCCTCAAACTGCGATGGAGCAAGGTAAATTCCCGCATGCAGCATCGCATTAAAATACGCCGCGTAAGCCTCAGTGTCCGATGTTTTCGCGCTGTCAAAATCTACCACTTCTTTCGAAGTAAAGAAAATGCTCATCAGAGAACCCACCTGATTTACCCATACTTTATCACCAAATATTTTTCTAGCATTGTCGGCGAGTAATTTTGTCTTTTCTTCCAGCTTCCGGTAAATATCCGGATTTTTCCGTAACAATTTCAAAGTCTCCAGTCCTGCTGTCATTGCGATCGGGTTACCAGATAACGTACCTGCCTGATAGACCGTTCCGACCGGGGAGACACATTCCATAATCTCACGGCGTCCGCCGTAGGCTCCGACCGGCATACCACCGCCGATGATCTTGCCAAGTGTCGTAAGATCCGGCGTCACTCCATAATACTCGCTCGCGCCGCCCTGCGCCAGGCGAAATCCGGTGATAACTTCGTCAAAAATCAGGAGTGCACCATTGTCTTTTGTGATCTCCCGCAAAAATTCCAGAAAGCCGGCTTTCGGCGGAACCACGCCCATATTGGCTGCGACCGGCTCTACGATCACGGCCGCGATCCGGCTGCCATACTGCTCAAATAATGCCTGTACCGAATCGGGATCATTGTACTCGGCAATCAACGTGTACTTTGTATATCCTTCCGGAACTCCGGCGCTGTCCGGCACCGCCTGCTGAAGTACCCCGGAACCGGCTTTCACAAGAAGACCATCCGAGTGACCGTGGTAACAGCCACGGAATTTCACGATATAGTCGCGGTGCGTAAAGCCCCTTGCGACGCGGATTGCGCTCATGACCGCTTCCGTTCCGGAATTTACCATCCGCGACAATTCCATCGAAGGCATCATTTCCGCGATTAACTCGGCGATCTCGTATTCTTTTTCCGTCGGCGCCCCAAATGTCAGACCATTGTCGCACGCCTTCTTTACCGCGTCGATCACTGACGGGTACGCATGGCCGAGGATTCCCGGTCCCCACGAACAAACGTAGTCAATATATTCATTTCCATCCACATCAAAAATATGTGAACCCTTTGCTTTTTTTATAAATGCGGGTGTCCCGCCGACACTCTGAAAAGCGCGGACCGGCGAATTGACACCGCCCGGGATTCTCTGTTTGGACTTTTCAAATAATTCCTCTGATCTTGTCATCGTTCTTCCTCCAGCCATTTTGCCACATCAAGGGCGTGATACGTAATAATAATGTCGGCCCCTGCCCGTTTCATGGCGATCATATTTTCCATCACGATTCGTTTTTCATCAATCCAGTCATTCTGCGCTGCCGCTTTAACCATCGAATATTCGCCGCTTACATTGTAGACCGCAAGAGGCAGTCTCGTAAGATCTCTCGCCTGCCGCACAATGTCAAGATACGCAAGTGCCGGTTTTACCATGATAATGTCGGCTCCCTCGTCGATATCTGCCTGACACTCGCGGAGTGCCTCTCTTCCGTTTGCCGGATCCATTTGATACGTACGGCGGTCGCCAAATGCCGGTGCCGAATGCGCCGCATCGCGAAACGGCGAATAATATCCGGAAGCAAATTTTGCGCTGTATCCCATAACGATCGTATCGGTAAAGCCGTTCTCATCGAGGCTTTCCCGAAGCACTTTGATGTGGCCGTCCATCATATCCGAAGGCGCGATCATGTCTGCTCCTGCCTTGGCAAGCGACACCGCCATTTTCGCAAGAAGCGGAAGTGTCTCGTCGTTCAAAATCTTACCCTCGTGAACCAGCCCGCAATGTCCATGCGACGTATATTCACAAAGGCAGACATCAGCAATCACCAGAAGATCCGGTGCCCACTCTTTGATCTGACGGATGGCGCGCTGTGTAATGCCATCTTCCGCATAAGCCTGACTCCCGCACTCATCTTTGTGTTCCGGAATTCCAAAGATCAGGATCGCCGGCACACCTGCCTTCTGAATGCGATCCAATTCTTCCGGAAAACGATCAATTGTATATTGATAAATGCCCGGCATCGAATCCACCGGAATTTTCTCATCCGTCCCTTCTTTGATAAAAACCGGATAAACCAAGTCATTCACCGATACACTCGTCTCGCGTATCATATTTCTCACGGTCTCATTATTTCTCAGTCGTCTTAAACGAATCATTCTTCTCGCTCCTTTGCCATTTCTTCTATCAAATGCTCGATATCACACTTCTTTGGTATGATATCTGCATGTATTCCATATTTTTCCAACCTTCCTGCGGTAACCGCACCGATTGCCCCAATCTTCGTCGGCTTCTTTCTGCGGTCCTGCTCCCATTTTGCTGCATTTTCAGCACCAAGTTCTTTGATAAATGCTTCAACCCCCGATGCGCTGGCAAATGTCAGCACGTCAAAGTCCAAAAGATATTTCCAGTTCTCAGTCTTTTTTCCCTGCACATCGTAAATTGGAAGAATCGTTTTGTAAATTCCATTTTCTTCCAGTATCTGAACCATGCGCACACTTCCCTGCAAGGCTCGCGGCAAAAGCAGTTTTTCTCCCGGTTTCATCGTTTTCACGAGGCTCTCCGCCAATGCTTCTGTCGTATAACGTTCCGGGATGAGATCCGCTTCAAATCCATACTCGCGGAGGGCATCTCTTGTCCCGCTTCCCACGACCGCAAACCGAATGCCGGCAAACTGCCGCAGATCGATCTTTTCACGGAAAACGTGGGTAAAGAAAAGACGAATGCTGTTCTGGCTCGTAAAGGCGATCCAATCATACTCCGAGAGATGTCTTAATTCTTTATCCAGTTGCCGAATCTCCGGAGTTGCTTCCACTTTCATCTCGCATACCGTATACACACGCGCGCCCTTTTCCAATAGCCGCCTGCGCATCCGCTCCTGCAAAGCAAAGGTTCCGATGATTCCGACTTTTTTATCCGCCAAGGCACCTCGGTCGGAAGAAATAAAATCATATCCTGCGGTCTCGCCGACGACAATGATCGCCGGTGGTTTGATCCCGGCTTCCGCAACGTCTCCGGCAATCGTAGCAAGGGTTCCCCGCACGATCTGCTCGCCCGGCATACAGCCATTGGCGATTACCGCCGCCGGTGTCAGCGGATCTTTTCCTTCCCGGATCAATTTGTCCGCGATCTCCGCAAGATGCGAAATCCCCATGAGAAACAGGCTTGTCCCCTCCTGCGGATGAATGTGCGCAAGGCTTGTCTCATCACCGTCTTTTGTGTGGCCGGTAAATACATGAAAACTACGGCTTGTCTCCCGGTGAGTAACCGGGATTCCGAGCAGTTCCGGCACAGCAACCGCCGAGGTCACACCCGGCACCAGCTGAAATGGGATATTTTCTTTTTGAAGCGCCAGCACTTCCTCGCCGCCGCGTCCGAAGACAAACGGATCGCCGCCTTTCAGGCGCACGACACGGTCATACCGTTTGGCGGTATCAATTAAAATCGCATTGATTTCCTCCTGCTTTTTCGAATGGCTTCCCGGTTTCTTTCCGACATAGATCTTTTCGCAGTCTTCCGGCACAAGTTCCAGCAATCCGCTCGTTCCGAGCCGGTCATATACGACCGCTTCGCATTCCCGCAGCACCTCTGCGCCGCGGCATGTCATCAGTCCCGGATCTCCCGGACCTGCTCCAACCAAATAAACCATTTTGTCCTCCTTATGCCCGGCGAAATTTCCGGCACACTGTTTCTACCAATTTTTCCCAGTCTTTTTTTTGCCCCTGCGCCTCTACGCGGTGCACCAATTCGTCTTTTTCAATCATCAGATCAAGGCTCATCTCTTCCCCGGAAACCCGGCTCAAAACCCCGATCGGTTCATGACAGCCCGCATTCAACTCGGTGAGCACCGCCCGCTCTGCTTCAAGTTCAAAGGCACTCTTCTCATCGCTGATCCCTTGCACAAGTTTTCTTACGAAACCGGTCCTTCGCGTCTCTACCGCAATGATGGCCTGTCCTGCTGCCGGAAGCATTTCCTTTACCGGCAGATATTCATATGCTAACTGTGGATCGTGATCTAAGCCCTGTCGTTCGATTCCGGCGGCTGCAAGCACGATCGCATCGTAATTTCCTTCTTTTAATTTTGCGATTCTTGTTCCGACATTGCCACGCAGATCCCTGCACTCTGCCTTCGGATACATCGCCCGGATCTGACAGCGTCTGCGCAGACTTCCCGTCCCCACAGTAAATGCCGTCTCTTTTGTAATCTCTTTCCCTTTCGGATAGATCAATACATCCTGCACGCAGGCGCGTGGCAGCGTTCCTGCGATCATAAGACCGTCTCCACACGGATTTGGCATATCCTTCGCACTGTGCACCGCGATATCAATCGTGCCGTCGGTCAGTGCCTGCTCAATTTCCTCGACAAAGACCGCTTTCCCGCCAAATGCCGTGATTGGGCGGTCCGTCTGCCGGTCCCCCTTTGTCGTCAGGATCACCGTCTCATAGCGGTACATCGGATATTTTTCCTGCAATGCCTGCAGCACCATATCCGTCTGAATCCGCGCTAGTTCGCTTCCTCTTGTCCCTAGTTTGATTACATTATTTTCCAACTTCTCGTCTAACATATCCAATAAAATCTCCTTGCGCTTTGCCTCCACCGGTTCGGTAAGCATCACTTCTTCGCGCGCCTTTCCCAATTCATCGGCAATCTGCCCATAATCTTTCCGCAGATTCTTCCCGATCTCTTTTTTAATCTTCGCTGCCAGCGCCGGGCTGTTTCCACCGGTCGAAACGGCTACGACCACATCCTTCTGGCGCACGATCGCCGGAAAATAAAACCCGCAGTCTTTTTTCACATCGACGACATTGACCAAGATTCGGCGCTCCTTGCAGATATCTGCGACTTCTGAGTTCAATTTGCTGTCATTTGTCGCCATAATGACAATATCCGCTCCGTCGAGGTCTTCCGGCTGATAGCTTCGCTCCTCGATCGTGAGGTTCTCATTTTCAATTTTCCATATTTTGTCACACACCTGTTTTGCCACGAGATGTACCTGCGCACCAAATTCCAGCATCATTTCCGCTTTGCGCGCCGCGACATTTCCCCCTCCGATGAGGAGACAGGTCTTATCTTCCAATTGAATCATAAATGGGAAATACGCCATCAGGATTCGCCCTCCAAACTCTTTATCACTTGTTCAAATGCCTCGAGATCCAAGTGCTCCCGCAGCTGATACAAAAGCCACGAAGCCTTTTTCTCTTCCAGTTGTTCCGTTTTTTCCGGAAATGCATCGCGAAACCGCCGAAACGCAAGTGTTTTTTCCATCTCTTCCACGCGGTCCTCGATGATCAATGCGATCTTTTTCGCTTCCGTCAATTTCTTTTCATTGTTTTTCTTTGCCAACGCCTGGATATCGTCCATATTTTTGACGATACATCCCTCTAGTCGTTCAATCGCCTCATCGACATCGCGTGGAATCGCCAGATCGATAAAACAAAGCGGTTTTTCCCGCCGCGCTTTTTTTACATTTTCTTCCAAGAAAATGTAATGCGGGCTGCTTGTCGCACTGATCACGACATCTGCCCAGCCAAGGTACTCATAACGGTTGTCATAATGCACCCAGCGAACCTGCTCGGTATCCTGAAAAGCAAGTTCATATTGTTTGTGTTTCCGGCTTGTCGCCACGATCCGAACGCAGTCGTCCGCATCCACAAGATCACGAAGTACGATCGATCCAATATCACCGCTGGCTCCGACGAGCAAAATATGTGGTTCTTCTTTTCCTGCGCAGAACTGCAGGGCATCCAATGTCGTCAATGTACCGACCGACACCGGCAGTCTTGTCATCATGGACTGATCTGCAATCTCCTTTGCGAGCTGCAATGCACTCTGGAAAATGACATTGAGGTCACCGTCCGTCATCTGGCGCGTCTTTGCGGATTCATAAGCCAGTTTTACCTGACGGATGATCTCCACTTCGCCAAGCACCGCGGATTCAAGACCGCAAACCACTTGATACAGGTGTTTTACTGCTGCCTTCTTTTCGTAACGCATCGCGTATTTCCAAAATTCTTCTCGCGTGATGCCCTTTTGCTTCTGAAAAAATCCCTCTACTGCATGATATATTTCATTTGACCCGGAAATGTATATTTCACAGCGGTTACATGTCATCAAAAGAACACAGCCGTCGAGCCCCTGTGCCCCTGCCATCCGAAAAAACTGCTCTTTTTCCTCGTCGCTGAGAGCAAAACGTTCTCTCATTTCGGTTATGGAATTTTTGTGATTGATACTGATACAGATCATACGTATAAACTCCGTTCTCTTCTTTAAACTAACGGAAAGGAAGAAAGCTGCCTGCAACAGCCCTCTTCCTTCCCTTTTTAAGAAATGATCAATTCTTCTTTGGATACATTTTTCTCCTCGTCAATGACAAACGCATTGAGTACCGGATTTTCGGGCTCCATCAAAGACAAGATCAGATAATTTACTTTGGAATCGTATGCCAGACGCTTGTCCTCTTCGGATGGCCGGGAAGGAGATTCCGGATGTGAATGAAAATTGCCAAGCAGCTGATATCCATTCGCACGCATATCTTTCACTGCGGCAAGCTGTTCTTTCGGATCCATGGAAAAATGCTCATTGCTCTCGTCGATATTGGTCAGAAGATACACTTTTTTAATGTGCTTTTCGTCGCCGTCTTTTGTCCCTCCGATCAGACCACAAGCCTCGTTCGGAAGTCCTTCCTTGCAATGAGCAAGAATTTTCTCATAATCGTCTTTGGTCATCGTTAACATAGTTTTCCTCCTTCGAAAAAAACATTTACATTCTATTTGCCGTCACATTCTACCTGCTCATAATCGATCAGCTCGGTAATCGTCGGATGATCGCCGCATACGGCACAAGTTCCGTTTGCTTTTGGCAGTTTGATCGTGTGAAATTCCATCTTAAGCGCATCGTAAGTCAACAGTTTTCCGGTAAGAAGATCGCCGACTCCGATCAGATATTTGATTGCTTCCATTGCCTGAAGGCTTCCGATCACACCGCCCATTGCGCCGATGACACCTGCCTGCTTACAGGTAGGAACTGCGTCCTTTGGAGGTGGATTTTTGAATACACAACGGTAACATGGTCCTTCTCCCGGTACATAGGTCATGAGCTGGCCCTTAAAGCGAATGATTCCGGCGTGGGAGAATGGTTTTTTCGCCATAACGCAAGCATCATTGATCAGGAATTTCGCAGGGAAATTATCGGTTCCATCGATAATGAAATCATAATCCTTGATCAGATCCATAACATTCTCCGATGTCACAAATTCACGGTAAGTATTTACGGTAACATCCGGGTTCATCGCATTCATTGTCTCTTTTGCGGATTTTACTTTCGCTTTTCCGACATCTGCTGTGCCGTGGATGATCTGACGCTGCAAGTTCGAAAGATCGACTTCGTCCGCATCGACAATACCGATCGTTCCGACACCGGCTGCGGCAAGATACATCGCTGCCGGAGCACCAAGTCCACCGGCTCCGATGATCAGCACTTTGCCATTCATCAGTTTTTTCTGGCCTTTCACGCCCACTTCCTGCAAAATGATGTGGCGTGAGTAGCGCTCCATCTGTTCATTCGTAAATGCCATTAAAATGCTCCTCCTCCCATGAAGTAAAGAAATTCGATGACATCATTTTCTTTGATCTCTGTTTTGTCGAAATCTTCACTTTCCACAAAGTCATCGTTTACGGTAACGGTTACATAATCCGGGTTTTCTACCTTTTCATCGACGATCAGTTTCGCGATGGTAGTTCCCTGTTCGATTTCCTTTTTCTCTCCTGCTACGGTTACTAACATTTCTTTGTCCTCCTGTTTTATAATAACTTTTTGACAGTTTCTTCCAATTCTGGTCGTTTTACCAGACCACGGATTCTCTCAACCTCGCTGCCATTTTTGAAAAATAACAACGTCGGGGATGCTACCACTTCATGTTTCTGAGCCAGTTCAGCATCAAAATTTACATTGACTTTTACTACTTTTACCTGGTCCTCATAATCATCTTCCAAGCCACCAAGGATCGGAGATAACTGTTTGCATGGAATACAGCTGTCCGAATAAAATTCTACCACAACCGGCAGATCAGATCCAAGGACCTCGGTTTCAAATTCTTCGCTGCTTACTCGTTTTGCCATTGTTTTCTCCTATTCTTCGACCTTCTTAACGATCAGGTCGTAAGTACCATTCTCATTGTCGATCAGTTTCAGGATCTGCTGTCCTTCTTCTTTAAAGCTTCGAGGTACGTTCTGAACCGGCTCACCGTCGTTCATGGTCACGGCAAGAACCTGTCCTACTTCAATCTCTTCCATCGCTACTTTTGCTTTTACAAATGTCATCGGGCAGACAACATCGGTAATGTCTACTCTTTCATCAATTTCAAAATCAGCCATTGTATGCCTCCTTAATCACTTTTTCAAATTTATCTTCGCCTATGCGCTCGATCGTAAACTGGAAACGCTCGCTTGGATTTGCATTGTCATCAAAGAACTGGATCGCTGCATCGGTTACGCGAAACAATGTCTCTTCGTCCTTGATCACCGGCACGACTTCTTCTCCTTTGTGAATGCGGTTTCCGAAAAGTCCACCGAAGGATACGAGATATCCTGTCGTCACATCCCAGGCATCGGTTGGACACGCTTTGGCGCATCTTCCGCAGTAGTTACACTTACTTTCTTCCACTTCAATCTTTCCGTCTTCCAGTTTGATTGCATCGGTGCGGCACGCTTTTACGCACACACCACACTGGATACAGGCATCCTCTTTCCATTTTACGATAGAAGCACCTTTCACTCCGACATCGTTTTCCTCGGACTTCAAACAGTTATTCTGGCATCCGGTGACACCAAATTTAAATTTATGAGGAAGTTCTCTTGCAAAATATCTCTCGTCCAGTTTCTGAGCGATATCGTAGGAATCAATGTTTCCGCTTGGACAGATCTGATTCCCCTGACAGGCTGTGACAGTACGTACACGTGGGCCGCAGACACCCGGCTTACAATCGCCTTTCTCCAATTCTGCTTTCACTTCATCGATCTGATCCAGTTTGATAAATGGGATCTCTACGCCCTGTCTGGATGTCAGATGTACATGTCCGTCTCCATATTTTTCTGCCACTTCCGCAATCTTAGCCAGCTGCTTTGCTGTCAGATTTCCTCCTACCACTGCCAGTCGCAGGGAAAAGTTATTTTTTTGTTTCTGGCGCATGAATCCGCCTTTTTTCAGTGTAGCATAATCTACTGCCATAATTCACTTCCTCCTTATTTCTTCTCAATCGCGTATTTAAAATCTTCGATGATATCCTGAATATCTTCAATGCCGACGCTGATTCGGATCAGGTCGTCAAATACTCCGGCATCTTCTTTCTCTTTTTCCGTGCTGTGCGCATTCAGCGTCGATTCGGGATGAATGATCAAGGACTTTGTATCTCCGATATTGGAGACAATTTTTGGTAATTTCAAATCATTCATAATCTGGAAAGCACGTTCTTTGCTTCCGACCCGGATCGTAAGTATCGCGCCATAGCCATGTTCCAGAGTTTTTTCTGCAGTCTCGTGCCATGGGCTGTCTGGCAGTGCCGGATAATTTACTTTGATATCCGGATACTGTGTCAAAAACTCAGCTAACTTTTCGGCATTGAAACAGGCACGCTCCATACGGAGTCCGAGTGTTTCAATCCCCAGCATATTGTAAAATGCTGTCTGTGGTGCCATGCAGGCACCGGTATTTCGAAACAAGCCATTTCTCAGTTTCGCGGTAAATGCAAATTTCCCAAATTTTGCATATTCTTTCATGCCGGGATATCTTTCTTTATCCCATTTGAAGTTTCCGCTGTCGGTGATCACACCGCTGATGGCATCGCTGTTTCCATTTACATATTTCGATGTCGAATTGACGACGATGTCGGCACCAAGTTCGAGTGGACGGACAAGATACGCGGTTGCGACCGTGTTGTCCATCACAAGCGGAAGTCCGTTCTCATGTGCCATCTCCGCCAGCTTACGGATGTCTACGACATCCAGTTTCGGATTTCCGATCGTCTCGGCAAAGATCACTCTTGTCTTGTCGCTGATCGCTGCTTTGACTGCCTCTTCGTCATGAATATCGACAAATACGGTTTTGATCCCAAATGCTTCAAAATCATGAAAAACATCGATGGAACCTCCGTATAAACTCGTGCTTGCCAGAATTTCCTCTCCGGCATTCACGATATTAAGTAAGGCATTGAAGATGGCTGCCATTCCGGAAGCACAGGCGATTGAAGAAAGTCCATTCTCCAATGCTGTCATCCGGTTTTCAAAGGCTGTGATCGTCGGATTATTCAATCTTGTATACGAAAATCCGTTTGCCTTATTATGAAACAATTTTTCATGCTGTTCTGCAGACGTCTGATAGAAGGCGCTGGATTGGTAGATTGGCGTGAGCGTCGCTCCGGTCGCCTCATCTCCCATTTTTCCACTGTGCAAAAGTGCTGTGTTGAATCTCATACGTTCCCTCCATTTTCGTCTCTTCAGATGTAGTTGCCATTGCGTACGGATGCTTCGCCGTAAACCGACTGTTTGCGGATATAGGCTGCCACTTCTTCTACCTCCGTACCATTTTCACTCCAATTCGTGATATAATTTTCATTTTTATTTGTAATGCTGTCTGCCTGTTTTTTGTCAACAAGAAGCAGAACAACGATTCCTGCGCGGTGCAGGTGTTTGAGCACCAGGGAAATGTCCTCGCCCTGTGCCGGTGCATACAGATACGTATGTCTGCCATCGATGTGAAGAACTTTTTCCACATCCTCCACAAACGCACGATTGACTTTATCGGATTTGACAAATTCTACGGTAACCGCCGTCTGTCCTTTGACTGCTGCACGGACTTTGCGGTCCACACGTCCTTCATACAGACCATGCTCTTCGGTATTTACATTTTCTACCACTCCGCAGGCAGATGTCATATTGGTTACACGGTCAATGAGAATAAATTCTCCCATTGTCTTATGTTTTTTAAATTCATCTACGACAATCTTGTCTGCCAGTGAGATCTTACATACCGCGATCTCGTTTTTGCTGAGCGTTTCCACCGGTTTCTGCTCACCTGTATTAACGTCGATTGCATATTCAATCTTGGTAACCGCTCCCGGGATGGTCTTTGTTCCCAGTTTAAAGAAGAAGTTCTTTCCACTGATAAGTTCATCGTCGTCCATCCAAAGGAGTGTCGCTGTCAAGGTCGATGCGACTTTCACCTGAGAATCCAAAGAAAGCACGCATCCTCTTGATACATCTACTTCGCGGTCAAGCTGGATCGTTACCGGCTGGCCTTTCACCGCTTTATCGCTCTGTTTGTCACCGACATAAATGCTCTTAACTTTCGCTGTCTCATTGCTAGGCAGGGTTGTCAGTTCGTCGCCGACATGGATCTCGCCATCCTCCACCTGCCCCTGAAAGCCTCGGAATGTGTGGTCCGGACGGCATACACGCTGTACCGGCATATAGAAACCTACTTCGTGGTCGTCTTCGGAAATGTCAATATTTTCCAAGCATGTCAGAAGTGCCTCCCCGTCATACCATTTGATGTTGTCGGATTTTGTCGTAACATTGTCGCCTTCTGTCGCAGAAACCGGAATAATCTTGACATTAGCAAGGCTGAGTTCTTCGGAAAGCTCCTTGATCTGTGCTTCAATCTCGCGGAATCTCTCTTCGCTGTAATCCACAAGGTCCATTTTGTTGACGGCAAATACAAAATATTTGATTCCCATCAGCTCACAGATTCTTGCGTGGCGTCTTGTCTGTACAAGCACGCCCTGTTTTGCGTCGATCAAAATGACTGCAAGGTCGGCAAAGGAAGCTCCTACTGCCATGTTTCTTGTGTATTCTTCATGTCCCGGTGTGTCCGCAACGATGAAGCTTCTTTTCTCTGTCGTAAAGTAACGGTACGCAACGTCAATCGTGATTCCCTGCTCGCGCTCTGCCATCAATCCGTCGAGAAGCAGTGAGTAGTCAATCTCGCCGCCGCGGCTTCCGACTTTACTGTCTAATTCCAGTGCTTTTTCCTGGTCGGTATACAATAACTTTGAATCGTATAAAATATGTCCAATTAAGGTTGATTTTCCGTCATCCACGCTTCCGCATGTAATAAATTTCAATAATCCGCTCATATTAGAAATACCCTTCTCTCTTTCTTCGTTCCATACTGCCAGCAGCTTCATTGTCGATCACTCGTGTCGTTCTCTCGGAAGATACGGCGCTCAGTGTCTCGTCGATAATTTCGTCCAGTGTCGTCGCAGTGGACTCGCATCCACCGGTAAGTGGATAACATCCCAGGGTGCGGAATCGTACACTCTTGTACTCGATCTTTTCCCCCGGACGAAGTTTCATACGGTCATCGTCTACCATGATAATGTTGCCGTCGCGGTAAACGACCGGACGTACTTTTGCAAAGTACAGCGACGGGATCTCGATATTTTCACGGCGAATGTACTGCCAGATATCCGTCTCAGTCCAGTTTGACAATGGAAATACTCGTACTTCCTGATGTTTCTGGATCTTGGAATTGTACAGTTTCCACATCTCGGGACGCTGGTTTTTCGGATCCCACGCATGATGTTCGTTTCGGAAAGAGAATATTCTCTCTTTTGCTCTTGATTTCTCCTCGTCTCGGCGTCCACCACCAAACGCAGCGGTAAATCCGTATTTGTCGAGGGCCTGTTTCAATGCCTGTGTTTTCATGATATCGGTATAAGCAGAACCGTGGTCAAATGGATTGATTCCGTCTTTTACCCCTTGTTCGTTAATGTACTCGATCATATCGATGCCGAGTTTTTTGGCCGTTTTGTCACGGAACTCGATCATTTCTTTAAATTTCCATGTTGTATTGACATGTAAAAACGGGAACGGCGGTTTCTCCGGATAAAAAGCTTTCATTGCCAAATGCAGCATTACCGAGCTGTCTTTTCCGATGGAATAAAGCATTACCGGTTTTTCACATTCTGCAGCCACTTCACGGATGATGTAGATTGCTTCTGCCTCCAATTTGTCAAGATGTGAAAACTCACTCATATCTGTGTCCTTCCTTTCGCTAGTACTTATTTGATTCTTTTTTGTTGATAATAACCTGTTCTTTGCTGCCATCTCTTCGTAATATGTTCCAGTATAACTGATTTTCTTCCGAAAGTACAGTCATCTTGCTTCCCATACCTCCAATATCTGCTCCCAGGTAAAGAGCAATCGCGCCAAACCGGCACTCTTTGATACAGGATGAGCATCCCCAGCAGTCTTTCGGGTACCTGATATAGGCTTTTTTGTCGTCGTCCATCTTGATCAAACTTCCCGGACAAACTTTCGCGCAGGCGGTACAGCCTTTGCACAATGCCTTGTTAATTGCTATGCTCATAATGCTCCTCCCTTCCAACCAGGTCTCGGAAGCAGATGACGATCTCGCCATCTTCCATTCTGGAATTTACATATTTTAACCAATTCCGGTCTTTATTAGGATAATCTAAATTTTCGGCAAAACTGTGCCATCTTGTCTCTTTTCTTGCTTCCAAATGTGCAATAACGGCAAGACACACGATAAGCCGTTCTCTCAGTTCATAGACAAACATCAATTCATGCATATCCTCCGCTGCGACATCCGCGCTGAGTTCGATCAGTTGTTTGATCTTGTCTTTCGCAAGTGCCAGCTGCTTTTCATTGAACTGATAATGCGTCGAAATTCCTCCGGCGTAATTGTCCATGACTTTCTGCATCGCCTCTTCCAAGGCTTCAACAGTAAACATATCGTTTGTTCCTGTCAAAAAATGGTTATATTCTTTTATTTTTTCTTCCAATGCCGTTTCTTCCGCCTCATTTACCGGCAGTTCCAGCCCGGCATCCAGTTCTTTTACCATATGAAGTGCCGCGATCTCGCCTTCCACCATCGCTCCGGTCACGTATTTCTGCGGACATCCTCCGGCGACATCTCCTGCCGCATACAGCCCGTGGATCGTCGTCTGGCGGTCCGTGTCCACCCAATATCCGCTGGCGGTGTGTCCGCCCACGATATAAGGTTCGGTTCCCTCGATCTCCACATTCTGCTCGCTCGGCTTCTTGCCGGATTCAATCCATTTGAGTGTCTGGCTTGGTGCCATATTGAGGTAGGCTTTTTTCAATGACTCATCCTGCTCGTCGGAAATTCCTTCGGTCCGCAGATAACAAGGACCTCTTCCCTCCAGATTTTCCATCACCGTTCCATACACTCGTTCCGAAGTCGTCAGACCGTATTTATCTTCGTAAACTTCGCCTTTTGCATTGACCTGTTTTGCGCCGACGCCCTGTGCGATGGTTCCGGTCGGTGCGATCGTATCTTTGCACCGGAGAGCGATAAAGCGCATCTCAAAGGTTGTCATCTCGGCTCCGCTCCGAATCCCCATCGCATATCCTGCGCCGGTATTAAATGGCGGATACCACATTTTATGTCTCGAAAATCCCGGATTGTTCGGACGGTAAAGCCCTGCCGCTCCGCCGGTCGCACAAAGCACTTTCTTTGCGCGGATCTCGTAAGCAGTGTTTTCTTCCATCGAAAATCCAAACACTCCGCGGATCGTATTATCCTCCACAATGTAATCGGTTATATTGATTCGATTCAATACATTCACATCCGGAAGGCTCTCTACCGCCGAAGCCAGCAACGGTTTCATATTTTCGCCGTTGATCTTTATATTTCGATTTCCGCGTGCGACGTATTCTCCATTTTCATCTTTCAAAATGACAAGTCCGAGTTTTTCCATTTTTTCCGTTACCCGGTTGAGGCCCTCTGACATTGTCATAAGCAGATCTTCTCTCACGATGCCATCCGCATCTTTTTTCGCATATTCCACATAATCTTCCGGCTTTCTGCCTTTTACGATATAGGCATTGATCGCGTTGACACCGGCAGCCAGGCAGCCGCTCCGCTTAATATTTGCTTTTTCCGCAATAATGATCGAATAATCGGATTTTTCGCGGATCGTCAATGCGGCGTAACATCCTGCCGTTCCTCCACCGACGATCAAAATGTCCGTATGAAGTATTTTTTTATTTTCAATCTGCATCGCAGCTCCTCCTTGTTTTTCCTGTTCTTTTTGTGTTGGCAATTTGCCTGTTTGCCAGTTGCCCTACGGGATGCTCCGCAGCTTACGCTGCTCCCGCATCCCTGCAAAAACTCGAACTCCGTGGCTCTGCCGCTCCATTCTCGTTTTTGATCCCCTTGGGCAGCTAAATGTAGAACACATCCTGTTCCTGCATCTCTTTGTTTTCGAGCAGATACGTCTGTGCCTCGTCAAACACATACAATCGGTAGATCAACACATGTACCGTCTCGCCGACAGCCACCAGATCTTTTTCCAGCGACCGCTCGCCGACAACCTCGATTCCGTTAATATCGACGGTGATGTCGATGCGGTTTCCGCGAAATACCACATCTTTTACGACGCCGGTCTCTGCCGCGCTGATGTACTGATCGAGTTTTCCACTCTTTGATATTTTTATAAATTCCGGCCGGATGACAGCTCTGTCTGTCCCCTCGACCTGGTCGAATCCTTTTAATTTTCCATATTCTTCCACTACCGAAGACCGGCCGATAAATTTGGCGACAAACGGGGTTCCCGGTGATTTGTAAATTTCTACCGGCGTTCCCATCTGCTCAATGGTTCCGTGGTTCGTAATGATGATCTCATCGGCTACCTCTACGGCCTCATCCTGATCGTGGGTAACGAAAATACTCGTAATTCCCAGTTTTTCTACCATTTCTTTGAGCCAGCTCCGCAGCTCCGTTCTTACTTTGGCATCGATCGCCGCAAACGGTTCGTCCAGCAAAAGTACCTGTGGATTCGGCGCCAATGCTCTGGCAAATGCCACTCTCTGGCGCTGCCCGCCGGACAACTGATTGGGATACCGTTTTTCCATTCCCGAAAGTCCGGTTAATTCGAGAAGTTCTTTGACTCTCTCTTTGATCTGTTTTTTCGGCATCTTCTGCAATTCCAGGCCAAACGCCACATTGTCAAAAACTGTCATATATCGGAACAACGCATAATTTTGAAATACAAAGCCGATGCCCCGCTTTGATGCAGGAATGTCATTGACTCGTTTTCCGTCGATGAAGATATCTCCGGAATTTGGATTTTCCAGCCCTGCAATCATTCGCAAAAGTGTCGTTTTTCCGCTTCCGGAAGGTCCGAGAAGCGCGACCAGTTTTCCTTTTTCAATCCCGAAACTCACATTGTCGGAGGCAAGGAAATCGCCGTATCGCTTGTATATGTTCTTCATTTCTACGTACATTGCTTACCACCCTTCCTTTCCTTTGTCCCGGTGTTCGAGAATATTTCTTGCGATCAATAAGATTACCGCCAGGATCACTAAGATCGAAGATACGGCAAATGCCGCCGTGATCGAAGTATCCGTTCCTGACATATATAAAGCATCAATTTCCAGCGGAAGTGTAAATGTCTCGCCTCGTGTCTTTGACAGGGCATTGACCGCGCCAAATTCGCCTAACGCTCTCGCTGTACATAAGATAATACCATAAATCAGGCCCCATTTCATCTGTGGAAGCGTAATTTTTCGGAAAATTTTATATCCGCTCGCTCCCATCAGCGCTGCCGCCTCTTCTTCGTCCTTTCCCTGCGCATTGAGAATCGGGATCAGTTCCCTCGATACAAATGGGAAAGTAACAAAAATCGTCGCCAGCACAACACCCGGAATTGCAAATGTGATGCGGATGTCCGTTCCAAGCCATTGGTTCACTGCGCGGATCGCAGGGTAAAACCATCCGAGCCGTCCAAAGGTCATCAGATAGGCAAGTCCTACGATCACCGGCGATATCGAAAACGGAATGTCAATGAGCGTTGCCAGGATCTGTTTCCCGTGAAAGGAAAATTTTGTCAAAAGCCATGCGGCGCAGATTCCAAAAAACGTATTTACGATGACCGCGATCACCGTTGCCAGAATCGTTACGCCAAGAGCGCTTCGCACATATTCCGTTGAAATCGACTCGAGATAAAAATCGATTCCCTCTTTCAGGGAACTGGCAATCACCGAAGCCAATGGGATCACAAGCATCAATACGAGAAATGCCACCGTTATGGTGATCATCAGCCGTTTTGTCCGCCGCTTCCCGCGTTCGAGTTTTTCCTGTTCGCTCATGGGCCATTCTCTCCTACAATAAATTCGTTCTCGCTGACTGTCTCGCCTGCACGATATTGACAAAAAGCAAAAGCAGAAATGAGAGAATCAGCATCACAAATGCGATCGCCGTCGCACTTGCATAATCAATATAACTTAATTTTTGCATAATAACATAAGAAATTACCTGTGTCTTTTCCTTTGCGCTGTTTCCCGAGATGTAAATGACACTGCCATATTCGCCGATCCCTCGGGCAAAAGCAAGTCCAAATCCGGTCAACAGAGCCGGCCGTAACTCCGGCAAAATAACGGAAAAGAATGTTTTTTTCGGTGTCGCGCCAAGCATATAGGCCGCTTCTTCGTATTGACCATCCATTTTTTCAAGAACCGGCTGAACCGCTCTTATGACAAACGGCAGTCCCACGAAGATCAACGCGATTACAAGTCCGAGATGGGTATACGTTACTTTTATTCCAAGTTTTTCCAGCCCGCTTCCCAGCCAGCCGCTTTCCGAATATAATTTCGAAAGCGTAATGCCGGCAACCGCGGTCGGCAGTGCAAAGGGAAGTTCAATGAATCCATCTAAGATCCGTTTTCCCGGAAAATCGTATTTGACTAACGTCCATGCTACGATCAGTCCAAACACCGCATTAAGTACCGCCGCCACGAACGAACAGCCGATGCTGGTAAGAAAGGCATTCCGCACATTCGGTTTCCAGAGCAGCGCGAAAAATTCACGTGGGGAAATCTGAAGCGAATGCACAAGCACGGATGCCAGCGGAATGAGTACAATGAGCGAAAGCATCGTTACGACAATTCCCAAAGTGCATCGATAACCCGGTATGACTCTGGCTTTTTTCACTTTTTTTGGTATATCTGCCTTTTTCATCTTCTCTCGCTCCTGTCATTCTAGTATTCGTAAATCTCATCAAACATGGCGCCATCGTCAAAATACGTCTCGTAGGCCTTGTCCCAGCCGCCGTAATCTCCGATGTTCCACATCTTGATTGACAGATCGTATTGGTCTGAAAATTCCTGTAAGACTGCTTCATTGGATGGACGGTAGCCATTTTCCCCAATAAGCCGCTGAGCCTCGTCGCTGTACAAATATTGCAAATATCCGGTACTTACTTCTTCACTCTGGTTCATTTCGGCGTTGTCATCGACCACCGCCACACTCGGCTGCGCCAGAATGCTGACCGAAGGATTGATCATCTCGTATTCACCCGGGTAAGAGTTTAACGTCGCCAATGCTTCATTTTCCCAGGCAATCAGCACATCGCCCTTTCTATTTTCTACAAATGTAGTCGTTGCTCCTCTTGCGCCCGAATCCATCACAGACACATTTTGATACAATGCTTTCATAAACTGCTTTTCTTTCGCCGCATCGTTCCATGTCGTCTTCGCATAACTGAGAGCCGCCAGGAAATTCCAGCATGCTCCGCCACTGCTCTTCGGATCCGGTGTAATGACTTCCACACCGTTCTTTACCAAATCCTGCCAATCACGAATCTGCTTCGGATTCCCTTTTCGTACCAAAAATACGATGGTCGATGTGTAAGGAGCACTGTCTTTGTCAAATTCTTTCTGCCATCCGGCATTGATCAGTCCTGTTGTTTCAATCAATGTAATGTCATGCTCAAGTGCCAGTGTAACGACATCGGCATTACATCCTTCCACGACGGATCTTGCCTGACTTCCGGAACCTCCGTGCGACTGTATCACCCGCACTTTTTTTCCGAAATTCTTTTCGTAATATTGTTCAAATAACACATTGTATTTTTCGTAAAATTCTCTCGTCGGATCGTAAGAAACGTTGGTGATTGTCAGCTCATCGCCGTTCTTTTTTCCACAACCGCCAAGTCCGTCCACCATCCCGGCTGTCATTGCCACGATAAGCACCATGGACAGTATTCTGTGTTTTCTTTTCTGCATAAAATCCTCTGCCTTTATACAATAAATAAGGAAGTAGAAAGATATCTCTCACCGGTATCCGGGAGCAATACCACGATATTTTTGCCCTCATTTTCCGGACGTTTGGCAAGTTCTGTCGCTGCGTACAATGCTGCACCGGAGGAAATTCCCACAAGCACACCGTCGGTTCTCGCAATCTTTCTTGCTGTCTCGAATGCATCGTCGTTTTCCACTTTTATGATCTCATCCAATACTTTCATTTCGAGTACACCCGGCACAAAACCGGCGCCGATTCCCTGAATCTTATGTGGTCCAGGCTTTCCTCCGGAAAGCACCGGCGAACTTGCAGGCTCTACGGCTACGACTTTGACATCCGGATTTTTCTCTTTCAATGCCAGTCCGGTTCCGGTTACGGTTCCGCCGGTTCCGACTGCCGATACGAAGATGTCTACCTTTCCATCGGTATCTCTCCAGATCTCCTGTCCGGTCGTCTTTTTATGGATTTCCGGATTTGCCTCATTTTCAAACTGCTGCGGAATAAAGGCATTTCCATATTCTTCCTTTAGTGCTTCTGCTTTTGCGATTGCACCTTTCATACCTTCGCGTCCCGGTGTGAGTACGATCTCTGCCCCCAGCGCCGATACGATCTTACGTCTCTCTACGCTCATCGTATCCGGCATCGTAAGAATCAGATGCAGGCCTTTGGCTGCTGCCACAAATGCAAGTCCGATCCCCGTATTTCCGCTTGTCGGCTCGATAATAACGGTGTCGGCGTTGATCTTGCCATCTTTGATCCCCTGCTCGATCATCGCGCCTGCCACACGGTCTTTCACGCTTCCCAGCGGATTAAAATATTCCAATTTTGCAATTACTTTCGCTTTTAATTCATTTTCTTTTTCATAATTTGTCAACTCCAGCAATGGAGTATTTCCAATCAACTCTGTCAACTGCTTTGCAATCTTTTCCATAATCGTTACCGCCCTTCCAATGTTTTTCGTTTTGCGATAGGTAGCATGCTGATGCATGCGCAGGTCATCAAGCTTCGCTTGGTGACAAGACACAAGGTAGCATGCTGATGCATGCGTAGGTCATCAAGCTTCGCTTGGTGACAAGACATATCATATCATCTTTATCCTACTAAGTCAATAGGAATTATGGAAAAAGTAAAAATTTTTCGATTTTCCTGACAAGAACCTCCCATTTTAGCCTTTAAGAAACATCTACCATTGGGCGCACTGCCTAAAAATAAGCCTCCCTGAATCGAACTCAGGGAGGCTTGTCTTTACTGCCAGTCTGTATCATCTAACATTTCTAATTTTTTCTTCAGCATTCTCGTACGCCTGCCGACAAGCATGTCGAGTTCCTTTTCCGACTGCTCTAATCTTTTCTGGAGATTCAGCAAAACTTCTTCGTAATTGTCCACCTCCGAGCGCACTTCCGTCAAAACACGCCACACGTCACCGCTCTTTTCCTGTATTTCAAGTGTGCGGAATCCCATCTGCAAACTATTTAACAGCACTCCGATACTTGCCGGCGAAGCCATCGTCACCTTGTAAAGCCGCATCAATTCCTGCGCCAGCCCAAGTTTTACCGACGCCACATAAATCGCTTCGATTGGAAAAAACAACACGGCAAAATCTGTCGTATACGGCGGCAGAATGTACTTGTCGTGGATATCTTTCGCAAACGACTTCACGCGGTTTTTAAACACGATTGCCGCATCTTCCGCCATTTCCCGGTTTCCGCTCTGCAATGCTTCTTCGTATTGGAGATACGCATCCAACGGAAACTTCGAGTCAATCGGAAGATATACCGGTTCTTCGTATCTTCCGGGAAGTTTTACCGCATATTCTACGCGTGTAGTCCTTCCCGGAATTACCATACACTCCGTCTCGTATTGATCGGGAGTGAGCGTCTCATCAAGAATGCTTCCCAGCTGCCATTCGCCCCAGATTCCGCGGGTTTTTACCCCGGTAAACATCCGCTGCAGTCCGGCGACTTCCCGCCGGATCTCCTCAATCTGCGGATTGATCTCCGGTTTCCGGTTTTGGCGCTGCATCGCTATCATCAGATATACATTGGAAATAACCAGCAGAATCACAATAATGCCAAGTAAAATTTCCATTGTCGTCCTCCTTTATTAACGTAACGCAAAATCAAACTCCGGATTTCCGTCAAGTTCCATGGCATCTTGCTGTATATTTTTTCCGGTGTCAGTGAAGGTAAATTTGTGAATCTTCACACCACCCTGCACAAAATACAAGCGTACAACGATATACTGCGTTGCCATATAAACCTTTTTATCGATGGTCTGAGTCTCGCCGTCCGTTCCGTTGAACGTCACGACACCAACCGCCACACTCTGACTGAAAATCGTCATTGGAATCTGTGCCAGTTCCCCGGATTCCGAGGAATACTCGATACGCAGATCATACAAATGACCGGTCGGCACATCAATCGCAAATACAAAACTGCTGCCCTTTGAGGTATCGATTCCATCCATTGGAATCTCACCCTTTTCGTCAAATGTATAATATACAATATTTTCCATATCAAAATCCGACTTATCTTCCGGCTTATGGAGAATTTCCACTGTCTCCGTTTCGCCATTCAATCTTGCAAATGCCGGAAGGCTCATAAGCTGGCGGCAGATATTGGCGGCGCTTCGCTGCAATTCGCCGCGTGTCAATGTGCCGGCCGCAAGTTCTTTTAAAGTATTATCGTCTGTACGGTTTTCATCGCCCTGCGGACAAACCATATAAATATCGTTTTGCGCGCGCACCATGGATGCAAAGTCATTTCCGACACCTTTTGTCCCGGATTGATTATTGATCTTCGCCCACCAGTCCGTCATCACGATACCGGTAAAGCCCCATTGATTACGCAAAATCGTTGTATTCAATTCATATCTTCCGGCAGTCCAGACTCCGTTCAAACGCCCATACGTCGTCATGACAGAATCCGCCTGCGCCTCTTTTACCGCGATCTCAAAACCTTTCAGATAAATTTCACGAAGGGCACGCTCCGAAACGATCGAATCCACGTCATGTCGTTTCTTTTCCTGATTATTAGCAGCAAAATGTTTGAGTGTTCCGGTCACTCCCTGCTTTTTCAGACCGCGAAGTTCCGCCGCAGCCATCTTACCGGAAACAAGAGGATCTTCCGAAAAATACTCAAAATTTCGCCCATTTAACGGATGTCTGTGGATATTGATTCCCGGTCCTAAAATATTGTCGATTTTATTGGAAATCATTTCCATTCCCAGACATTCAAATAATTGCTCGACTAACGCCGTATTCCATGTACAGGCGATCAATGTTCCATTTGGCAGACTGAACGCTTTCTTTCCGCAGTCAATGCGCATTCCCGATGGGCCGTCAGAACAGCAGCCGCAAGGAATTCCCATTTTTTTCAAATGTTCCGAAACGCCGCCATACGCAGCAGCCGTTCCCGGTGTCACTTTCGGACTTCCCATGCCTTCTCCGCGCACGATGCACGACAGATCCTCGTCAGAAAACTGCGCGACAAATTCCTCCATCGTGATTTTTCCATCTGCCACATCTTTCAGCACATACCCGTTGTCTCCCGTATATGCGATCTCTTCCGGCAGATTTTCCTCGCGTTTTTTCGCTTCCTGCCTGCCGCCTGTCGGAACCGCTTCACGTATCAGTTTAAATTTGCTATTTCCATCTTTTTCTATTTTAAACCGGTCAAATGTCTCAACCGGCGCAAGTGCCTGTTCCAGTTTTTCGATCACTTTCTGCTGAATGATCTCAAAATTTGCGCCTTCTTCCGCATTACGAACATCGGAACCCACATAAATCCGGTATGTTCCCGGTTCAAGCACCATACAATACGGCGCACCGGTAACTCCGGAATCGTCATACGATGCAAGAACAGAAAACGGAATGGATATTTTTACCATTTCTTTTTCACTCGGTTCGATCACACCCGTTTTTGCGAATCCGCAAAGACTGCGGGCGGACTTACCGAGTTTTCCCTGCGGTGCCTCAACATATGCCTGTACCACGTGTTTTCCCGCTGTTTTTCCGGTATTTTTCACCTGCACCTGAATCTCGCATCCGAAATCCTCCCGAATGGAAAAATCGATGCAGGTATCGCTGAATGCCGTATAAGAGAGGCCATAACCAAACGGATACAGCACTTCTTCTTTTGCCACCGTTTCAAAATACCGGTATCCGACATAAATGTCTTCCACATAAAAGTTTTTGTCTTCGCCGCCAAAATAGGGCGAAGATGGGTAATCTTCTACTTTTTTTGCAATCGTATCGGTCAAATGTCCACAAGGGGACACTCTTCCGGTCAGCACATCGGCGACACCATAACCGCCGACCATGCCTCCCTGCCACACGATCATCTGCGCCTGGCAGGCCTGCAGACACGGATGCGATAGATCAATGATACTTCCGATATTGAAAAGCACCGCCGTTTTCTCAAAATACGACGTCACTTTTTCGATCATATCAATCTCCCGTTTTGAAAGCTGATATGCTCCTTCGGCATCGACATTATCGCGGTCTTCTCCTGCTGTCCTGCCAATAATTACCAACGCCGTGTTGTTTCGAAGTGACGCGTCGCGGACAAACTCTTCTTCCAGCGGCATCTCCACCTGCGACCACGGCTCATTTGCCCAGCCGATTCCTTCATCAAACGGGTTTTCTTTTTCCCATTTTTCATAGGTTTCTCGTACGGTTTCGTCCACACTTAGCCCCGGCTCTTCCAACAGCGCATCCAAAATCCCGGTCACACCGGAAACATTTACCATTCCGCCGGAACCCGTTCCACTTTTATAGTAATTGTTTTGAATTCTTCCAAATACAGCGACACGGCAGCCCTCCTGCAATGGCAGTGTGTGCGCTTCATTTTTCAAAAGCACACACCCCTCTGCAGATACCTGTCTTGCTGTCTCTACATATTTATTCCAATCTAATACCATGCTGCATTCCCCCGGTATCTATTATTTTGTTCCGAAAATACGGTCTCCGGCATCACCAAGTCCCGGACAGATATACGCCGCTTCGTTTAATTCACGATCCAAATGTCCTACATAGATCTGAATATCCGGATGTGCTTCCTGAAGTCGCTTTACGCCTTCCGGTGCTGCAATGATGCACAAGAACTTAATATTTTTTCCACCATGCTGTTTGATAAAATCTACCGCCGCAATGGCAGAACCACCTGTAGCAAGCATAGGATCGGTCACTACGATCAATCGTTCTTCGATCGGATTCGGCAATTTACAGTAATACTCATGTGGTTCATGTGTTTCCTCATCACGATACAATCCGATATGTCCGATCTTTGCGGTCGGCACAAGTGCCGTAATTCCGCTTACCATACCAAGTCCGGCACGAAGAATCGGCACAACTGCCATTTTTCTTCCGGCGATCATCGGCGTCTTGCAAGTCTCAATCGGTGTCTCGACCGTCACATCTTCCGTCGGAAGATCACGAAGTGCTTCATAACCCATAAGCATTGCAATTTCCTCTACCAGCGAACGAAATTCATTGGTTCCTGTCGTCTTATCTCTCAATCTTGAAATTTTGTGCTGGATCAATGGGTGATCCAAATACGTAACTTGACCTGCCATAATTTATTCCTCCGTTTCCTTTACTGCCATCTGAAATTCATAATCTTTTCCCGGCAAAATTGCATTTAAAATAATACCTGCCAAAGCTGCAATAGCAAGTCCCGTAAGTGTTACCGCCGTTCCTGCTATCGTAAATGTAATACCATCCGAAAATCCAAGTCCGCTGACAAGAATCACTGCCGCGATAATCAAGTTTCTGGATTTCGTCAGATCTACCTTATTCTCTACAACGTTTCTTACTCCGATTGCTGAGATCATTCCATAAAGAATGAAGCTGACACCACCGATGATCGCGGTCGGAAGCGATCCGATCAACGATGCCATTTTCGGTATAAAACTAAGTATAATCGCATACACTGCCGCCAAGCGGATCACACGTGGATCATGAACACGACTGAGTTCCAATACCCCTGTATTTTCGCCATATGTCGTATTTGCCGGTCCACCGATCAATGCCGAGATACTTGTCGCAATTCCATCTCCGATCAATGTGCGGTGAAGACCCGGATCCTCGATATAATTTTCTCCTACTGTCGCGGAAATCGCCGAAATATCGCCGATATGTTCCATCATGGTAGCCAATGCGATCGGCGCCATAACAAGAATCGCCGAAAGGTCAAATTTACAAAACCGGAATCCCGGAATACCGATCCAGTCTGCTTCCATCGTCGAGGAAAGATTTACGATCGTCGAACCATCTACATTATGAATGCCGCATGCGGTAAAAATGCACGCAACCACATAAGAAATGACGACGCCCATAAGAATTGGAATAATTTTCCACATTCCTTTTCCCCATATATTGAAAATAATGATTGTCACAAGAGCAACCAGCGCAAGCGGCCAGTTCATCGAAGCATTGCCGATTGCAGATCCGGCAAGATTGAGTCCGATACAGATAATGATCGGTCCTGTCACTACCGGCGGAAGAAAACGCATTACTTTTTTCACTCCGACCAACTTAATGATCAATGCCAAAATCAGATACAAAAGTCCCGCGATCACGATACCTCCGCAGGCATAAGCAAGTTTATCATCTCCACTCATGCCGGCATATTTTCCATCGTTAAAATTTGCTACGGTAGCAAATCCGCCCAAAAAGGCAAAGGAAGATCCCAAGAAAGCGGGAACTTTCAATTTTGCCATTAAATGGAAAAATAATGTGCCGATTCCTGCACAAAATAATGTAACCTGAATCAATCTCCCCTGAGACACATCCCCATAATAACTGCTTACCAGAATTGGCACCAAAATCGTAGCACCAAACATCGCAAACATATGCTGCAGACCAAGGAGCAGCATTTTTGGCAATCCGAGCTGTCTGGCATCCCGAATTGCATTCGTTTTCTCGTTCATGAATACCTCCATTCCGGCATCCGAAGATGTCGTTTCTTTTTCTTTGCATATTTAATTTATTATACCATATACATTGGAATAAGTCACTAGAATGTTATGTATTACCTACCTTGAATATCATTTTATTTATAGACAGCTGCAACGGACAAACTCCCACCCGGTTGGCCTATTTAATCATATAAGCTCTATTTTAAAACTTTCTCCTCTAACCGGTATTGATACAGCTTTTTTGCACAAAAAAATATGACATACCAAAGTATATCATATTTTTCTCATAAAAACGAAAATTGCGACAGACGACAACAATTTTGGGATAGACGACATTTTTCTACAAATTTAGACCTATTTTGACATCAAATTTGTTATCTTTTCTCTCCACCTTCATCGTTCCCAGATATTGATCTGTCACTTTCTCAACATTTTTTAGCCCGTATCCATGCTCTACTGTGTTGTTTTTCGTAGTCTTACCAATCGTTCCCACTTTCCCGCTGCACGGATTTGTTACACGAATCAATAACTGTGGCTTACGATACACGATTTTGCACATAATCTTCTTTTCTTCCTCTTTTCGAACTGCCTCGATCGCATTATCAAGAAGATTCATCAAAATAATACTCATATCTTTTGGCGAAAGTTCCAGTTCTTTTGGGACTTCACAGTCATATACAATTTCTGCTTTTTCACTTTTTGCGTGCTCATATTCATAGTTCAATATACTATCAAGTGTATAGTTCCCGGTATCCGCAATTATTTTTGCCGAGATTATATTTCTTTCCTCGCACAATTCATTGACATATTTTTGAGCGCCTCCATATTGTTCTTGTGTAAGCATCTGTTGAAGAGAAGAAAGATGTTTGTAAAAATCATGCCGTTCTCCACGAATCTGCTCCATTATATTCTGCATGGATTCTGCCTGTTTTTGCTGACAAAGATTCTGAATTTCCAAAATTTCATTCTCTTTTCGTGCCTGCATGTTTCGGATGGTATTATCATACAGATAAATCGTCATAAAATTAATTGCTAATAAAAGAATGCCGCATATTACTAAAAACGCCGCAGGCAGACTTGACTTTGTATACAAAAAAATGATAAAAACGGTTACCAAAAATGGAAGAGACACCGTAACAATCCAATAAGATTTTGGCATCGCCTCATCGTTTTTCAGACCAACAAAATTTCTTACGATCATTACAATCAAATACTGTATTACCGGCAAAAGAATCATAACAAAAATCGAATCATAGTATGGATTTTTCTGTACCGGATTTACTCCAACCGCTCCAACACAAATTGCAACAAGGGCTTCGGAAACTGCCATCATTCCTATGGTCAATACCGTAACTAATACAGCTTTTGATATCTTTCCTCCATATAAAATACAAATCATGATAAAAGCACAAATGACAACAGATATAAAATTCAAAACCGGTACATTAAAAATCAAATACGCAATCGTTGTTACCGCAAAAAAGATAGAACAACCTCCAAAAACTCTTTTTGGTTCTGCCTTTTCCCGGTAAAAACACGCACTAAACAGATAATATATATATGTTTGAAATAAACTAGATATAATAAACGTTATCTCAAATATCATGCTTCTTCCTCCATTTTGTGTAAATTCCAGATTTCTCTCGTCTGCTTTTCGTATTTACGTCCAATCGGAACGATATCCTCATTTGTCATCTCAAATTCGGTGCGTGAATACACTTTCACATACCGCATATTTACAAGATAAGATCTGTGACACCGTACAAAATATTTTTCTTTACAAAGTTCTCCCCATTCGCTCAATGTATTTTTTAAAACGATTTTTTTCCCATTTTTATCAAATGCTTTTATTTTTTTATTCGATGCTTCCATATACAAAACGTCTTCCAAAAATAAGCGATATTCCCGCCCATTTTCTTCGTACCAAACACTCTGTCTGTGTTCCGTATGTTCCGCAATCAATATTTCCAAATCTTTTATAATTCTTTCTTTGTCAAACGGTTTTCTGTAAAATCTTCTCGGCTCCAGATCAAAAAGCTGCTCGCAGTAACTGCTCTTCTGCGATATAAAGATCAGATCCAGGTGCTGCTTTTTTACCTGCTCGCGCAATACCTGTCCGACTTCCACACCATTCAGACCGGGCAGTTCGATATCCAAATAAACGACATCATAAATATAACCATTCGAAATATCTCCTAATAGTTCCTCTCCTGCATTATATATATGTATCATATCTTTTTCCGTCGAAATATTTTCCAGTATTTTCCTTAGTTCTTCGCATGCCCCATTATCGTCGTCGCATATTGCAATTTTCATAGGTATCATCCTCTTCAACCGTACATTGTAATTATATTATACAACGTTTTTCATTTCTTGAGAAGTACCTACTTTAAGGAAATACCACATTTTTCCATGCTCATTTCGCATTTACACATGGTATTTTCCTATTTTGTGATTTATGATGTATTCATATCCTTCGTAGGCATAACATACAGTCATCCACAGTAGAAGGAAATGTACGACGATACGATACTCGTACAGCATACCCAAACTGGGATGGAATAGAGCTTCGCTTTTTTCCATCCCTTTTTCTTGACACAAAACCATGTACAATGATACACTTTACACATATCATTTACATTATTACCAGGAGGGATTACGATGGCTGTTCGAACCTACGACGAAGTTTATTTTTTCAATTTTGATTCTTACGAGGATCTGCGTCTCTATGAGGTCGGCTGCCAAAAATGCGACCCTTCATATGGTTATGGTCCTATTATACGCGATTTGTATATACTTCATTACATTTATGAAGGTAGTGGAAAACTTTATATGAATGATCAGGTTTATCCGGTTTCTGCGGAACAGGCGTTTATCATTCCGGCAGGTACTCTTGGCTATTATGAAGCGGATGACAAAACACCATGGAATTATATCTGGATCCAGTTTCAGGGAAATAAAGTGGAAGAATTGCTGGAAAAATGTGGTATAACACAAGAAACTCCGGTATTTACTCCCATCACCAATGGATTAAATATCGGTGTAACTTTAAATAATATTTTGACAAATTCAGACAAACCTTTTTATTGTATGTCGCAGTTTTATCTTCTATTTGAATACATGATGGAAGATACGCCAAAGAAGTCAACATCGTTTGAAATAGACAATTCATTAAAATACCTTCGTAATGTAATTCAATACATATCGCAAAAATACAGCGAGCCTATTCGCATCGGTGAAATAGCGAAACACTGCGGATTGGACCGCTCTTATCTAAGTAAATTATTTAAAAATGCAACCGACATGACACCACAGGAATACCTGTTGTCTTTCCGCATGAATAAAGCAAAAGAACTGCTAAAAGACAGTTCGATTTCTGTGCAGAATGTCGCCTATTCCGTCGGCTACAATGACCCGTTTTCCTTCTCCAAATTTTTCAAAAGAGAAACGGGATTATCACCGAGTGAATACCGCAAAAAAAACTTATAAGGAGGTTCTTTATGAACAATCACACATTAGGATATTTACCGGCTCTTGGCTGGAATTCATGGAACACATTTACGTGGGATATCAATGAAACATTGATCAAAGAAATTGCCGACTGTTTTATCGAAAAAGGATACATAGATGCCGGCTATGAATATATTGTCATTGATGACTGCTGGAGCCTTCGCGAACGCGATAAAGATGGAAATCTTGTCGCCGATCCGAAAAAATTTCCAAATGGCATGAAAGCTGTCGCCGATTATATCCACGCAAAAGGATTAAAATTTGGTATGTATTCCTGCGCCGGAACACACACTTGTGCCGGTTATCCGGGAAGTTTTGAGCATGAATTTCAGGATGCTGCCACATTTGCCGGCTGGGATGTCGATTATCTGAAATACGATTATTGCTTTAAACCGCGCCACATGTCCGGCGAACTTTTGTACAAACGAATGAGTCTTGCTCTGAAAAACTGCGGCCGCGACATCCTTTTTTCCGCCTGCAACTGGGGAGAAGACGATGTCCACCATTGGATCCGTGAATCCGGTGCGCACTCGTACCGCTCTACTCCGGATATTCAGGATAATTGGGAATCCATCTGTAAAATTGCTCTTTCGCAGATTGACAAGGAATCCTTTACCGGAAATTATTGTCACAATGATATGGATATGCTTGTCGCAGGCATGCATGGTGGAAGTAATGATGACTTTATCGGAAGTATCGGTGGATGCACGGATACCCAGTATAAAACGCACTTTGCTTTATGGTGTATGATGGGGTCGCCGCTTATGATTGGCTGCGATATCCGCAAAGCCGATGATTTTACAAAGAATCTTCTGCAAAATAAAGATCTTCTGGCGATCAACCAGGATCCGGAAGCCCGCGGTGCCTACCGTGTAAAAGTGGAGCCGCAGTGGTTCCATGAAAATGATGCGTTTGTATTGGTAAAAGTTTTGGCAGACGGAGATATTGCAATCGGTCTATTTAATCTGTCAGACACCGCCAGGGAACTGACTTTGCAGTTTTGGGACATCGGTATTTCTTATGCTTCCGGTGTCGCACTTTCTCTCTATGACTGCTTTGCTCATAAGGACATCGGAACTTATAAAGAACGATTTGCGATCACGATTCCATCCTGTGATTGTGTCGTTGTAAGAGCAAAGGTGGTAACTATTTAATGGGAAAATTTTACAAAACCTGTATAACTTGCAACGCCCGTTTGACAAGCGACGAAAAAGCAATCTACATGAAATTAGTAAATCGCACTGCTTCCGAATTTCTCTGTTTGGATTGTCTGAGCAAAAAACTCGGATGTGAACGCGCAGCTTTGGAAAAACGCATCCGTTATTATCGTGAAAGCGGAAACTGTGTACTCTTTCGATAAAAAAACAGGGCTTCTCACTTATGCATAGTGGGGAGCCCTGAATTATTATGTAACCTTAGTGGTGGAACAAACGGATTCCTGTGAAGCTCATAACCATTCCGTGACGGTTACATGCATCGATACAATCCTGATCGCGGATGGAGCCACCCGGCTGTGCGATGTATTTTACTCCACTGCGGTAAGCTCTTTCGATGTTATCATCAAATGGGAAGAACGCATCCGAACCAAGTGTAACATCTTTCGCATATTCTTTCAGCCATTTTTCTTTCTCTGCTTTTTCAAAAACCGGAGGTTTCTCTGTGAAATATTTCTCCCAGCAGCCATCTCCGATGACATCAAGATAATCTTCACCGATATAATTGTCAATTGCATTATCGCGCTCTGCACGTTTCAAGCCTTCTTTGAACGGAAGATTGAGAACTTGTGGAGACTGACGGAGAAGCCAGTTGTCTGCTTTGCTTCCTGCAAGTCTTGTACAATGAATACGTGACTGCTGTCCGGCACCGATTCCGATTGCCTGCCCGCCTTTTACAAAACATACGGAATTTGACTGTGTATATTTCAATGTGATCATTGCGATCGCCATATCAATCTTGGCAGAATCCGGAAGTTCTTTGTTTTCTGTCACAATGTTATTGAAGAAATCTTTGTCAATGTTCAACTCATTGCGTCCCTGCTCGAAAGTCACACCGTAAACTTCTTTGTGCTCGATCGGAGCCGGCTCATAATTTGGATCAATTTCGATGATCGCATAACTTCCTTTTTTCTTTTCTTTCAACAATTCCAATGCTTCCGGTTCATAACCCGGTGCAATGATTCCATCGGAAAATTCTCTCTTGATCAGTTTTGCAGCAGATACATCACATACATCAGACAGTGCAATGAAGTCCCCATATGAAGACATACGGTCTGCCCCTCTTGCACGTGCATACGCACTGGCAAGCGGAGACAATTCTCCGAGATCATCAACCCAGTAAATCTTGGACTCTACTTCGCTGAGTGGAAGTCCTACGGCAGCACCTGCAGGAGATACATGTTTGAAAGAAGTTGCAGCCGGAAGTCCGGTTGCCTTCTTTAACTCTTTTACTAACTGCCAGCCATTAAAGGCATCCAGGAAGTTGATATATCCCGGTTTTCCATTTAATACTTTGATCGGCAGTTCGCCATTCTCCATATAAATACGTGATGGTTTCTGGTTTGGGTTACAGCCATACTTTAATTCTAATTCTTTCATCGGTTACGTCCTTTCTTTTTATTTATTTATTTTTGTTTACAATTGTAGATTTTACCTCTCCGGTCGCGATGTCAATGTATCTTACAAAGAGGGATACTTTATTGTCCTCGTTCAGACTTTCCCAAAGCATATTGGTAAATGCTTCCATGTCATCTGACATTTCTACCAATTTTGGCTCGCCCTCAAAACTTGGCAATGGGTTACCGTCACACATATATGTATGGATAAAATGTCCTTCTCCATTGACCGGATTGGAATATGCAAATGTGTATCGGTTGCAGGCATCCGGATTTCCGTTGTTGCTCTTCAAAATCGACATTGCATAGTTGTAATCGCCATTTTCCACGTGCATAATACCGGAAATTCTAGGGGTATAATTTGGTCCATCCGGCTCAAATTCTCTTGTACGAAGTGCCTGCTCAAATGTCTGCTGTTTGTCCATCAACTCATAAATCGTATCGGTCTGATCTCCGTTTGTCACAATCGTTTTGTTGCCAAGCACACGAACAGGTGCATAAATGATCAGACTCGGATCACTCAATTTCGATGGGTCAAACGCCTGTGTACGGATTCCGTCTCCATCCTCTACAAACACGCGGTTTCGGCTGTTTTCACTTCTTCCCATAATAAAATATGCTGTCACAGCGTACTTTCCATTTGGGGATTTTCCGATCACGATTCCTCTTCCCGGATACGCATTCTCTTTCAATTCTTTTTCCAATGATAACATCTGCATTGCATTCTCTCCTTTTTTATTATAATGAAAAGACCGCCTGGGGGTTCCTTACGGTCTGCCCAGGCGGTCGGCTACATTTACCATACTTCCCGTAGGTAATCCTACTTTTCCGCCAGTCGTATGGTCTCTGTCTTTAGTATATAATATTTGTGTAGAATTAGCAAGAAAAATTTGTAGGTTTATAATGCAAAAAGTATTCTGGTTTTCCCCTTCGGGACCGCTTACGCTTAGAAGAACACACGTAACAGTACATGAGGTCAAACTACGACCTCTATGTACTGACGGTGTTCTAAATCCCTCATTGTAAAACCAGAATAACTTTTTTAATTAAATGTACAACAATCTTTATTAAGGAAATGTTTTTCTTATAAGAAAATTTCTTACAATAATTACCAATTTGTATGTATCCACTTATTTTCATTTCAAATACAAAAAATTTTTTTCTTTTACGACGAAACTTAATTTTAAGATTTAGCCCTATTTTTCTTTTAAGAAAAATATTAAATTTCAGTTTCAAAAAATAATTTTTAACAGTATCCAATTTGATCTTTAAGTTCAAGTTTTTCCAACCTAGTTTTTTCGTCCATTTCATCATATTAATGTTCCTTTCTTTTAATTTGCTATGTTTAATGCGTCCTACTTTTATTTCAAAATTTTTTGCTTATAAGCATCACCTCCACTTACTTATTCTCTTTTTCAAATTAATTACGAATAAAAAAAGAGCCACTTGGCTCTTGATGACAAATTTGATGTGTGGTACACTATAATTGCAAAATAATTACTTTTTTTAAGAAAGGGATGAATTTATATGGTTACACTTACTTTTGATTTGGATTACGAAAAAATGAGAGTAGATGGTATTACTGAATATGACATGTTAAATCCAATGAGAGAACATTCAAAACAATATGGTATCATCGAAAGCAGCAATGGCGTTTTTAGTGGTGAGGGAGAAAATGCACTTTGTGATATAATGATTTATGTTATGAAAATGGCTTCTGATTCAACAGAATATGTTAAATATCTACGTACATGGATTCTAACTACAGCAGGTGGAAGTGAAGATTGTAAACAGGAAATGATTAGACATTATAAGAAAGAGGGTATGAAATATATTGAATAAAGGAACTAAATATAGAAAACAAATTATGTTCGATTTGGACACTAAAGTATGTGAACAAATTTTAGGTAAGGGATACCGAAAAATTTATGATGACATAGGGAATTTTCTAAATGATAACGGTTTTCTTCATCCTCAAGGATCAGGTTACATAAGTACTGAAAAACTTTCAAATTCAGAAATTTTTCTTTTGACTCAAAAACTAATCAAAAAATATCCATATTTAACAAAATGCATCCGCGACATTCGAACAGCAGACATACTTGAAGTTAATTCTATCAATCATTATTTTGATTATGATGGAACGGCTGGCATTTTTGCTAAATAACAGAATTTAGCAAGAAAATTTTTCCTTGACATGCCAAAAAAAAGGGTTAAAATATTAGTAAACAATGTAAATACTTCGTATCAGGAAAGGAGAACATATATCATGGCAGGTTTTTTAGACAAATTATCCGATGTAATAAATAACACAGCCGATGAGATTACAGACAAAGCAAAAGAAATTTCCGAAGTTTCTTCCCTTAACAGCCAGATTCGTAATCAGGAAAAAACCATCGAACGTTGTTATAATGAAATTGGAAAATTATATTATGAGGCACATAAAGATGATACTTCCGATGCTTTCTTAGAGCAGATTGAACGTATCACAAAAGCAAAACAAGAAGTAGAACGTTTGAAAAAAGACGTGGAAAATGTAAAAAACAAATAGTAACTATTCAGGACGCCCCTCCTCCACATTCGCATTTCGAACACTTCGTGTTCTTTTCTCGCCTTTGACAAGGCT
>UQAQ01000030.1 GCA_900539115.1 uncultured Roseburia sp.
AGGGGCATATTTATGATAATAAAACGCAGCAAAATTGCTACAACTTTTCTTTGACTTTTATATCCAGATGTGGTATTGTAAGGGAGTATCAATTATTTATAGTTTTAGGAGGCAAAAAACATGAAAGGTACAGTTAAATGGTTTAATGCTAAAAAAGGATTTGGTTTCATCTCTGATGAAGAAGGAAACGACGTATTTGTTCACTTTTCTGCTTTACAGATGGACGGTTTCAAAGTATTAGACGAAGGCGACGAAGTCGAATTTGAAGTTGTCAACGGAGAAAAAGGTCCACAGGCAGCAAACGTAACAAAGTTATAATCGAATTTAATGACTAATTTTTATAGATGAAAGAGTTTCTTGTGATTTTGAATCACAAAATATGCTCTTGTGTGTAAAAGTTTAGAATTACAATGTGGTTGTAACCAGAAAAAGGGAAGCAGTACCTGAGAATAATTCTCATCGGTGCCACTTCCCTTTTTTCTATCTTTTTACCTATCTTATGCTTCGTATTTGTCACAACCGTCAAACACTCCTACACTTCGTATGAGATTCTTCGGAAGTCCCGCCGCATAACTCAGATTATCGCAGTTTTTAAATGTATATTCCATCTCTTCAATCGTGTTCGGAAGAACCGGGATCATTTCCAATGCATCGCAGTCATAAAATGTCATTGTAAGTTTCTTGACGCCCTCCGGAATATTTGCCGGAATTTCAAGAAGATTTTTACATCCTTCAAAGGTATTGGTCATTGATGTGACCGTATCCGGAAGTGCCGGTGCCGCCGTAATGCTTGCACAACCACTGAATGTCCAATCCATATTGGTAAGTTTAGACGGAAGTGTCGGTGTTGCAGAAAGACTGCTGCATTTCTTAAAGGTCGCATACAAACTTGTTACATCATCCGGGATTGCCGGTGCCGTCTCCATGCTTTTACACCCCTCAAAGGTATTGGAAAGATTTTCCACGTTTGCCGGGAGTGCGGAAACGGTGCAAAGACTGGTGCAATTCTTAAATGTTCCAAGCATGCTCGTTACCGTCGAAGGAATATTGGATATCACTTCCAAAGATTCACAACCTGAGAACATATAATCCATGTTGTCGATCTGCACTCCGTTTTCGAAAGTAACCGCCTGAATCTGTACTTTCTTATTGGAAGCAAATACTCCGGCTTTGGTGCGGTCCTCATAATGACCGGCAAACACCACCTGATAAGAAGAGGTAACTCCGCTGACCGTGGCATCCATTTTCGCCGGAATTTTTATCGCCGTATTGGTACCGGTGTATTTTTTCAAAAGAATGGTTTTCGCCGTATCGTCTGTCACGTAATCCCAATCTTTTGCTGTCGTCTTCACAAACGTGAAACTCTTGCTGCAGGAATTACATTTTCCGTCTGCCGTATAACTGTGTCCGCTATTTACAGTTCTTTCCTGCACCGTTTTGCAGACCGAGCACGTTCTCTGTTCCAGTCCGGAAATCCCATGGCTTGGTGCAAGAATCTGCTTCCAGCCGCCAAAGATATGACCTGTCGGGGCAATGCTCTTGGCATCGGTTGTACTTGTACATGCTACTACAGTTCCTGCGGCATTTTTATAAGTATTTGTACAATGCTTTGTCTGTACTCCTTTTGTCACACAGCCCGGCTTTTTGTCTATGGTATATGTACTGCTGTAATTGTGGCCGGTCGCATCCAGAATTTCAATCTTGTCGGCACCACATGTCAATGTTTTTCCATCTTTTGTATACGTATTGATGCACTTATAATGTGCCGAACCGTCCTTGGTACACGTCGGATCCACCGTATCCGCATCCACTTTTTTCCAATTGTGACCGGTTGCCGGAATCATCACTTCATTTTTGGTTGCCCCACATAACCGGCACTCATCACATCGTTTTCCATTTGTCGTACATGTCGGCTCGCGCAGAACTACATTTACAAATTGGTGGTCTAACTTCGGTGTTAGTTTGGTCTGTGTCTTTGTGCATCCGGTTCTCTTACAGTTGCTTATTAAAACACCGTTATTGTAACAATCCGGATTCTTTGTCACCACGCCGGCATCCCAGTCATGCCCCAATGCTTTGATCGTACGAATATCCGTCCGATACGTACAGCCCGTTCGCTTACAATGTTTGGACTGTTTGCCGGATTCTTCACAAGTTGCTTCTTTATCTGTCACGTAGCCGCCCAGATCATGTCCAAGCGGTGCGATATTTTCTTTTTTCGTGCCTCCGCAAACCTGACAAGTATAAACACGTACACCACTGATCGTACAAGTCGGTTCTTTGGACACCACACCGGCATCCCAAGTGTGTCCGAGTGCATCCAATCTAACTGAACTGGTCGCTCCGCAGGTAAGACAGGAAGAAACTCTGGTTCCTGTCGTCGTACACCCCGGCTCTACAGTGATGTCACCATACGTCCAAGTGTGTCCCAGCGCATCCAGCGTCTCTCGCTTCGTACCGGCACATCCATCCACCGTACAATGATAGGTTCTCACGCCTGCCACCGTACAGGTCGGACTTTTTGTAATCTCGCCGAGATCCCATGAATGGCCGTTTGCCGGGATCGGCTCTGTCTTTGTCTTTTTGCAGATGTTACAAACATATTCCATTTCACCGGCTTTGGTACAAGTCGGCTCGGTCTTGATCGTACCATTCGGTGCCCACTCATGCCCTTTCGCCGGGATTACTTCTCTTTTCTTCTCACCGCAATTCTGGCAGGTATCTTCACGTTCACCAACCGCATCACAAGTCGCATCCGTTACCGTTCTGCTAAGCCAGCTGTGTCCGGTCGCTGCCACAGGCTCTTCCCGCACTTTCGAACATTTTGTACAGATAGAACGGCGCAGTCCCTCTTTCGTACATTCCGAATTTTCTACAATCGCCCAGTTTCCCCAGACATGTTCACACGGTCCCTGAACGACAACGATCTTACAGGTCGCAGATACTTTTCCGGAAAAGACCGTAATCGTCGCCGTCGTACCAACCGGCGTATCTTCGGTGATAAATATACGTCCATCCTGATATACATTGATACCACCACGAATGTCACAGTTCCATGTCAATTTTTCTGTGGAAGTTACCGGAAATACTGTCGCTGTCAACCGGTCACTCTCGCCGGCAGCCAGCTCGATATAGGTGCGGTCCAATGTAATCTTTGTGATTGAAGTATTGGCAGACAAGGCACTCATTTCCAGTTCGTCCAATGCCGTCTGCACCGCCGTTTGCGGCTGCATTGTTTTCGGTACTGTGACCGGAAGTGTCCTTTGAATCTTCTTTGGTGCCGCCACACTTATTTTTACTTTCTTTTTAATCTGTTTTTTTGCCTTCGAACGAATCGTAATCGTCGCGGTTCCTTCACTTTTTGCCTGAAGAGCACCCTTTTTACTGATAGTAACGATTTTCTTATTGGAAGATGAAAATGTCACTTTTTTATTTGTCGCTTTCTTCGGTTTTACCTGATAAGAAAGTGTCTCTTTCTCCCCTTTTGTCATTTGAACCGAAGCCTCTGCCGTAATCTTTTTCGGCTGAATTTTCTTTTTAGCTTCGCTCGGTGCTTCATTTATAAAAATGGAAAAAAGAGCAGCGAACGTCACTGCCCCCACGATCCCATAATATTTCTTTTTTGATTTTCCGTTCTGCATCCTTTTTCGCCCCTTTCACTGCGATAATTCTTACATTATATATCGGCACTCCCTAAGAATTAGTAAACAATAAAAGACAAAAATTCTCCGTCGCATGCCTGTGACAGATAGTATTCTGCCACAACCAGATCCTGTGGCTCATCGACATCAATCCCATGCTCTTTCGTAAGCACATACCCCATTTGATTGTCATTGAAACTGGTCTGCGGATTTAATTCCGAAGCTTTGTTTATATAAATCGCCCCATTAATGCGATAATATTTCTTCATATCCTGACCGTGCACGCCGCCGTCTTCGGATACAATTTTTTCCAGTTCGTTTTTTTTGTTAAAGGAACGCATAAAAATCGGTGACTCCGATACTTCCGAGACGCTTACCAGCGATTTCTGCTCTTTTCGGATAAAATATTCCAAAGCCTTTGTCACGTCTTCCTCATTTCGCAGCGGGCTTGTCGGCTGAAGAAGGACAATAATGTCAAAATGTTCCGCTTTGCGCTCATAAAATTCAACTGCATGCATAACGACATCGATTATCTTAGCCTCGTCTGTAGCCAGTTCTTCCGGGCGCGAAAAGGGCACGATCGCTCCTGCACGCATAGAAATATCTGCAATTTCTTCGTCTTCGGTAGAAACAATCACTTTATCAATATATTCGCAGTCTTTCGCCGCTTCAATCGTATATTGGATCATCGGCTTTCCTGATATCGCCTTTACATTTTTTCTCGGAATCCCCTTGCTTCCCCCGCGGGCAGGGATAATCGCAAGAACCTTTTTATTGTCGATCATATCCTTCCTCCGTTCCTCACATTCTCCTGCTGGTACCACGAAAACATTCTATCTGTTTCCTATTATACACAATTTTCTTCGATTTCACAATGCTAAATTGTACATAAGTCTTTCACAACTTCTCCGGCGATGATAAGACCCGCTACCGATGGCACAAAGGCGACACTTCCCGGGATATCACGCCGCTCGGTGCATTTATGTTTTGCCCCCGGCGGACAGATGCAGTGCGTCCGGCAGCTGATGCTCATATCTTCAATCGGTCTCGTTGGAAGTTCGTCCGAATAAACCACTTTTAATTTTTTCACCCGGCGTTTTTTTAATTCACGGCGCATCACCTTCGCCAGCGGACAGACTTTCGTCTTGTAAATATCTGCCACCTGAAAACGGCTGGCGTCCAATTTATTTCCGGCTCCCATGCTGCTCATGATCGGTACATTTTTTTCTTTTGCTTTCATGATGAGTTCAATCTTTGCCGTCACAGTGTCCACCGCATCCACGATGTAATCGTATTCTTCAAATGGAAAATCATCGGAATTTTCCGGCAGAAAGAAACAATTATGAATCCGCACATCGACATCCGGATTGATATCAAGCATACGTTCTTTCATTACTTCGGTTTTATATTTTCCTACCGTTTTTCTCGTTGCGATAATCTGGCGGTTCAGATTGGTAAGACACACCTTATCATCGTCAATCAAGTCAAAAGCACCGACCCCACTCCGCACCAGTGCCTCACAGACATAGCCGCCGACACCTCCGATGCCAAATACGGCCACTCTGCTGTTTTTCAGTTTTTCCATTGCTTCTTCGCCGAGAAGCAGCTGCGTTCTAGAAAACTGATTTAACATCTGATGATCATCCTTTCCATTCCAAATTTGCTTTTTGCCCCTTGGCTGCACGTTTACGGTTCCTTACATGCTTGGCATCCAACGTTTTTCCGTCGTATTCAAACGTTTCCTGCGTAAGATCTACAATTGTAGAATGCACTACCGTATCTTCTTTTTCCAGCGCAATTCCTTTGACACCTCGGCTTGTCTTCTTAAATTCGCTCACTTCCTCCAACGGGAATCCCAGCGACAATCCTTTTTTCGTCAAGAGGATTACTTTCTTTCCGCCAGCCAGGATATCTGCTGCCGATAATGCCGTCACACCGCTGACTTCATCGCCTTCATCCAGCTTTGTCGCCGCCACCTGCAGACGATTGGTTTCGAATTCCGCCCCGGAAACCAGTTTCACAAAACCACTCTTTGTCGAGAAGAAGAGCATGGATTCAAATAACTGCTCAAAACTGATATACAAAAGAGCATCTTCGTCGTTTGTCATTTTGCACAGATTGTGGACCAATGTTCCCTTATCACGCATCTTGCAGCGCGGGATCTTGTCGCATTTGATCTGATGCATATTTCCTTTATTGGTAAACAAGCACAATTTGTCGGTACTTTTCATCATAACGACTTGGGCAAATTCTTTCTTTGCGTCGTCACTGGCACGCCCAAATGCGGCCGCATCCAGACATTTGGCATATCCAAAACGATCAAGACAGATGCACACATCTTCCACTTTCACTTCTTCAACATAAGCCTTTGCCACATCATCGGTAAGTTCCGTGCGCCGCTCTCTTGCAAACATTTTTTTGTAGCTGCGAAGTCTTGTCTTTATCACTTTGTACAATTCTTTCGTATCGGAAAGGATTTTTTCATATTCTTCAATATTTTTAAGAAGCGTTTCATTTTCTTCGTGCAGCTTCAAAATCTCAAGTCCTATTAACTTGCTCAATTGCATGGAAAGGATCGCGTCCGCCTGAATTTCCGTAAACAAAAGCGTCTTTGCCTGTTCTTCGGCCCCTTCTGTCTTGAAGCGGATTCCTTCAGTCTTTCCCTCGATCAAACAGCTTTTTGCCTGTTTCACCGAAGAACTTCCACGAAGGATCTCAATGATAAGATCAATGACATCGGTCGCTTTCATCAGTCCGGCTACGACTTCCAGACGTTTTTTCGCCTTTGCACACAAAAATTTATACTCTTTGGTATACAAGTCTTCCTGAAACAGTATAAACTCTTCAATCATACTTTTCAGATTAAACGTATGTGGTTCCCCATCGCGGATTGCCAGCAGATTTACCCCGTACGTGTCTTCCATCTGTGTTTTTTTGTACAAACCATTTAACAGATTCTGCACGTCGCGGTCTTTTTTCACTTCGATAACGATACGGATTCCCTCTTTGGACGAGACATCCTGCACATCATAAATTTCATCAAATACTTTGTCTTTCATCAGACCGGAGATACTCTCCACAAGTTTCGTCTTATTGCCGGAAACAGTATACGGAATCTCAGTGATCACAATGTTTGTACGGCCATTGTCTCCTTTTTCAATGACGGTCTTTGCACGCACTTTGATCTTTCCTTCTCCGGTTTCATAGATGTTTGCGAGCTCGCTGGCATTCGTAATGATTCCTCCCGTCGGGAAATCCGGTCCCGGAATATAGTCCATCAATTTCTGCACGGAAATTCCCGGACGGTCCATACACGCAATTACGGCATCGATCACTTCAACCGGATTGTGCGTCGGGATGTTGGTCGCCATGCCGACGGCGATTCCGGTCGTTCCATTGATCAAAAGGTTTGGCACCATGGCAGGAAGAACCTGTGGCTCTTTTTCACTTTCGTCAAAGTTCGGGTCAAACTCAACCAGACCTTTTTCGAGATTATCAAGCATCGTCATCGCTGCCGGTGACAAACGTGCTTCCGTATATCGCATGGCTGCTGCCCCGTCTCCATCGATGGAGCCGAAGTTTCCATGACCGTCAACAAGCGGAAGATTTAAGGAATACTCTTCCGTCATATGCACAAGGGCATCATAGATCGAACTGTCTCCATGCGGATGATATTTACCCATCGTGTCGCCGACGATACGAGCGCTTTTTCGATGTGGTTTGTCCGGCGACAATCCCAGTTCTTTCATCGCATATAAAATCCTGCGCTGTACCGGTTTCAAGCCATCCCGCACATCCGGCAGGGCACGCGCACGTATAACACTTACCGCATAATCACGGTAAGAAGTCTTCATTTCTTCCGAAAAATCCAATTGTATAATATTATCCTGGCTCATGCTCTTTCCTCCAAGTCCTTAAATGTCCACATTGGCACTTTTTGCTTCTTCCATAATAAACTGTCTTCTCGGCGGAACATTGCTTCCCATGAGAATGTCCGTCACTTCGTCAGCTTCTACGGTATCACTGATGGAAATCTGCGCCAATATACGGCTGTCAGGATCCAATGTCGTCTCCCACAACTGCTTGTCATCCATCTCCCCCAGACCTTTGTAACGCTGGAGGGCATTGATCTTTTTGCCTGTTTTTCTAAATTTTTCCAATTCAAAGTCATTGAATAAATATTCGCTCTTTTTCACCTTTTTCCGCTTCTCGGTATCTTCGTAATCCACCTTATACAGCGGCGGAAGTCCGCGGTACACCTTCCCCTGATAGATCAGTTCCGGCATAAAACGATAGAAAAATGTCAGAAGCAGCGTACTGATATGCGCACCATCAACATCGGCATCTGTCAAAATGATAATCTTATCGTAGCGCAGTTTTTTGATGTCAAAATCGTCTCCGATCCCGCAACCAAATGATGCGATCATTGATTTGATCTCATTATTCAACAAAATTTTCTCAAGAGGTGCTTTTTCCACATTCAGAATTTTTCCTCGTAGTGGAAGCACGGCCTGTGTTCTTCGGTTTCTCGCCGTCTTTACCGTACCGCCGGCAGAATCTCCCTCGACAATGTAAATCTCACATTCTTCTGCTTTCTTAGACGTGCAGGCAGCAAGTTTGCTCTTCGTATCTACATTCATCAATTCTTTCAATACAGAGCGTCGTGCTTTATCACTTGCGGTACGCGCCTTGTAAGATTTTCTTACATTATCCAATATACTCTTTAACACTTCTACATTTTTATCAAAATAGCGCTGCACTTCCTGGCTGAACACTTCGTCTACTGCCGTCTTAGCATCGGTATTTCCCAATTTATTTTTTGTCTGGCTCTCAAACTGCGGATCCGGGTGCTTGATGGAGACGATCGCCACCAGACCATTTCGGATGTCTTTTCCATCGTAATTTTCTTCGTTGTTTTTCAGATAACCAAGTTCTCTCGCGTACTGATTCATAACACGGGTAAGTGCCATTTTAAATCCTGTGACAAGGGTACCACCATCGGTCACATTGATTCGGTTACAATACGAATTGATCTGTTCGCTGAACGAAGCGGTGTATTGGAACGCCACTTCCACCTCGATATCTCCGCTGGTTCCTTCGACATAAATAACATCTTTGTGCAAAAGTGTCGCATCGCGGTTAATATACGCGACATAACTTTGGATTCCATATTCTTCCAAAAATGTCATTGTCTCTCCGGTATGCTCGTCCTTAAATACAATTTTGAGATTTTTATTCAAATACGCAATTTCTTTTAATTTCTTTTTTATCGTCTCCGGCTTAAACTCAACCGTCTCAAAAATGGTATCATCCGGATAAAACGTAACCTTTGTTCCGGTATCGCTTTTGGCACATTTTCCTACGACCGGAAGCAGTCCATTTTCCAGTTTGACAACCGCTTTTCCTCCATCTTTATATTCATCGCGGTAAATTTTTCCGTCTTTTTTCACTTCCACGATCATGCTCTTCGAAAGAGCATTGACAACCGAAGCTCCGACACCGTGCAGACCTCCGGACACTTTATAGACACTGTTATTGAATTTTCCTCCGGCATGCAAAATGGTGTAAACCACGCGCACAGTCGGAATTTTCTTTGTCGGATGGATATCCACCGGAACTCCTCGTCCATTGTCTTCGATCACGACACCGCCATCTCGCGTCAAGGTAATCCCCAGCTGCGTACAGTACCCTGCCAGATGCTCATCAATTCCATTATCCAATATTTCCCATATTAAATGATGCAGCCCCCGCGTTCCTGTACTTCCAATATACATACCCGGCCGCTTTCTGACCGCTTCCAATCCCTCCAATATGACAATCTGGCTTCCATCGTACTTATCCATCTGCTACATCCTTTCTTGCTTTGATCCTCAATAGTTATACTATTTCAAAATTACATTATAATCGAACAACCGTTTTTTTTCAAGCATTGGTTTGTAATTTTTTATGGTCTTATAATTTGATAAAACATTTCAATAAGAGCGATTTCGGATTCCTACATTGACAGAAACGCAAAAAATTATTATACTAAAGAATAGTGTCATACATTATAAGGAGGATTTGTAAAAATGAAGAAACCGATCGTAACATTGGAACAAGTAAAGGAAATCGAAAAAACCTATCCTACTCCATTCCATATCTATGATGAAAAAGCCATCCGCGAAAATGCCAGAGCATTGAAGGAAGCATTTTCCTGGAACAAAGGCTATCGTGAATATTTTGCTGTAAAAGCTACCCCAAACCCATTTATCTTGAAAATTTTACAGGAAGAAGGCTGCGGCGTGGACTGCTCTTCTTTGACAGAGCTTATGCTTTCCGAAGCACTGGATTTCAAAAACGATGACATCATGTTTTCATCGAATGTAACACCGATGGAAGAATACAAAAAAGCAAGCGAGCTTGGTGCTTATATCAACCTCGATGATTTTACACATATTGACTATCTTGCAGAGGGTGTAGGCATTCCGGAAACCATCTGCTGCCGTTACAATCCGGGCGGTGTATTTGAACTTGGCACGGACATCATGGACAACCCCGGCGATGCCAAATACGGATTTACCAAAGAACAGCTTATCGAGGGATACAAAAAACTGATGAAACTTGGAGCAAAGCATTTTGGAATCCATGCTTTTATCGCAAGCAACACCGTGTCCAATGACTATTATCCGACACTTGCCGGCATTCTTTTCGAACTTGCTGTCGAATTGAAAGAAAAGACCGGAGCAGATATTCAATTTATCAATCTTTCCGGCGGTGTGGGAATTCCTTACACACCAGACAAAGCGCCAAACGATATCAAAGTGATCGGCGAAGGTGTACGCAAACAGTTTGAAAAAATCTTAGTTCCTGCCGGACTTGGCGATGTGAAGATTTTCACGGAACTCGGACGTTTCATGCTTGGCCCTTACGGAAATCTTGTAACCAAATGCATTCATCAGAAACACATTTACAAAGAATATGTAGGCCTTAACACCTGTGCCTGCGACTTGATGCGTCCGGCTATTTACGGTGCTTATCATCACATCACGGTGCTCGGCAAGGAAAATGAGCCATGCGACCACAAATACGATGTGACCGGTTCTCTTTGCGAAAATAATGATAAATTTGCAGTAGACCGTATGCTTCCAAAAGTTGACATTGGGGATTACCTTGTCATCCATGACACCGGTGCTCACGGCTACGCAATGGGTTATAACTACAACGGTAAACTCAAATCTGCGGAATTGTTATTAAAAGAAGACGGAAGTGTCCAGATGATCCGCCGCGCAGAAACTCCAAAAGATTATTTTGCTACTTTTGATTTCTGTGATATTTTGAAAAATATGAAATACTAAAAAAATTTAGGACTGCTTATGCTAAGTAAGCAGTCCCTTTTCTATCCGTAAAATTTCTTTGAAATAACCATTTACCATTTCTTTCCCACTATTTTCGCATGAAAATCCAATCCATTTGTACTCCGCAGTATTTTTTCGTATTCTTCTTTTTTGCTTTTTGGAACATAGATTACAAGGTCATCTCTCGTCGCCCCAAATACCATCGTTCCCCATTTTTTGATATTCTTGGAACGGATCACTACTTTTTTCAAGGATGACTTTTCCGTAGATTCCCAGCGGAAAGCATTTTTGCCTAGTTGCGTCACTGTACTTGGAATGGTGATTTCTTCCAGTGCCGTGTTGCTAAATGCATCTTTACTGATCTTTTTTACTCCTTCATGAAGGGTCGCCTTTTTGAGATTCTGGCAGTAGGAAAAGGCATCTTCCCCGATTTTCGTTACACTTCCAGGAATGGTTATATTCTTTATAGATGTTGCAGCAAACATAGCCTCATATATTTTTTTACACTTTTTTTCAAAAACTATCGTCTCTAAATTTTTACAACTCCAAAAAACAAAAGCTCCCATTTTACAATTTGCAGGAATATAAACATGATTTATTTTTGTTCCCGCAAAACAATTATTTCCCACATATTTTATTTGTTCAAATGAGAACTGTGTAATCGCTGTACCGCCAAATGCCTCATCACCTAATTTACATAAAGTAGATGGAACATTTATTTTTTTTAAGTTTGAACAACGATAAAAAGCAGCATACCCTATCTTTTTTAATCCTTCGGGCAAAATGACTGTATTTAATTTGGGAAAACCACAACAAACCCCTGCTCCAATAGATGTAATTCCCTTTTTAAATATCACTTTTTTGGCTTTAGAATAGGCTCTCCAGCCTGCATTAAATTCATCATCATCTGGAAGACTTCCCCGGCAGTCAATTATTATCGTTTTTGTTTTTGTATCATAACTCCATTTTGTATTATTTGCATATTTCCCATGGTACACTTTCGCCTCACTTTCCGGTGCTGCTAACAGCACCGGAATCAGCAAGGCAAGAAAGATCACTGCAAAAATTGTTTTCATCTTAGTCATTGCTTTCCCTCCTGCTCTTACCATTTCTTTCCCACGATTTTCGCATGAAAATCCAATCCATTTGTACTCCGCAGTATTTTTTCGTATTCTGCTTTTTTGCTTTTTGGAACATAGATTACAAGGTCATCTCTCGTCGCCCCAAATACCATCGTCCCCCATTTTTTGATGTTCTTGGAACGGATAACTACTTTTTTCAAGGATGACTTTTCCGTAGATTCCCAGCGGAAAGCATTTTTACCAAGTTTCGTCACTGTACTAGGAATGGTGATTTCTTCCAGTGCTGTGTTGCTAAACGCATCTTTACTGATCTTTTTTACTCCTTCATGAAGGGTCGCTTTTTTTAGATTCTGGCAATAGGAAAAGGCATCCTCCCCGATTTTCGTTACACTTCCAGGAATAGTGATATTTTTTAAAGCAGTTGCACAAAACATACCATCACTTATATTTTTTACACCCCTTTCAATAGTTGCCTTCTTTAGTTTTTTACAATCCCAAAACGCAAAAGATCCTATTTTGCAATTCGCAGGAATTGAAATTTTCACTAAATCAGAACGCATAAAACTATTGCTTCCGACTTTTTTTATATTCTTTAATGAAAACTTAGTTAATCCACTACTATCAAAAGCAATTTTTTCTATTTTCCTTAAAGACAATGGAATATTAATTTTATTTAAAGAATTACAATCCCAAAAGGCAGCATATTTTATAGTTCTTAACCCTTCGGGTAATGCTATTTCTTCCAATTTTTGGAAATTATCAAAAGCACCTGCTCCAATAGAACTAATTCCTTTTTTGAATATCACTTTTTTAGTCTTCAAATAATATTCTTTCCATCCCATGTCCAATCCATAAAATTGTTTATCATCTGGCATATCTCCGTTGCAATCAATAATCATAGTTTTCGTTTTAGTATTATAACTCCATGTCAGATTGTTCTTGCATTTTCCCCGGTACACTTTCGCCTCACTTTCCGGTGCTTTTAACAGCACCGGAATAAGTAAGGCAAGAAAGATTATTGCAAAAATTGTTTTCATCTTAGTCATTGCTTTCCCTCCTGCTCTTACCCGTTCTTTCCCACGATTTTCGCATGAAAATCCAATCCATTTGTACTCCGCAATATTTTTTCGTATTCTGCTTTTTTACTTTGCGGAACATAAATCACAAGGTCATCTCTCGTCGCCCCAAATACCATCGTCCCCCATTTTTTGATATTTTTGGAACGGATAACTACTTTTTTCAAGGATGACTTTTCCGTAGAGTCCCAGCGGAAAGCATTTTTACCAAGTTTCGTCACCGTACTCGGAATGGTGATTTCTTCCAGTGCTGTGTTGCTAAATGCATCTTTGCTGATCTTTTTTACCCCTTCATTGATGATTGCTTTTTTAAGGGACTGACAATTTGCAAATGCATATGTTCCTATTTGAGCAACACTTCCAGGAATGTCTATATTTTTAATACCTGTTTCACGAAACATTCCATAACTAATCCTTTTTACTCCCTTTTCAAAAGTTACTTTTTTTAGTTTCTTACAGTTCCAAAAAACACTATCTTCTATTTTACATTTGGCAGGAATATCAACGCTTTGTAATTTTGCTCCTGAAAAGCATTCACTTCCTAGTTTTTTTAAATTTTTTAAAGATATGCTTTTTATTTTTACATCCCAAAAAACATCTTTTTCTATAACTTCCAAGGTAGAGGGCTTATTAATAAATTGTAGTTTCCTACAGCCATCAAAAGCATCATATTTTATAATTCTTAATCCCTCAGGCAATACCACCTCTTCCAACTTTTGAAAGTTATAAAAAGCACCTGCTCCAATAGAACTAATTCCTTTTTTGAATATTACTTTTTTAGTTTTGAAATAATATTTTCTCCATCCCATATCCAAATCATAAAACTGTTCATCATCTGGCATGTCTCCTTTACAATCAATAACCATAGTTTTCGTTTTACTGTCATAACTCCATGTTAAATTACTTTTACATTTTCCCCGGTATACTTTCGCCTCACTTTCCGGTGCTGCTAACAGCACCGGAATAAGTAAGGCAAGAAAAATTATTGCAAAAATTGTTTTCATCTTAGTCATTGCTTTCCCTCCTGCTCTTACCATTTCTTTCCCACGATTTTCGCATGAAAATCCAATCCATTTGTACTCCGCAATATTTTTTCGTATTCTGCTTTTTTGCTTTGCGGAACATAAATCACAAGGTCATCTCTCGTCGCCCCAAATACCATCGTCCCCCATTTTTTGATGTTCTTGGAACGGATCACTACTTTTTTCAAGGATGACTTTTCCGTAAAGTCCCAGCGGAAAGCATTTTTACCTAGTTGCGTCACTGTACTTGGAATGGTGATTTCTTCCAGTGTTGTGCAGCTAAATGCCTCTTTGCCAATCTTTTTTACCCCTTCGTTGATGGTTGCCTTTTGTAGTTTTTTGCAGTTTGCAAATGCTCGCTCTCCGATATTTTTAATACTTCCCGGTATTGTAATAAATTTTACAGATGTCTCTTTAAACATTCCATAACTTATTTTTTTTACACCATCTTGCAAAGTTACTTTTTTTAGTTTTTTGCTTCCCATAAAAACAAGAGAACCCGCCCTGCAATCTTTTGAAATATATACCTCTTTTATCTTTGAACCCGAAAAACACATATTTCCTATTTTTTTTACTCGCTCTAATAAAAAAGCATTAAACTCTGTTTCTGAAAAAGCGCTTCCTCCAATCGTTCTTAGCGATGTGGGGGGCTTTATTTTTTTTAATCCATTACACTTAAAAAAGGCAGAATCCTTTATCGTTTTTAACCCTTCCGGCAGTACTACTTCTTCCAACTTTTGAAAATTATCAAAAGCTCCCGCCCCTATGGACGTGATTCCCTTTTTGAATATCACTTTTTTGGCTTTTAGATAATAGTCCCGCCATCCAGCACTGCCATTGCTATCATCCGGTAATTCTCCACGACATTCAATGATAACCGTTTTTGTTTTTGTATCGTAACTCCATTTTGTATTATTTGCATATTTTCCCCGGTATACTTTCGCCTCACTTTCCGGTGCTGTTAACAGCACCGGAATCAGTAAGGCAAGAAAGATCACTGCAAAAATTCTTCCTTGTTTAGCCATTATTCTTCCTCCTGATCTTACCAATTCTTTCCAACGATTTTTGCATGGAAATCCAATCCATTTGTACTCCGCAGTATTTTTTCGTACTCTGCTTTTTTACTTTGAGGAACATAAATCACAAGGTCATCTCTCGTCGCCCCAAATACCATCGTTCCCCATTTTTTGATATTCTTGGAACGGATAACTACTTTTTTCAACGATGACTTTTCCGTAGATTCCCAGCGGAAAGCATTTTTGCCTAGTTGCGTCACTGTACTTGGAATGGTGATTTCTTTGAGTGACGTATTGTAAAAAGCATTCTTACCAACCTTTTTTATTCCTTCATGTAAGGTGACTTTTTGTAGTTTTTTACAATCAGCAAATGCATCCTCTCCTATTTGGAAAACACTTCCCGGAATATCAATTATTTTTAATGCTGTATCACAAAACATCCCATAACTTATTTTTTTCACACCTTTTTCGATAGTTACTTTTTTTAGATTGTCACTTCCCCAAAAAACAAGAGAGCTGGTCCTGCAATCTTTTGAAAGATATACCTCGTTTATCTTTGAACCCGAGAAACACATATTTCCTATTCTTTTTACTCGCTCTAGTGAAAAAATATTAAACTCTGTTTCTGAAAATACACTTGCTCCAATCGTTCTTAGCGATGTGGGGACATTTATTTTTTTTAATCTAATGCATGTAAAAAAAGCAGAATCCTTTATCGTTTTTAATCCTTCCGGCAGAACTACCTCTTCCAACTTTTGAAAATTATAAAAAGCTCCCTCCCCTATGGACGTGATTCCTTTTTTGAATATCACTTTTTTCGCTTTTAGGTAGTAGTCCCGCCATCCAGCACTGCCATGGTGATCGTCCGGTAATTCTCCCCGGCATTCAATGGTAACCGTTTTGGATTTTGTATCATAACTCCATTTTGTATTATTTTCATATTTCCCGCGGTACACTTTCGCCTCACTTTCCGGTGCTGCTAACAACACCGGAATCAGTAAGGCAAGAAAGATCACTGCAAAAATTGTTTTCATCTTAGTCATTGCTTTCCCTCCTGAGTTTTATTCGTTTAATCGTACTTTGTACATATCCGATTACAGGTTGATATACACTCTGCTTTTCATATCCATCTTTACTGATTACAAAAGTATATCCTCCCGTAATCATAAAATCTGTATTGAAATAACCTTTTGAGTCGGTATACAAAATCATTTCCGGCTCTTCCATCGTGTAATCTACTCCACTATAAACTTCCACTTTCGCATTAGCCAATGCTTTTCCTGCTGTAGTATAAACATATCCGTCAACAATACCTTCGTCTGTCCAATCTTCACTCATTAACATGAGAGTTTTATTGATCACTTTATCTTCCATTAACTTCAGATATTGTTTTTCTGCTGTATAAGTAGCATCTTTTTGGACAAAAACATCGTATATGCCTTTTGGAAGCTGAATTTTATACTTTCCATTTTCATCCGTTATTACAGTAAACGTTTTTCCATTTTTTCGTGAAGTCAGACTTACCGTTACAGCTGAAAGTCCTGGCATATCATCAAAAGAACCAATACTATAAGAACGTTCCGAAAACTCAACGATTTTTCCCTCTAAAACACATTCTTTAGAAGGACAGACATCATCGATCTCACACAAGATATTTTCCTCGTCCTCTTCTGAGTCTGGAACATTCTCTGTTGTATCCTGATAAACTTCCAATTTACGAGATAAAGCATCTCTCATTTCACCATCTTTAACAGTAAATCGCACGTTCTCCTGTTCATCTTTTATTACATAGTCTAGTTCTTTATCAACAAACAAAACAACTGGACTTTGGGATTCATTCTGGACTGTATATTCCAGATTAGCTCCACAGTATACTTTGTACTTTTCTGATTTATATGTATTTAACTGAATTGCCTTTATACCATCTTCCGTTTTTTTTCAAATGCTGCAGATCCACGATATCAATGTACTTTTCCAGTTTCGTTGAATTGTAGTTTGCAACCTGCTTATCTGCTTCATAATATTTCGAAAATCTTCCCAAAGAAAAAGCATCTTTTGTATATCGCAATTTGAATGATTTTTGGGGCTTACTTTCACCATTATATATTTTTATCATATTTTTTAATTTATTAAACTCTTTTGTAGAAGCATATAAATCTGCCGTTTTATTAATGTTTGTATAACCTGTTAAACCCTCCTTGGGATCTACAAGAATACGTTTTAGCGCCTTATGAGCGGCAACTTTTGCTGCATCAAATCGAAGCTGATGATTATCTGTTTTATCTGCATAATCTGATGCTGTTTTATTCTTACCATGTTTTAAACGCACCCATTCATATCTTTTTTTCTTTGTTTTCTTATCTTTTGTCTTCTTTATAACATAACTGCTATGTGAAAATGTATCGGTAAGTGTATGCATCGCCATACCGTAAATCAGGAGGCTTCGACAGTCTTTTGGAACTTTTCCATTTACTTTAGCACAGTTTTTATCAATTTCCTTCCATGTCTGACTGCCGATTTTTCCAGTTTTTTCAAAAGCAGCATTAATTCCGGTTAGGGCAAAAACAACCGATGTGGTACTTACAGGTGCTTCTAATTTTTTAACCTCTCCATATTTTCGCATATGATCTGCCATCTCAACAAGCCCTCGAACACTTGCCATATAGTTAGATGCCTTTTTTGCGTCTTTCCCATTTATTGTGACATCACCTTCTATGTATCCATGAAACCACGGATGCTTGTGCATGCCATAACAGTCTGGATTCTTTTTTTCATCATCGACAAAATAAATACCCTGTTTTATAATATCTATATACTTTTGGATTTTTACAATTTTCTTTGCAAATTTCCCACTTACAAACTTCTTATGTTCCCCTTTATCCCAGTTTCCATGCACTTTCTGCATTTCTTCCTCTACCGGAACCTCTGCTTCATTATCGATTTCATCTACTGCCGCCACAACTTTCTCTGCGGAAGTATTTTTCTCTATTTTCTTAAGAATCTGTGGATTTTCTTTCACTTCTCTATTATATTCTTCATAAGATTCGAAGGCATACAGACAATCCACTAATCCATACTCACAGTTTTCCATATCCATAGTTTTATTTGCTGTTACATCAATCCATCCACGAATGTAATCCGCATCCTTATCCGGATGATTCTGCCAGAGAATACTTGCCAGCCCAGCTACATGTGGTACTGCAAAACTGCTTCCACTAAAAATCTGCATACTGTCAAACACTCCACGAGAGATTATATCTTGTCCGGGTGCCGCAACTTCCGCCGGTGCACTTACATATTTTCCCATACTGTCCGTCATACCGACCGATAATACTTCCGGATACGCTGCCGGATAATCTGCCTGCTTATCTTCCCCAACAGCAGAAATAATCAGCATTCCGGCTTTTTTTGCCCGCTTTATGGCCGCATGAAGTTTATCAGAACCTTTTTGCATTCCCAGACTGAGACATAAAATATCGGATTGATTTTCAATTGCCCAGTCAATTCCTTCTACAACCATATCAACTGTTGTTTCATTGTTCTCATCAAGAATTTTTCCTGAATAAAGGTCAATATTCGGATTCACACCTTCTGTCCACTCATAACCACTATCAAGAAGGTCAAAAAGTGTGGTTTCTCCTTCTGCCAAAGTCTCTTCCTGCTCTTCTTCCGGTTCTTCCGTATCTGTATTGTCATAATATGTATACGAAGTTCCATCTACTGTAATATCATTTGTAAACTTTTGAGTTGCTCTTTTCGGATCAGATGCAAGAATTTCTGCAATTGCTGTTCCATGCCCGCTCTCATCTTCATACAGACAGCTTGTCTCTTCATCAAAAAAGTTCTTCCTTTCTACCACGTTCACCTCAGAACTATAATTGATTCCAGAATCCAGCATCGTCACTTTTATCTTGCGTTGTTGTGTTTTTTTCGCCTGTTCTACTTTCGGATCATTGGCATGTATCATATCCATGTTCCAATCTCTATTTTCCACAGAGACAAACCGGGCATCGCCTTCTTCCATTTCTTCCGTCTCTACTTCCGGCGTAGCAGTTGGCACGGATGTAACGATCGGCACTGCACTTTCCTTTGGTGTGCTGGTAGGAACAAGTTCCGGTGTCTTTGTTGGCAATGGTTCCGGTGCTTTTGTCGGAGTTGAACTTGCCGTTGCCGTCGGAACAGATGTCGGTTTCTCCGTTTCCAAAGTCTCTTTTTCCTCTGAGCCAAAAAGCACGATATCTTTAATTCCAGAAAATACTGTCGACGAATAAGACACCTGAAAACCAAATGTCACACTTGCTCCCGCCGCGATAACTGCATTGTAATCTGCGTTTTTAATCTGGAACATTCCCTCGTCGCCGGACAACGCTCTTGCATTCCATATATTGTCAATTTCCCCGTTCATCCGAAAAGCAGCAGACCAGTCTTTGATAGTTTTAGTTCCTGTATTCGTCAAAGTTACTTCAATAATTTTATGTCCCTGCCAGCTACTCGTTTCTCTATAGTCAAATGACAGATTTTTTGTTACCGAAGCGGTTTCCGTAACAAGGTATGCACTCTCTATATCCGAAAGATTGGCTCCCTGCATCTGAAAACCAAAAGATGTCTCTCCGTTTTCAGCCAAAACCATATTGTACTCTTTTGATGACAATATGACATTATTTCCGTTTACTTTACTGTCAACATTCCATGCATTGGAAATCTTTCCCTTTTTTAAAGTCAAGATTACTGACCAGTTCCGAATTTGTTTTTGTGAAACATTCTCAACATCGGCATTGACTGTGCACCCCTCATTCCAGACAGAATTTTCTGTCAGTTCGATCCGGTAGTCATCTCCCGAATATGCTTTCTTCCTTCCACTCGCTTTGGTTTGCTTGTTTTGCGATTCATCACATATCCTCCATTCGTTTTTTTATTTTGCAAGTACGTCCGGGGGATATTTTATCGAATGTTTTCATCTATTGTAATCGTTAAGAATTTAATTTCTATCTATCCCAGTCATATTATACTTACATTTTTTACCATAGCATATTCTTTCAAATTTAGCAACCCCTTTTCAAAAATTCATTTATAACTTTTATGTTATACTTTGTCACCAAACGCAGTTTGATGACCTGCGCATCCTGCTTTACCACAATTTTTTAACCACTTGTACATCTTCTGTATTGTCATTATAATGAATGACGGATTCCTGAAATTTTACACATCCATTCACTACCACAATCACAAATGCACCATCGTAATCATACACCTTTTTCTCTTCTGCTGTCTGTAAATTTTGATAATAAATGCCATCCATTTTATGCGTCAGAAGATGTTCCCCATCCGTATATACCAGTTCCAATTTATCATATTCCTTCACCTTGCACAATGTATCTTGACTTTCATCGTAGCGGAACACAAAACTATACTCCACATCATCCGTAAGTAAATCGCTTAGTATTCCGGTAGAAACACTATACACATTACAGACTCCATAAATTTGGTTATTGTTTTGAAACGAATATATGGCAAAGTTTTCTTCCTTTTCATGCATCATATAATAGAGTTGTTCCAAACGGTCTTTCACAAATTTATCAGTTTCATCCGATGTTATATCTCCATTGCAATACCTTACATAGCAAATCTGCTCCAATGCCTCCATCGGCTTTTCATTGCTATAAAACTGTACCGTATGATTGATGTCCTTTTTAGAACATGGGTACATTATTTTACCATCAATATTGAGTTCTTTTTCTCCTTTCATCTTCGTCCATTTTCCAATATCTTTCGGATATGTATCAATAAAATCCTCTTCCCTTATATAATGGGTAGCTTCAATATGACTATTACTATTACTGCTGAACCAGCTGAACCCATCAATATCCGATGATGACTCCTCTTTGTCATAATAACCAAAAATAATTCCATCGGATGCCAATACCATTTGAAAAGGCAGCTTAACCTCTTTTATAAATTCCGCATTGGTGTCATACATCCGCAAATATCTCGGATAGTCCTCATTCTCCCCATCATAGCAATACACATAAAAATAGTTGTCTCCCGCTGTAATCTGTAAACTCTCATACCCATCCGGCAATTGAACCGTCTTTTTTTCCTGCGTTTTTTCGTTATAAAATTGAACCTGCCCCACAAAATTTGTAAGATAAGCAATTACCCCTTCTTTATAGGCAATTGAAAAAGTAGAGGAAAGGCTATCCAGCTTACTCACTTGCTTTTCAATCCCCTGCTTGTTTTCTCTATCCTCGTGGGCTTCCAATGCTCCCAAGATTGCAAACATTTTAGCACTACAGCCGGTCAGTAATATCGTAACCATTCCAATTACAAAAAAAGACATTATCTTTTTCATACGAATTTTAGCTCCTCTCATGAAATTCATATTTTCCTTATTCTACGCTCGTAGTCTCCTCGTCACTGCACTGCTTCCCGCTGTATCTTGCTTTTTCATACAGCGAAATCAACAACGGATTTTCAATCTCATATTCTTCTGCCATCTCCCGTGCCGACAACATTTTGGAAACCTTGCCTTTGGCTTTCTTTCTTACCGTTTTTACAAACACACGGCGGATCCGGCTGTTATTGTCTTTGCCCCACGCAGTCTGCTCTCTCTTTTTCGGCACGAGACGCTCAAAGACATCCACGCCGACTTCTTCGGGTACCGTCTGGTTCTCCACCTTTTCAAATCTCGGCAGACGTGTTCCAAGCAGTTTTCGTATCACAAGGTAAAGGACCAGCAAAGCCGCTATGACAAATATTACCAACAAAAGTACCGTTACTGCCCGCAGTAAAAATTGCAAAAGAAGAAGTTTTAATTTATTCTCTTCCTTCTTTTGGGATGGCTGTGGAGGCTTTTTCCTATTTGCTTTTATCCTGATTTTCTGCGTTTTTCCTTGTGTTTTTTGTTCCTTCTGCTCCACTTTCGTTTCCTCTGAGGGAACCTCTTGTATGGATACACCGATGGTAAACATGACAATCAAAAAAATTCCAAATGCAAGCAGTTTCTTACGCAATGCCTGTTTTACATTTTTCTCAAACCGTCCGATCATTTGCCGGGAAGCAGCCTGATTGGCGTACAAAAGCAGATATTTCTGATTAAAATAATCCGCATACAGTTTTACAATAAATGCCAGAAGAAGCAGCCCAAACCACAAGATCCAGGAAACCATCGTATTGCGCTCAATATACCATTCATTTTCCGGCATTACGACTTCCATTGCGATGGTAAATGCCATTGCCGCCACAAGGACGATGCTGTGACAAGTTTTTTCATTTTTCTGTGCTTCTTCTTTGACACTCTTATGTTTCCATTTATAGGCAATCCAGATAATGCCGAGCAGCGCGCAGATTCCGAACATTATAAGACCTTTCTTCGTCCCTCCGGAAGCACAACTGTAGTACACCGCTACATAGGCAGCGATCAGATAATAGTATAAAAATACAAGCACATTATATAAATGTTTTTTATCCATGTTTCTCCCCTTCCAATCTCTGTCAGCATTTCCATAAAACACAATCTTTTCGCACGGCGGAATGAATTTTGCTGCTCTCATCTTCTCCGCCTGCAATCGGAAGAATCCATGTCATTTCACGTCCGCGTCTATGAATTTTTTCGATTTCTTCCTGAATTTCTTCTTTTGCTGCTGCCGAGATAACAAAAAGATACGACGCATCATCGCCGGTTTCCCACTCTTTTTTCAGCATCGCAGCACCCTTCTTGCAATTGGTTTTATAAGAAATGCAGGCAAGCGTTTTCCGCACATTGCCAAGGTGCGCTCTTCCCAAGCCTTCCACGTGACATCCGGTTTCCCCATTGGCGATCAGCGTCGTGGCGATGCCGTGCTCCTCAAACAGCCAAACGAGTGAATACGCCAGCCGGATACTCTCTTCCATCGCCGTTTCATTGACAAATACGCCGGGCGACTCCAGATTTACTAAAATCGTAACCGGGCTTCCCGCTTTGTACGCGCTCGTCTTTACCTGCCATTTTCCCTGTTTTGCGGACACTTTCCAATGAATCCGGTTCATCGAATCTCCCGGCATATACTCGCGGACTCCTACATATTCAAAAGGATCTTCAAATACCGGCCGCTTTGTCATCATCTCGCCGATACTCCGGTTAAACACCGGAAGCAGCCGCTGTGCTGACACAAATGACGGATACACGATCAATTTGGTCGACACCTCGGATTTTTCGACGTATTGGCGCAGCAAAAACGGATCCTGCACGACCAGTTCTGCCTCATTGACCTCATATTCTCCTCGGCGCATGCAAACAAACCGACAACTGCGCCGCACTTTTTCATACCCTTGAACACTGAGTACGTCATTGCGGTAATAGTAGTCGGAAACCATTCCCCCTGCCTCATCTGCAAATTTCAGATAACGCGAAGTCTTAAATTTTACACTGACTGCCGGCAATGCCTGTTTTTTATCATTAATGATCGTCTCAAACAGATACATCGGCTCGCCCTCTGCTGCCTGTTCCTGCGAAAAGGAAAGTTCTACCCCAAATCCTTCTTTCCAGGTTTTCCCAAATCGCAGAGAAATGATATTGACCCAGAGGACCAGAACCGCCATTGTCACGCCGGCTACAAAAATTACTGAGCCCATTCCTATAAAACATCCTCCGTCGGCACTTCCACTGCCTTGATCAAATCTCTCATCACATCTTTTGTCGTACGCTGTGTTAAAAACGGATCTTCACTGATAATACGATGCGCATATACAAGCGGCGCCAGTTCTTTGATCCGGTCCGGTGTCACAAATTCTTCTCCGCACACTGCCGCATACGCACGTGCCATAGAGATTAACGCGATCACTCCACGAGTACTGACTCCCAGTGCCAGTTTCTTTTCCTCGCGGGTTCGTTTGGCGATATTTCTCGCATATTCCAAAATACTTCTATGTACAGTCACCTGCTCACACGCCTGCCGCATCTCCAGCAGCGTCTGCACATCACATACCGCCTGCAAGCTCGACAGCGTATTTCCTTTTTTCACATAACGTTCCAATAAATCCAATTCTGCTTCCTCTTCCGGATACCCAAGCGATAACTGAATCATAAAACGGTCCAACTGCGCCTGCGGCAATGGAAACGTACCTGCCATCTCCACCGGGTTTTGTGTCGCAATGACAAAAAACGGCTCATTGAGCGGCATCGTCTCGCCATCCACCGTTACCTGGTGCTCCTCCATACATTCCAGCAAACTCGATTGGGTACGGGGTGTCGCACGGTTAATTTCGTCTCCCAGTAAAATATTGGTAAATACCGGGCCTTTTCGAAATTCGAACTGATTTTTCTGCGGATCAAAAAAATTGACCCCGGTCACATCCGATGGCAATAGATCCGGGGTAAACTGGATTCGTCCAAACTCCATATCAAAAGAAGCTGCCAGACTTTTTGACAGCATCGTTTTTCCGGTTCCCGGCACATCTTCCAATAAAACATTGCCACCTGCCAAAAAGGCAGCAAGAACATATTTTATCTGCGTTCTCTTTCCTACGATCACCTGCTCCATATTGTCGCAGATCTTCTCTGCTCTTTCTTTTACTTCTGCTATCTGCATAATTTTCCTCCCTGACTATGATTTTAAATGATGTGGTGTCTTTTTCCCCTCATCATCTACTGTCACAAAAACAATCTTTCCCGAAAACCGGTTTTCCTGATCCAACATATTTTTCCCGACAATCGCGAATTCTACACTTGTCGTACCAACATGGGAAACTTCCCATAAAAGTTCTATGATCTCTCCCGCTTTGGTCGGCTTTGTGATCCGGATCTCGTTCATTGCCGCCAGCACAACATGATCGGTATGCCCCAATGTACACGCCAATGCTATAAAAGCCGCCTCTGTCATACACTCGGAAATATATCCGGCATACAGCGTCTGATGATGGTTCAAATGTTCCGGTCTTACAAATTTTCTCGTCGCAAGTTTCAAATTTCCTGCCTCCTTATCTCTTCGCCTATTATAGCAAAAAATTCGTCGCTTCCACTACTTGTCAGTATATCATAGTACCCGGCAGATTGCAAGGCTTCTACCACCAGCCAAGCCAGCCGCCGCCCCAGTAGATCAGCCCAAGAAACCAGCTCGTAACAACTCCGTACAGGATCACGGGACCTGCAATTGTAAATATCTTGCAGCCGAGTCCAAATACCATTCCTTCTTTTTTAAACTCAATCGCCGACGCTGCCACGCTGTTAGCAAAGCCGGTAATGGGCACCAGTGTTCCTGCTCCTGCAAAATTGGCAATTTTCGGATAAATGTTCCAGCCGGTAAGCAAAACACTCAATAAAATAAGTGTCAGCGTATTGTACAAAGCCGCTGTCTCCTTGTCCATTCCCATCGAACCGTAACAGTTGATAAGTACCTGCCCCAAGGTGCAGATCAGACCGCCCACCAAAAATGCCTTACACAGATTGGCAAACCAACTGAGTTTCGGCGTATTTTCATCCACATAGTCATTGTAAAGTTCGTCCCGTTCTTCGGGCACCTGTTCATTCAGCACCTCGCGGATATCTGTTTTTTGTTTCGTCATGATTCGATTCCTCACTTTCTAAAATAAGTCATGTCCCTTCAAAGAAAAATTGTAAAATGCTTCCCATACATTTCCCCAGTGCCATCGCCAGTAAGATAACCGGAAGTCCCTGCTTCAGCCGCATCCGTCTCACAAAAACCGGGATGACGCGGAGATTTTCCGCCAGCGCCATCGCAAGACATCCCACAAACATGCCGGAAAACAGTCCATATATCGGAATTCCTATCATTCCTACCGGTAAATGGGTCACAAATAAATTCAAAATATTTCCAGCCGTTCCTCCAAGGATGATCATCCATTCATAACCATAAATATGATCTGCCGTTCCCGTTCTCTGCGCAAGTCGCGGAATGATGCCAAGCATCGTGATAAAAGCAAAGATACCTGCTGCCACGACAAATCCGCTTGCCAGACCGATGAAGGACAAAAAAATCGTATTAATTAACGTCAATGGTTTTCCCCTCCCTTGCCGCCGTCTTGATCATTGCTTTATTCATCTGCTCTTCATAGGTCCGCATTTCCACCTGGATCGGAGTTGGATCATTTTTAATATCCCGCTTTTTAAAATGATTGTAAAATACGAGGATACCGATCGGCAGCCCGACCGCATAAGACATTTCAAGGATGGTTCCGCCGGCTTTGACTTCCCCTGTCACCATATGATAAATGCGGTCAAATACACCGGCGACATTGACATCTTCATTAAATGTCATAATCGTAAATGCCGAACCGATCAGCACAATCGCCGCTACCACGATTGTTTTCAGACATTCCAGCCATTTTTTCTCCTTCTTCTGCGGTTCGTATTCCACGATAAAATCCGTCTCTCCCAGATTCTCAATCTGAATTTTCGGATACACTTTATGAACCGCCTCATATATTTTCGTCACCGTAAACATTGTCAAATTTTTACTGTTGCCAGGGAGCGTATAAAACGGCTCCTTTTCCAGTTTCTGCACCATAGCGGTATTGCTGCTGTACAATGTCGCCACATCTTTGATCTGCAGATCCTTCTTTTTGACTGCCACATTCTGCTCTGCTTTTACATATAAAATATCTTCCATGTCGTCCTCCTGTCTTTCTTATACTATTTCCCATCTATTCGCTATTTATTCTTCACAATCCCGCATTTCCCCGAATAAAATAATCAAAAACGGAGAAATTTTATGGCAGTTAAAATATTTGTCGATCAGGGACACAATCCCTATGGAGTCAACGCCGGTGCCGAAGCCTTTGGCGTAAGAGAACAGGATATCACATATCTGGTAGGGGCCTATCTGGTAGATATATTGAATGCGGATCCAAGATTTGATGCGATTGCGTCACGGCAGACACCCGATGAGATTCTGGGCTATGACAACAATTCCAGCCTGCGCGAGCGTGTGGATATGGCAAATACGTGGGGCGCGGATTATTTTATCAGCATTCACACAAATGCCAATACAAATCCGGCGATCAATGGCACCGAATGCTATGTCTATTCGCAAAACAATCCGGCATTTTATCTTGCCGAAGATATCGTAAGCCAGATTGTACGGCGGGTCGGCACAAAAGACAACGGGGTCTATGTCCGCCCCTCCCTCTATGTGCTGCGCCGGACGCAGATGCCTTCCGTCCTCGTCGAACTTGCCTATTTGACAAATTATGAAGATTTTGTCCTCCTTACGACAATGCAGTACCAGTTTGCCTATGGCATTTACAATGGTATTCTGAATTTTCTGGGGCTACCGTTTCTGTGATGTCTCAAAACCGGCCGTAAATCCGGACAGCAAAAAAGGTCATGAACGGGCGTTTAACCACTTCATGACCTTTTATTTTTTGTAATGAATCCGAAATCTTACAACACTGCGGCACCGCTGATCGCAAAATAAGCGATAACCACGATTCCCAATATGATACGATACCAGCCAAAACCGGTAAAATCGTGCTTACGGATGTAATCCATCAGGAAACGGATAACAAACAAGGATACGATAAAGGCAACAATCATACCAACGAGCAATGTAATAACTTCCATCGGACCATAGTGAAGTCCGTGCATCACACTTTTTACAATTTTCAGCAAACTCGCTCCGAACATAACCGGGATTGCAAGATAAAATGTAAACTCTGCTGCTGCACCACGGGAAACACCGATGATCAATGCCCCGACGATCGTAGCTCCGGAACGGGATGTTCCCGGAATAATCGCTGCCAAAAGCTGGAAGATTCCGATAATGATCGCCGTCTGGTATGTAATATCGTGTACTTTCGTAATGATCGGGCGTCTGCCTTTGTTCCAACGTTCTACAACGATAAACAAAATACCGTAAATGATCAAAGCTCCCGCTACGACGATCTGATTGTAAAACATCTCATCGATCACATCATCAAACAACACGCCCACAATGGCTGCCGGAATTGTAGCCACCAGTATCTTAAACCACAATGTCATGATGTCCATCTTCACAAACGGCTTATTATTTTGCTTATATTGGAAATTAAAAGGAAAAATCTTTTTCCAGAATAACAAAACGACCGCCATAATTGCACCAAGCTGGACAACCACCAAAAACATCTGGGTAAAATCATCATTACTGAATGTCAAAAACTGATTGACCAAAATCATATGTCCTGTGCTGCTGATAGGGAGCCACTCCGTAATTCCCTCCACGATTCCCAGTATTATTGCAACAAGCACATCAAATATTCCCATTTTCTGTTCTCCTTTCATTTTTCGTTCAAAACCATCGTTATTGTATCACAAATACCAAGACAGCACAAGACTTCTCGCAATATTTCATTGCAAATTTATCCGCTTTATAGTAAAATAGAAACATATGCAATTTATGCAACTAAAAATGGATTGGAGATCCTCATGAAAAAACAAATTGCAAGAATTCTCCCACTTTATACAATTGTACCTCTTATCAGCGCATTTACACTGAATACGTTGATCTACAGCGGTTCCATGAGTATATGCAAAAACTGGCATCACTATGACTTTACGTCATCTCTTGACCGTATGGTCCCTGTGATCCCGGAGTGGGTATACATTTACTTAGGATGCTACCTTTTTTGGGTTATAAACTATATTTTGGTTGCGCGCGTTCACAAAGATGATCCGGACGGATTTTACCGCTATATCACGACGGACATGATGTCCCGCATCGTCTGCGGTCTGTTTTTCTTCGGACTGCCTACTACCAATGTGCGGCCTGAGATTGTAGGTTCCGGTTTAGCCGAACACCTGCTGCGCTGGGTTTATTCAATCGACCAGCCAGCCAACCTGTTTCCCTCCATCCACTGCCTGGTAAGCTGGATGTGCTTTATCGGCATTCGCGGAAACAAACGTGTTCCCCGCTGGTACCGCATTTTCTCCTGTATTTTTGCTTTGCTTGTTGTGGTTTCGACGCAGGTAACAAAGCAGCATTATCTGATTGATGCGATCGGCGGTATTTTACTTGTCGAAGTCCTCTATGCATGGAACAAACGCAGCAATGCCTACCTCTATGTAAAAGGATTCTTTGAAAAAGTAAATGCCTCGCTGCGGTCACTTTCAAGAAAGAAAAAGGGAGGTTATGCATGAGCTCAAAAAAGAAAAACATTTTAAATATCGGTTTCCTTGTTCTTCTTCTCGTCCTTACATTCTGGCTCGTTTTCCGCGACCAGGATCTGGGGCCGATCGTTGAGATTCTTGGCAAGGTGCCGATTCACTTTATTATCATCGGGCTCGTACTCGTTGTATGCTATGTATGTGGCGAATCGGTGATCATTAAATATCTGCTGCATGCCGTAAAGATCAAAGCACCGTTGATCAACTGCATCCGCTATTCGTTTGTCGGATTCTTTTTCAGTTGCATCACCCCGTCCGCCACCGGCGGACAGCCCGCTCAGATATTTTACATGCAGCGCCAGAAAATTGATATTCCAACCGCATCGATTATTTTGATGCTTGTCACGATTGAATACAAATTCGTTCTTGTATTCATCGGTCTGGCCCTTGCTTTATTTGGTCAGCCACTTGTACAGACATTGCCTCCGGAAGCACAGTTTTATCTTTATCTCGGCCTCGGATTAAATGTTTTTTGCGTCGTCTTTATGAGTTTTCTTGTCTTTTTACCAAATACGGCAAGTTATCTCATCACAAAGGGATTTTTACTGCTGCAGCGTCTTCATATTATGAGAGACAAAAACAACCGTATGCAGCGTTTACAAAATTCTATGGAAACATACAGAAAAGCCAGTGTGTTTTTGAAAGCAAACAAACTTGTGATCTTTAACACCACCATGATCACGTTTGTTCAGCGAATACTTCTTTTTGCCGTCACATATGTTGTATATAGAAGTTTCGGCCTGAATGAACAATCCCTTCTTACCATGATTTTACTGCAGGCAGCGATCTCCGTATCGGTGGATATGCTTCCGCTTCCGGGAGGAATGGGAATCAGCGAACGGCTTTTCCTGCAAATATTTGCTCCGCTTTTTGGCAGCACCGCGCTTACCTTGTCCGGAATGCTTTTAAGCAGAGGAATCAGTTACTATATGCTGGTTATCCTGAGTGGTATCATTACGATCATCACTCATATCACCGTAAAACCGGCACCAAATGACAATGAATCTTAAACGTAACTATTCAGATAGTTACTTTTAAACAATTACAGAAAAGAGGTTTCTTATGATAGGAGTTTACAATTATTCAGTTATTTTGACATATCTGGGGGTAGGTCTTTCCCTCTTTGGTATTACACAGGCTTTGTCAGGAAATTTTGACATTGCAATCCTGTGTCTTGCGCTGGCCGGTGCCTGCGATACCTTTGACGGAAAAGTTGCACGAAGTATGAAAAACCGTACGGAAGAACAAATCATCTTTGGGATTCAGATCGACTCCCTCTGTGATGCCATCTGTTTTGGCGTAACTCCGGCGATCATCGCCTACTCACTCGGTTTAAACAGTACTTTTGGAATTATTGTAGAAATCGTATTTGTTCTCTGTGGAGTCATCCGCCTGGCATATTTTAATGTGCTGGAAGAATTGAAACATTTACATCCGGAAAACTCAGAAGCGAAATGTTACCATGGACTTCCGATTACATCCATTGCAATTATTTTTCCAATTATTTACATGTTTCGTCCATTGGTATCCCCACAGCTCTTTTTAACTGCTCTTCCGTTTGTTATGCTGGCAATCGCTTTTTTATACATATGCGATTTCAAAATTCGGAAGCCTTCTAATGCAATGGTTGCCTTTATTCTGGTCTTTATGGCAATCGTCGTATTGAAAATTCTTCATGTATTTTAAGGGGGAGCCTCATGAAATATGTTGATCGAAACGGCAATAAAATCGTTGATGATTCCAGTCAGGACAAACTCCTTCATCTGCTTTATACACATGTGTGGGGACGCGTTCTCTTAAAGCCTCTTGTCACACCGGGTTTTTCCGGATTTGCAGGTCGGCTTTTAGACACCAAATTATCAACCTGCCTTATTCCTAAGTTTATCAAAAATAATCACATTGATATGTCCTGCTATCAAGAGACGGAATACCGCTCTTTCAATGACTTTTTTTCAAGAAAGATCAAACCCGGAGCTCGTATTTTTTCACCCAAAGAGACAGATCTGATCAGTCCCTGCGACTGTTATGCGTCTGCTTACCGCATTGATCCTGCATTACTTGTAAATATCAAAGATACGACATACTCCGTTGCTTCACTCCTGCGCAGCAAAAAACTGGCAGCCCGTTATACCGGCGGTACACTTCTTGTCCTACGGCTTACGGTCGGAGATTATCACCGGTATCATTATCCGGTTTCCGGTATCCAGTCAAAAAACCACTTTATTCCGGGAATCCTCCACACGGTAAATCCGATTGCCAATGACTATATTCCAATTTACAAAGAAAATTCACGTGAATATACCGTCATCCGCTCTCCTGAGTTTGGCGATGTCACACAGATGGAAGTCGGTGCCATGCTGGTCGGCAAGATATGCAACCATCACCAGTCCTGCCGTGTTTTCCGCGGCGAAGAAAAAGGGTATTTTCAATACGGCGGTTCGACGATCGTTCTCTTTTTTGAAAAGAATGCTGTCACACTCCGTCCGGATCTTGCGAAAAACACCAGACAAGGGTATGAAACCCAGCTTCACCTTGGGGACACCTTAGGATATTCCCCATGGAGTAAGGACAAAGATCATTCCGATCACTAAAAATAAAATTGAATAATATATGGTTTCTTTTGTTGCATCTGACATAATAGGAACCTCCATTCAAATAAAAGTAAAGTCTGTAAAAAGGATCACTTCCTTATTACAGACTTTATTTTATCAGAAATGTTGTACCATTTAATGGACTCAATCAAAGAACCTGCTTACAAATTTTTTGCAGGCAACATTTTTCACAATATGCCTTTCTCGCCGTGCAGACTTCTCTTCCGTGATGAACAAGGCGGTGGCAGAAATCACTTCCTTTTTCTCCCGGAATGATCTTCCAAAGTTCCGTTTCCACTTTCTTCGGATCTTTTATACCATCTACCAGTCCCATCCGATTGACCAGACGGATACAATGCGTATCGGTCACGATCGCCGGCTTGCCAAACACATCACCCATGATCAGATTGGCACTCTTTCTTCCCACGCCCGGCAGACTGAGAAGGGCATCAAAATCATCCGGTACCTGTCCGCCAAATTGGTCCACCAGCATATTCATACATTTGTAAATGTCTCTTGCCTTACTGGCTCCCAGACCACACGGCCTCACAATCTCTTCAATTTCTTCTACCGAAGCCTGTGCCAGTGCCTGCGGGCTCGGATATTTGCCAAATAAATCTTTTACAACCACATTGACGCGGGCATCGGTACATTGTGCCGCCAGCCTTACACTTACCAGTAATTTCCATGCTTCATCGTAGTCTAATGTACAGTCCGCCAGCGGATATTCTTTTTCCAATTCTTCTATAATTAAATTTGCTCTCTGTTTTTTCGTCATCTGTTTCCCTCTTTTCTTTTGCTCTATCTATAGTATACATTGTTTTGAAAAGATTGCAATTGATTTGTTGACTTTCTTATATAAGGTAGAGTATAATTTTATTATATAGGGCATGATTCGGATCAATCCGAATCTTCCCCATAACCCTAAAAGAAAGGAGACATTTTATGAGTTTATCGATAAGTGCCTTGGGAGGCTACGATACGTTTTATCCAATTTATTCCGCAGCTCCGGTAAACCGGGTAGATGCTGCCGATCGTGTCGGCCAAGATTCCCGGAATATCAAAACAGAACCAAATGATAAGGTCAAAAAAGGCGAATGTCAGACATGTGCCAAAAGGAAATATGTGGATGGTTCCAATGAATTCAATGTTTCCTTTAAAGCACCCGGACACATCAGTCCTGAGGATTCTGCCGCCAAAGTAATGGCTCACGAGCAGCAACATGTTGCCAATGCCGTTGCGGAAGGCAGCAAACCAAATAAAGAGCTCATATCTGCGACCGTATCGCTTCACACTTCCGTTTGTCCGGAATGTGGCCGCACTTATGTATCCGGTGGAAACACCCATACTGTCATTCGTACAACAAGCGATACTACCAACCCTTATACAAAATTGCAGCAGCGTATGAATCGAAATTTCTCTGCCGGACTGAATTTTGACAAGAGTGCATAAAATATTAATACTGGAGGCTAAAACCATGTCAAAGGAAATCCCTTACAAAATTTACTTAAGTGAAAATGAAATGCCAACCCAATGGTACAATGTACGTGCTGATATGAAAAACAAACCAGCTCCGATCCTAAATCCGGCTACGTTAAAACCGATCACGGTAGAAGAACTGGAACCAATCTTTTGTACCGAACTTGCGAAACAAGAGTTAGATGACACCACCGCATACATAGACATTCCGGAAGAAATCCGTAATTTCTACCGCATGTACCGTCCATCTCCTCTGACACGTGCTTACTGTCTGGAAAAAGCTCTGGACACACCGGCTCATATCTATTACAAATTTGAAGGAAATAACACATCCGGGAGTCACAAATTGAACTCCGCGATCGCACAGGCTTACTATGCGAAGAAAGAGGGCTTGAAAGGTGTTACAACAGAAACCGGTGCCGGTCAGTGGGGAACTGCTCTTTCCATGGCTTGTTCCTATTTTGATCTGGACTGCCAGGTATATATGGTAAAAGTTTCCTATGAGCAGAAACCTTTCCGCCGCGAAGTAATGCGTACTTACGGTGCTAATGTAACTCCATCTCCTTCTATGAATACCAATGTGGGCCGCAAGATCAATGAAGAGTTCCCTGGAACAACCGGAAGTCTTGGCTGCGCCATCTCAGAGGCAGTAGAAGCTGCTACTTCTCAGGAAGGCTATCGCTATGTACTTGGTTCCGTATTATCTCAGGTACTTCTTCATCAGTCTATCATTGGACTGGAAACCAAAGCAGCGCTTGACAAATATGGCATCAAAGCAGATATGATCATCGGCTGTGCCGGCGGCGGTTCAAACCTTGGAGGACTTATTTCTCCATTTGCCGGCGAAATGCTCCGCGGAGAAGCAGATTACAAGATCATCGCTGTAGAACCTGCTTCCTGCCCAAGTATGACACGTGGTAAATATGCATATGACTTCTGTGATACCGGAAAAGTTTGTCCATTGGCTAAAATGTACACCTTAGGAAGCGGCTTTATCCCTTCCGCAAATCATGCCGGTGGTCTCCGTTACCATGGTATGAGTTCCGTTGTATCCCAGCTTTACGCTGATGGTTATCTGGAAGCACGCAGTGTCGAGCAGACTTCTGTCTTCAAAGCAGCAGAACAGTTTGCCCGCGTAGAAGGTATCCTTCCTGCACCGGAAAGCAGCCACGCGATCAAAGTTGCCATTGACGAAGCGTTGAAATGCAAAGAGACCGGCGAAGTCAAAAATATCGTATTTGGTCTTACCGGGACCGGTTATTTTGATATGGTTGCATACGAAAAATACAACAATGGCGAGATGTCAGATTATATTCCTACCGACGAAGAAATCGCTAAGAGTCTGGCTTCTCTTCCAAAAGTAGACTAATTTAGAAAGCAGACAGGCAGAACGAAGATGAAAAAATGGATCAAAAGAATTGTTCTTATTCTAGTCATTCTTCTTGTTCTCATTGCCTTAAGTATACTTGGTCTTAATCTCTGGGTAACGCTCCACGCCAAAAAGAATATTGTTTCTTCTTCGCAGGAGCTTACCCGGAATTATGATTGTATCCTTATCTTAGGAGCAGGTCTGAAAAATGGGCAGGCAAGCCCTATGCTTACCGACCGCCTTGAAAAGGGTATCGAACTATACAAGCAGGGAAAGGCTCCTAAGCTTTTAATGAGCGGCGATCACGGCACCGAATACTATAATGAAGTAAAAGTGATGAAACAATATGCGATCGATGCCGGTGTTCCGTCAAGTGATATTTTCATGGATCATGCGGGATTTTCTACCTATGACAGTATCTGGCGTGCCAAACACGTTTTTTCGGTTCAAAATCCAATTATTGTAACACAGCGGTATCATTTGTACCGCGCTGTTTACATTGCACAGCAAAACGGACTATCCTGCACCGGGATTGCCTCTGACAACTATCGATATGGCGGTAAGCCAAAACGTCTTCTGCGGGAATTTTTAGCAAGATGCAAAGATTTTATTACAACCGCAACGGAAGCACCGCCTACCTATGAAGGCGATCTCATTTCCATTACGGGAAATGGCGACGAGACAAATGATTGTGAATTTGAAAAATAAAAAATGTGCTTCATAGTAAACTATGAAACACATTTTTTTCATGCTGGTAACCGGAATCGAACCGGTACGGGTGTCACCACCCACAGGATTTTAAGTCCTGGGCGTCTGCCAGTTCCGCCACACCAGCATTTAATAGAATAGGATAAGGTTACAGACACTAATTGTCTGTAAACGACCCAGGAGGGACTCGAACCCTTGACCTCTGCCGTGACAGGGCAGCGCTCTAACCAACTGAGCTACTGGGCCAGAATTTTTGTACATGATAAGGAATCCTCCCGCAAGCGGGTCCCTCCTTACCACAACCAGCGATAAGGAATCCTCCCGCAAGCGGGTCCCTCCTTACCACAACAGTCATCAGGACTCTCCCCATTTACAATGGTTCCCCCCTCATGACAAAAAATGGACCCTCGGGGACTCGAACCCCGGACCGTCCGGTTATGAGCCGGATGCTCTAACCAACTGAGCTAAAGGTCCAAACTCATAAGGTTTGGTATTTATCTTACCAACTAAAATTAAAAAGTGACTCCTACGGGAATCGAACCCGTGTTACCGCCGTGAAAGGGCGATGTCTTAACCGCTTGACCAAGGAGCCATATACTATTATAATAAAAACTCTAACATCAGATATTGTAACATATTTAATATTACTTTGCAACCCTTCTTTTCGAAAAAAAAAAGGCCACAAGAGTGAACCTCATATTCAAAAAGCACAAACTGATTAACAGACTTTTTATAGGAACTCCCCGAGTAGGGCTCGAACCTACAACCCCACGGTTAACAGCCGTGTGCTCTACCATTGAGCTATCGAGGATTA
>UQAQ01000031.1 GCA_900539115.1 uncultured Roseburia sp.
AAAAACAATCCACAGTATCTCTAATAGTATAGCATACAGACCTTGGAGAGGGTCTATAAACACTACTACTTTATAATGAGAGGAAGGAGAAGAGGATGAAAATTACCGTAGGCGTTGTTGCGTACAACGAGGAAAAGAACCTGCCGTCTCTTTTAAAAGATATTGAAGGGCAGAGTTATCCGCACTCGGAGATGGAAGTTGTGCTGGCAGACAGTATGTCAACCGATGGAACGCGGAAAGTGATGGAGGAATGGCAGAAAGAAAATAGGGATTTCTTTCTTGATATAAAAATTATAGAAAATAAGGGAAAAATACAAAGCTGTGGCTGGAATGCAGTCATTGATGCCTTTACGACAGAGGCATTGATCCGCATCGATGCCCATAGCAGCATCCCGGAAGACTTTGTGGAAAAAAATGTAAATGCTTTGTCTGAGGGAGAATACGTGACCGGAGGTATGAGACCGAATATTGTCGAAGGGGACTCGGCTTGGCAGCAGGTTTTGTTGTTGGCAGAGAGTTCTATGTTTGGAAGCAGCATTGCGGACTTTCGGAGAAAAGAAAAAAAGGCCTATGTGAAGTCTTTTTTTCATGGGGCTTACCGGCGCGAAGTATTTGAAAAGGCCGGAAAATTCCGCGAAGATCTTGGACGTACGGAAGACAACGAATTTCATTACCGCATTCGCCAAAATGGATTTCAATTATGTATGGTGCCGGGAATCATTTCCTATCAGATGATTCGCCCCAGTCTGCGGAAAATGTGCCGCCAGAAATACGGCAACGGATACTGGGTAGGAAGGACTGCGGGAATCTGTCCGGGCTGCCTGTCTCTGTATCATTTTGTGCCATTTGCCTTTGTGCTTGGGATTATTGCAACGACAATGTTTGGCATTTTCGTGCACCCATTTCCGGCGGTTTTGATGTGGAGCCTGTACTGGCTGCTGGCGATTGTTATGGCAGTGGTGTCCGTGAGGGGGCAAAAGAAAGACATTCGACAGATCACATTGCCGGTTCTATTTTTCCTGCTGCATATCAGTTATGGCGTGGGAACATGTTTCGGGCTTCTCAGCCTGTTAAAAAGAGGGAAAGAGAGGAAATCACAATGAGTGATACAGCTTCAGAATATACAAAAGAAGAATTGGAAGGGCTTCACCGGATCAGTCTGCAGATGGCAAAAGTGTTTGTAGAATTCTGTAAAGAAAACGATCTGACCTGTTATTTCTGTGGGGGCGGTTGCATCGGTGCAATCCGTCATAAAGGATTTATTCCGTGGGACGATGATCTTGATTTTTTCATGCCACGCGAAGATTATGAAATGTTTGTAAAAAAATGGAATTCGTATGAAGCGGGAAAACGGTATGTTTTATCCGATACCACACTGGATTATGTGGATCGAAATAACTTTGCGACACTTCGTGACAGTGAGACGACGCAGATCAAGCCATATCAAAAAGATCTCCGGATCGCGCATGGGGTGGCATTGGATGTGATTCCGCTGGATGGGTACCCGGAGGGAAAATGGAAACGTAAATTTCAATGCATGTGGGCGCTCATTTATCAATTGTTTCGTGCACAGACTGTACCGGAAAAACATGGTGGCTTGATGGCGGCCGGAAGCCGCTTTCTGCTTTCTGTATTTCGCGGGAAAAAGATACGCTATAAGATCTGGAATCTCGCAAAAAAACATATGACAAAATATCCTATTTCCGAGTGTAATTACATCACGGAATTGTGTTCCGGTCCATTTTATATGAAAAAGAAATACAAAAAAGAATGGTTCGAAAAGGCCGTGTTTGTGCCATTTGAGGGAGAAAATATGCCAATCCCCGTGGGATATGACGGCTATTTGAAAGAAGCATTTGGCGATTATATGGCGCTGCCGCCGAAAGAAAAGCAGAAGGCACATCATGATTGTGTTCTTCTGGACTTGAACCGCCCTTGTGTGCCGGCGACAGGAGAGCGGCTGCGTGCGGAACTTCGGCTGCTTCAGAAAAAATGTCTGGAGATTACACTCGTATTTAAAGAATTTTGTGAAAAACATGACTTATTGTTCTATTTTTGCGGGGGATGCTGTATCGGTACGCTGCGACATCAGGGATTTATTCCGTGGGATGATGATATCGATGTCTTTATGCCGCGAAACGATTATGAAAAATTGTGCGAACTGTGGCCGAAGGAGATGGATGAGACCAAATACCGGCTGAGTCGTACGAGCAAAGAACAGTTTCTGCGTTCCCAGCTTACGATGATCACGGATGAAGAGACCACATTTGTAAAAGAACGGCAGATGGATCTTGACATTGCACATGGAATCCGCCTTGAAATTCTGCCATTGGACGGCTGCCCGTCTTCCCGGTTCAAACGTAAGATGCAGCTGATGTGGGGGCTTGCCTATCAGATCTATATCAATCAGGAAGCACCGACGAGTAAGGGAAAAGGGTTTTATCTGATCGGAAAAATGATGCTGCTTCTGGCCCCCGGCTGGAAAAACCGTTATCGCATGGCACGTCTTTGTGAGCGCCATATGACAAAATATCCGATCGAAGAGTGTGATCATATTACCGAACTTTGTGTCCGTTACAATTACATGGTAAATGAGTATCCAAAAGAAATATTTGCCAGTGCCGTGTACAAAGAGTTTGAAGGAGAAAGGATGCCGATTCCGGTGGGGTATGATACGTATCTTAAAATGGCATTCGGCGATTATATGACGATGCCGCCGGAGGACAAGCAGGTTCCTTCCCATGACGGAATTGTGGTAGATACAGAAAAAGCATATCCGCAGTATAAAGGCATATACTACCCACTAAAGCGAACAGAGGAGGAAGTTTAATATGCAGCAAGCACAACCACTCGTGTCAGTCATTATTCCGGTTTATAATTCAAAAAAACGGCTGGCAGCCTGTCTGGATCATGTCGCCGCGATGGATTATCCCAATCTTGAAGTGATCGTTGTCGATGACTGCTCGACAGACGGAAGCCTTGAAATCTGCCGGACTTATGAAAAGAAAGTTCCGTATTTTCATGTAATAACTAAAGAAAATGAAGGCGTTTCTGCCGCGAGAAACCGGGGGATAAAGGAAGCTCATGGAAAGTATATTCAGTTTGTTGACAGTGATGACCTGGTAAAAAAAGAGGCAGCTTCGCTTATGGTAAAACGCATGGAAGAAGATAAAAGTGACGTAGTAATAGCCGGATATTATGATGAAAAAGCCGGAAAAGACCACCTGCCAAAAGCAGCTGTTTATGCAGACCAAACGGCGTTTATCAAGGACTTTCCGAAATTATTTTCTTCCTATTTTCTTCACGTGCCGTGGAATAAATTATACCGACGCGAAGTGATAGGAAAAGGATTTCCGACAGACCTTGATAAGGGAGAAGATCTGGTATTTAATCTTCACGTATTTGAACGCGCCGGGAAAATCAGCGTGCTTTCCGAATCCGTCTATCAATATTATAATATTGAAACCGGAAGTCTGTCGTTTCGATTCCGCGAGAATGCCATGGAGATTGAAGACCGCCTTCGGAGTGAAGTGGAAGCATTTTACCGAAGATGCGGAGGAAAAGAGGAGGCTTTTCTTGATGTATTTTATCTCAATTCCATAAAAAATAAATTTTATGATCTGATGCGGCGTTCCGGTAAGACAGATTCGCAATGCAAAGAGCAGATCAAGTCTTGGCTCGCAATGCCAAGTGTACAAAAATTATATTCATCAAAAGCGGATTTTGGAAAAAAAGATAAGATACTGCTGTTTTTTATGAAGCATCACAATTACCGGATTTTAATGAAATATTACCGATGACGGGAGAAAAATCAATGAAGAAAATAGGATTTGTAAATTTTGATATGAGCGTCCGCGGAGGAGCCCAGCAGGTGTTATATAATATGGCGCTTGCCCTTCGGAAAGAATACGAGATTACGATCATTAGTTTTATTCAGGAAAACGAGGCCTGTGCCTATGAACTGCCGGAGGACATTCATTATGAGGTGCTTCTTCCGTATAAAGCAAGAATCCGTGAAGTAATTACAAAGGCCGGAAAACCATTTCGCAGTTTCATTAAGAAAAAGGAACTGGATATTGTATTTTATATAGGAGCTTATGCTGGGCTTTGCGGAGGAATTCATGGAAGACGATTAAAGATTCCGAGAATTTTCTGCGATCACGGAGCGCTGTTGAATCAATGGAACGAGGTGCCGGCGCGCATGATGCGTACGGTGGGTTCATGCTTTACGGATAAAACCGTCGTTTTGACCAAACAGAGTGAAGAAGCTTATTATGATAAATTTCATTATAAAAAAGGACGGGTTATCACCATTTATAATTGGATTGATGAGCGCATTCAAAAGGCAGCATCACCATATGATTCAAATAGCAGTAAAATTTTGACTGCCGGCCGCTTTTCCAAAGAAAAAGGAATGGATCTTCTTGTAGATACCGCAGCCGCTTTGGCAAAAAAGACAACGGATTTTATCTGGGAAGTATATGGCGATGGCGATATGTTTGAGGAAATTCAACAAAGGATAGAAAAGGAGGGGCTTGAAAATAATGTCCATCTAATGGGACTTACTGATCATATGGAAAGCTGTTATCAGGGACATTCCATGTATGTACTTACCTCTTACCGGGAAGGCCTTCCGCTGGTTCTCATCGAGGCAAAAGCCAATGCATTGCCGCTTGTTAGCTTTGACATTGTGTCCGGACCGCGTGAGATCATCCGGGATGGCGAAGATGGGAAATTGATTCCACCATATGATACGGAAAAGATGGCAAGGGTTATTTATGAACTATTAAAAAAACCGGAGGAACGCCTCCGGCTTTCAAATAATTCCCAGTCAAATCTGGAAAGTTTTTCTAAAGAAACTATTCTGTCTGAGTGGAAAGAGTTGATTGAGCAGTTTGTGAATCCGTCTCGATAAACAAAACGCCCATTGACAGATACAATAGCATCGTTTCGATATTTACCGTAAAGAAAATATCATGGAAACAAACGAGGAAGATCAGCACGGCGACCACAAGGCTTAAGGCCAGAGCGTAGTCCGGGCTGATTTTTTCATTTGCCTGAATGCGTTTTACATTTCGGATCAGCATCAGGATGATAAAACATGCCATCAGTGCAAAACCAAGGATACCGGTTTCCACCAAAAGCGACAGATACCCATTATGGGTAACATACTGTGTCTGTGCGAGATAGCCTTCCGGATCATGTTCGGCTGCATAGGGAAGAGCGGTATTGATCGAAAATCCAAATACCGGTTTTTTCTTATACAGATCAAGATAATGAATCCAGATCGTAGAGCGGTTATTTGTTACATTATCACCGCCTACGTCATCGCGGACAAGGTCTGTTTCGCTGCGCTGCGGCTCCATCTGTTTGCCGATATTCTGCATCGGATAAAAGAGCAGAGAATAGACAGCAATCATTCCAGCCAAAGAAAGCGCAAGGTTTCGTACTGCATAAAGAAGAAAACGTTTGACCGACGTTCTTCCGTCTGCGATATAACGACGGTAGGTAAGCAGTAATACAAAGAAAAATACGGTGCCGATCACGCATAAAAATACAGTCCGTGAATTTGAAAATACGATATACGCAATATTGAGCACGGCGCTGATTCCGATATAAATACGGAGAATCCGGTTTTTTTGGCAATAAAAAGTGTATGCAAGCAGCATCAGCACTAAAAAGGAAGTAAAAGCAGCAAAATTTGGATCGGAGAAGATACCAAACAGTCTGCCATCTACAATTCCCTGTCGCACGGTATTTCCAATAGGATTTAAAGTGCGGTACTGAATATCCAAAAGGTACTGGGCAAGGGAAATTGCACAGCAGATGTTCCAAAGGATGCTCGATGCGACGGCAGTAAGTTGAATTGTAAAAGAAAACTCCTTTTTCTCCGTCATATGATAATAACTGAAAAATAGGATGAGTTGTACTCCAAATGTGATGACACCGAGTACGTTGTCAAAAAAATTATAACTGCGATTTAGCAGGGTGGTGATGCATAAAACCAGGGTGAAGCCACCAAGTAAGGCAAAAAGGGAATTCATTTTCCAGTGTTTAAATCCAAGTATGAGGTACGCAAGTGCCAGACAGCCGCCGACACCAACAATCAATTTATAAAGAATCCCGGCTAAGGGACCGACACAAAAAACAGAAATAGGAATAATTCGCTGTGTCATACTATAAAGTGCATAAAATAAAATGTAATAACGTGTGATTTGATTTGTGATTTTCATATTCATCCTCTCATAGTTCCTCTCAAAAATCTTTTGACAAGATATTAGTATACGCTATCCCATTGATTTTTTCAACTTTTTTTTGTATAATAATATATTAAAGGTAACTATTCAGATCCGATGTGCAAAGAACACGAAGTGTTCAAAATGCAAATGGGAGGGAGACCTGAATAGTTAATGGTGAACAAAAAACGGAGGAAAATATTCATGTTACCAATTCGTAAATATATTGAAAGTGGAAAGATGTCGCTGATCTATCGGTTTTTATTATTGATATGGGATGCAGTATGTATTAATCTATGTTCGTATGCGGCACTCTTTATCCGTTATGAGTTAAAATGGGATAAATTCATCAAAAGCGGAATGTCGATTGATTATCCGCATGGTTATATTACGACATTGCAGGAAATGATGATAGTAAATACACTTTTAACGTTAATTGTATTTACGCTTTTTCGTTTGTATAATAGTTTGTGGCGGTATGCAAGTCTGAGCGAAGTGATCAATATTGCATTGGCTTGCGGAATTTCGACGGTCATTCATTTTTTGACGGTGTTTGGAACTTACCGCAGACTGCCACGATCGTATTTTTTTATTTATTTTATGCTCTTATTTTTTATGACTTTGACGGTGCGTTTTTCGTATCGTATCATCCGATTCCTTTACAATGAAAATGTGCATGGTGTCGGTATGCGGAATACGATGGTCATCGGTGGTGGAGAAGCCGGAAATATGGTGATCAACGAGCTTAAAATGAGTAAAAAACTGGACAGCAATATTTGCTGTGTGATTGACGACAATAAGTCCAAACAAAACACATTTATTAATGGAATTAAGGTGATTGGCGGAAGAGATAAAATTCTTGACGCCGCCAGTCATTATGAGATCAATGAGATTATTGTGGCGATGCCGAGTGCGTCGAAAAAAGAAGTGAAGGAGATCCTTGAAATCTGTCAGCAGACGGGGGCAGATCTGAAAATTCTTCCGGGTGTATACCAGTTTGTAAATGGAGAAGCAGCTGTCGAAAAACTTCGTCCGGTTCAGATTGAAGACCTTCTGGGACGCGAGCCGGTAAAGACGGATCTGGATTCGATTACCGGATATGTGAAAGATAAAGTCGTTCTTGTCACCGGAGGAGGCGGTTCCATCGGTAGTGAGCTGTGCCGCCAGATTGCGGCCAATCAGCCAAAGATGCTTATCATATTTGATATCTATGAAAATAATGCGTACGATATTCAGCAGGAATTGAGACGACATTATCCGTATCTGCATCTGGAAGTGCTGATTGGATCCGTGCGTAATACCAGCCGTGTTGACCGGGTATTTGCCACATATCATCCGGACATTGTGTATCATGCGGCGGCGCATAAACATGTACCATTGATGGAGGACAGTCCGAATGAGGCTATTAAAAATAATGTGTTTGGTACGTACAAAGTGGCATTGGCTGCGGATAAATACGGTACGAGCAAGTTTGTGTTGATCTCGACCGATAAGGCTGTAAATCCTACCAATATCATGGGAGCCTCCAAAAGAATCTGTGAGATGATCGTACAGGGTCTCAGCCGTCAGTCCTCGACAGAATTTGTGGCAGTACGGTTTGGAAATGTGCTGGGAAGCAACGGAAGTGTAATTCCGTTATTTAAAAAACAGATTGAAGAGGGAGGTCCGGTAACAGTCACCGATAAAAGAATTATTCGCTATTTTATGACCATTCCGGAGGCAGTATCGCTGGTCCTTCAGGCAGGTGCGTTTGCCAAAGGAGGAGAGATTTTTGTCCTGGATATGGGAGAGCCGGTAAAAATCGATGATCTTGCCAGAAACCTGATAAAATTGTCCGGGTATGTGCCGGATGAGGACATCAAGATCGTGTATTCCGGACTTCGACCGGGAGAAAAACTGTATGAAGAGATTCTGATGGATGAAGAAGGTCTGACGCAGACAGAAAATGAATTGATTCATATCGGAAAACCATTGCAATTTGACGAAAATGAGTTTTTTGATCGTCTTCAGATCTTATATGAAGAGGCGTACAGTGAAGTGCCGAATATGAAAGAAATCATTGCGGATATGGTACCGACTTATCAGTACCGCAGGAATAATGAAAAGAAAGACAAGAAAGTGATCGATAAAAAACTTTCGAGTTTTTATGAATACAGCCGTAAAACCGAGGGAAAGAAGAGGGACGGAAATGATTAAAAAATGTTTACTTGGTATGATGCGTCTTTTGCCGCTGCGAAAAGCATTTGTGTTGGAAAGCCATCCGGATCTTTCGGACAATACGTATGCACTGTATGAAGAATTGCTGCGCCGTGGATATCACAAAAAATACAAATTGTACTGGATGAAGACATTTCCGGGAAAGCCGGACTGGAATCTGCCGGAAGGAGTTTCTTATTTTGAAAACCAGCCTTCGGGATTTTGTGAGACGATCCGGCGTGCATATATATTAAATACAAGCCGTTATATTATGGACTGTAATTCCTTTGTCAAAAAGAGAAGAAAAGGGCAGGTCAGATTTCATCTTGGACATGGGATGCCGATCAAGATCGATCTGGAATACAGCAGAAAATTTGGAGAATGCGACCGTTATATGGTGCAGTCTCCATTTTGGTATGATATTTTTGAAACACAGATTCAAGTGCCGGAAGAAGTTTTATGCCCTCTGGGATATCCCCGCAATGACGTTCTCGTCCATTCGAAAGAAATTCCAAAATGGAACAAAGAAAAGGAAAAATATGGGAAAACGATTTTGTGGATGCCGACCTATCGGCAGCACCGGGCGCATGAGGATAAGGCATTGGAAAACACCTATCCGTACGGAATGCCGTGCGTCGAAACAAAAGAGCAGTTACAGCGGTTGGAAGAACAGCTGGCAGAACATAATATATTATTATTATTTCGTCCGCATCCGGTGCAGGATCTCAGCGTATTTCATAAAGAAGAACTTCCCCATATCCGGATTGCTGACGATGCTTTTTTGGCATCGATGGAGTGCACGTTGTATGAACTTTTAGCACAGACGGATGCACTCATCACGGATTATTCCTCTGTTTATTTTGACTATCTTCTGACGGACCGTCCGATCGCTCTTACCATTGCCGACAGGGAAGAATATTTTACCCGTTTTACGCTGGCATTTCCGGACTACAAGGAAGCAGTCAAAGGATTTTATATCGAAACATTTTCACAACTTTCTTCTTTTTTAGCAGAAATTGCAAAGGGTGTTGACAGCACGCGGGAAGAGAGAATGCCGGCAAAAGAAAAATATCATACGAAAGATGCCGGAAATTCGGCGAAAGCAATTGTAGATCTGTTAGAAAAGGAGTATCGTCTAAAATAATTGTTGAGAATCATGTTGACAAATAAATAGAATATGTTATACTCTTAAATTATGAAAACTTAACACGGTTAAATAGTTGCCGGAATATCTTGCAAGGAGGATTATGATGTTATCAAAATTTAGTGTACGAAAACCTTATACGGTTCTCGTGGCAGTGGTGTTAGTAATTGTGCTTGGCATCCTGTCATTCAGCAACATGAGTACGGATCTTATGCCGGACATGGAATTTCCCTATGCCATCGTTATGACGACATATCCGGGAGCAAGCCCGGAAGAAATTGAGACGGCAGTGACAAAGCCGGTGGAACAGGCTATGGCAAGTATTACCAATATGAAACAGGTATCTTCCGTTTCAAATAGTAATATGTCGGTTGTTATCCTGGAATTTAATGAAAATACAGATATGAATTCCGCGACGATCGATATGCGTGAGAGCCTGGATACCGTTTCCGCACAGTGGGATGACAGCATCGGAAATCCGACGATTATGAAGATCAATCCGGACATGATGCCAATTATGGTGGCAGCACTTGACTACGATAATATGGATAGTGTCGGTGTTACGGAAAAGGCTGAAAATGATATTATACCGGAACTGGAAAGTGTAGAAGGTGTGGCATCTGTCAATGCTTCCGGTGAAGTAGACAAAAAGATCGAAGTGATCGTTCAGGAAGACAAGATCAAAGAAATGAATCAGAAGGTTCAGGATGCGATTGATGGAAAATTGCAGGATGCTTCGGATAAGATAGAGAAAAATAAAAATAAGATCCGGGATGGAAAAGATACATTATCTGACAAACAGGATCAGGCAGCAGATAAGCTGGCAAAAGGAGAGGCAAAATTAAATCAGTCCTCAGAAAAGATGAAAAAGACGTTGGAGACGATCAATACCAATCTGAAGACCATCGAATCCAAAGAAAAAGAACTGAAAACAGCAGAAAAGCAGGTAAAGACCGGTCAGGCGCAGATCAGTACGCAGAAAGCAAGCCTTCAGGCGACGATCAAGATGCTGACTGCGACAAAAACTTCTCTTACCCAGCTGCAAGCAAGTCTTTCCGCTTTGACAGAGCAGAAACAGGCTTTGGAAACCCAGATTGCAGCAGTAGGGGAAACAGCGGAATTGAAGAGCCAGCTGGAGGCAGTCAATACGCAGTTTACCGTAATACAGCAGAAACTGACAGAGCAGGGAATGACGCAGGAGGATCTCCCGGGTAAGATCACGGAAGTGGAAAGCGGACTTTCGAAAGCCCAGGAAGGAATGCAGACGATCATAGCGCAGGAAAAGAAACTGGCTGCCAGCAAAAAGCAGTTAAAGAGCGGAAAGAAAAAGATTGCTGCCGGAAAAGCAAAACTTCTTGATGCGAAAGATAAACTGGAAAAAGGACAGATTTCTGTCGAGGAAGCAAAAAATGAGATCAGCAAACAGAAAGTGCTGGTTGCCATTAAACTGAGTGTAGCAGAAGTTCAGGTAAATACCGGAGAAAGCAAACTCGACGAAGCCGAAAAGCAGTTAAAAGACAGTAAAAAGACGACCAAAGAAGGGGCAGATCTCAAAAAGATCATTACCAAATCGATGGTTGAGAATATATTAAAAGCAGAAAACTTTGATATGCCGGCTGGTTATATTACAGACAATGAAGCTTCTTATCTTGTCAAAGTCGGTGAAAAAGTAGAAAGCCAAAAGGATATCGAAAATCTGGTGATCTGCGATATGGGATTTGATGATCTCGATCCAATCCGGCTTTCGGATGTGGCAGATATTGCAATAACGGATAATTCCAAAGATGTGTACACGATGGTAAATGGAAATCCGGCAGTTGCGCTTACGATGGAAAAGGCGACCGGATATTCTACCGGAGATGTTACCAAACGTCTGGAAAGCCGTTTAGACCAGCTTGAAAAAGACAATGAGGGACTACATACTACGGTTCTTATGAACCAGGGATTGTACATCGATCTTGTTGTTGATTCCGTAGTGGATAACCTGTTATATGGAGCATTGTTCTCCATCATCATCTTACTGCTGTTCTTAAAGGATCTGCGGCCGACATTTATCGTCGCCTGCTCAATCCCACTCAGTGTTGTGGCAGCAGTTGTATTGATGTATTTCAGCGGTGTGACCTTGAATGTAATTTCTTTGTCGGGACTTGCGCTCGGCGTCGGAATGTTAGTGGATAACTCCGTCGTTGTTATTGAAAATATATTCCGACTGCGAAATGAAGAAGGTTACAGCATTAAAGAAGCATCGGTCGAAGGCGCAAAGCAGGTCGGAGGAGCAATTCTTGCTTCTACCCTTACGACCATCTGTGTGTTTGCACCGATTGTATTTACCGAGGGAATTACGAGACAGTTATTTACAGATCTTGCCCTGACACTTGCGTACTCGCTGCTTGCCAGCCTTGTCGTTGCGCTGACACTGGTACCGGCGATGTCTCAGGGAATGCTTCGTAAGGTAAAAGATAATCCGAATAAATTGATCGTAAAGATTCAGAATGTGTATGGAAAAGTGCTTTCTGTGCTTCTTCATAAAAAGATATTTGTTTTGCTTGGTGCCCTTGTACTGCTTGTGGTATTTGCCCTTTTGTCGGTATCAAGAGGAACAGCGTTTATGCCGGAGATGCGCAGTACGCAGATGACGGCGGCCATTTCCATTCCAAAAGACGACGATACGATGAGCAAGCAGGATCTTTATGAAAAATCAAATGAGGTCATGGAACAATTTTTGAAAGTAGATGGCGTTGAGACTGTCGGTGCGATGTCCGGCGGTGGCGGTATGATGTCGATGATGTCCGGTGGTTCCGATTCGATCTCTGTGTATGTGCTTTTGAATGAAGACAATAAACGCTCCAATCAGGATATCAAAAAAGAAATGGAAGAAAAAGTAAAAAATATTCCATGTGATGTGTCGATCGAGGCGTCAGCGATGGATATGAGTTCCATGTTTGGTTCGGGTATCACGATGCGGATCAAAGGAAAAGATCTGGATAAAATCCAGAAGATTTCCGAAGATATTATGAAACAGTTAGAGGGTGTCGACGGAATTACAGAAATTACCAATGGTATGGAAGATGCAAGTCAGGAGTTCCGTATCACTGTGAAAAAAGATAAAGCGATGGAATATTCGCTGACGGTAGCCCAGGTGTTCCAGCAGATCAACGCACGTGTAAAAGAGGCATCTTCTGCGACAACATTGTCTACGGATACCGAAGACCTTGATGTGTATGTAAGTGATGAAAAAGATGAAAAACTCAAACGAAGTGACATTGAGAAGATGAAAATCGAGTATACCGATTCACAGACGCAGAAGACAAAGAAAGTAAAATTGTCAAAGATTGCGGACTTTAGTATGGCAGATACGCCATCTTCCATTAACCGAATTAACCAGACAAGATATATGACAGTATCTCTTACCCTGGGAGACGATTACAATGTCGGACTGGTAAGTAACGATGTGCATGCGGTGCTTGATAAATATGAGATGCCATCCGGATATGAACTGGAATTTACCGGAGAAGACGAAAACATCAATGAGTCCATTAAACAGGTGGCTTTGATGTTTATCGTCGGTGTCATTTTCATGTATTTGATCATGGTAGCCCAGTTCCAGTCCCTGCTGTCACCATTTATTATCCTGTTTACCATTCCACTTGCCTTTACCGGCGGATTTATGGGGCTTTGGATATCCGGAAGCGAAGTCAGTGTCATCGCCTTGATCGGATTTGTCATGCTTTCCGGTATCATCGTAAATAACGGTATCGTGCTGGTAGACTATATCAATCAGTTGCGTGAACAGGGTATGACCAAATACGAGGCAATCGTCGAAGCCGGAAAAACCAGACTTCGTCCAATCCTCATGACGGCATTGACGACGATCCTCGGTCTGCTTCCAATGATCATAAGCAGCGACAGTGGTTCGGATATGATTCGTCCAATGTCCGTCGTAACGATCGGCGGATTGATCTATGGTACGCTTCTGACACTCTTTGTGGTGCCATGTATCTATGCAATCCTGAATCGTAAAAAAGACCGTGCCGTGCATATGGAAATCGAAAAGAAATCCGAAAAATAGGTTGCAACAAAAATAGAAAAAGAATATAATAAAAAGGTCATGATAAGAGTAAATTATCATGGCCTTTTTGAAGATTGGAGGATGGATGAAATGAACGCACCGATAGGAGTGTTTGACTCCGGTGTAGGCGGGCTGACGGTAGTAAAAGAAATCATGCGCCAGCTTCCTGCAGAGAGTCTGGTTTACTTTGGGGATACGGCGAGAGTGCCATATGGAAGTAAATCACAAAAAACGGTTTGTAAATATAGTAAGCAGATCGTACGTTTTTTGCAGACCAAGCAGGTAAAGGCTATTGTGGTAGCATGTAATACGGCCAGCGCCCTTGCTTTGGACGAGATCCGGGCGGATATTGATATCCCGATCATTGGGGTAGTTGAGCCGGGCGCAATTATGGCTGCCAATACGACACGAACCAATAACATCGGTATCATTGGAACGGAAAGTACGATCAAAAGTGGTGTTTACAGCAAATATCTTCACAAGATCAATCCGGAGATCACAGTGGTAAGCAAGGCGTGCCCGTTGTTTGTACCGCTCGTCGAAGAGGGACTTTGGGAAGACCGCGTGACGGAAGATATCGCGGGAAGATATCTGCATGAATTTAAAGAGTATGACATCGATTCACTGATTCTCGGCTGTACGCATTATCCGTTGTTAAAACGGACGATTGGCAGAGAAGTCGGAGAAAATGTAAAACTGGTAAATCCTGCCTATGAAACGGCAAAATCCCTGAAACTGCTTCTGGCAGAAAATAATCTGCTTAACACACTTGGCATAGAGGACGAAGAGCCGACATATGATTATTATGTCAGTGACGGCATGGAAAAGTTTATCTCCTTTGCGGATGATGTTCTTTCCTGTCACGTGAACTCGGCTGAGGTGGTGGATATTGAGGCATATTAAATATCATGCGACAAAGAGAAAAACGGCAGTAAAATGGATCACGGTGGTACTCGTCTTTCTGATCATTCCGTTGGAAACAAGATGGATCTTGACCGGAGCGATGGCGGCCAATAGTACCCCGCTGGAACAAAATCTGGAAGATTTCCGGTCGTTTGAACTTCCCACAGAGGAAGAAAATGACAATTATAGGAAACTGGCATTGCGCCAGCTCTATTATGAACAGCGGAGAACTTTTCGGAAAGTGCCTTGCTTTTTTGCATGGCAGCTAGATAAAGAGATTCTTGCAGGCTGGGAAGATGCCTATGCAACGGTGCTCAGCGATCTGAAATGTTTCCCGGTAGGATACGATGGCACGTATGGAGAGACCGTATCCTATGAAAATTCCTGGAACCTGGCAAGAAATTATGGGGGAAACCGAAGGCATGAAGGAGTAGACCTCATGACTTCGAACAATAAACCCGGATATTTTCCGGCGGTAAGTATCTGCGACGGAACCATTGAAAAGATGGGGTGGCTGGAACTTGGCGGCTACCGGATCGGAATACGGAGTACGCATGGAGCCTATCTGTACTATGCACATCTTGATTCCTATCGCAAAGGACTTGCTGTCGGTGACACGGTAAAAGCCGGAGATATTCTCGGATATCTTGGAAATACCGGGTACGGAAAAGAAGGAACCAAAGGAAAATTCGATGTACATCTGCATTTTGGAATTTATGTGGATATCGAGGGGAAAGAAGTCAGCGTCAACCCCTATTATATATTGAAATGGCTCGAACAATAGAGAGAAAAGGATGGAATACAAGATGGAACAATGGAAGGGAACAAAATGTCAATCTGGATATATTAATAAGCAGAAAAAATTTCAATTTGCGATGCTTATGCTGTATGTGCTGATCGGTGTCGGATTATTTCTGATTGGTCTTGCCGTGCATAAAACGCGGGCAAATTTATTTACGGTGTTGGGAATCCTGATGGTTCTTCCGGCAGCGAAACGCGTGATCGCACTGGTTCTTATGGTGCCTCGGAAATCCGTGGAAAGAGAGCGGTTTGAGAAAGTGCGGGCGGCATTGCCGGAAAGTGCGGCACTTTTGACGGATTATGTATTTACTTCGACAGAGAAAGTGATGTCATTGGATTTTGTGATCGTAATGAATAAAAATGTATATGGCATTAAAGATGGAAAGAAAACAGACGATGCGTATGTGGAAAAATATCTTTCGGAGACAATATCTGCTGAGGCGAGAGGATACCGGGTACAGCTTTTTGAGAATGATGAGGCATTTTTGAAAATGTTAAAACGAAGTGAGAGAAAAGAGGCAGCCCCGGAAGAATGTTCACTTCAGGAAAAGGTAGTACATGATCTTACGATCATTGCTGTGTGACGAAGAAAGGTGTAATTTTGTGCGACAGATAGAAATAAATGCAAATCAAAGCGGACAGAGATTTGACAAGTTTTTACAAAAGTATATGCGTGAGGCAACCAAAAGTTTTATTTATAAAATGCTTCGCAAAAAGAATATTACGCTAAACGGAAAGAAAGCGCAGGGGAATGAGAAACTGGAGCCCGGCGATAAAGTTGTTTTGTTTTTTTCAGAGGAAACACTTGAAAAATTTTGTGGTGGTCAACCACGGAAAAAAGAAGGAAAGAAAGCGGCTTTTCCGATTTTGTATGAGGACGAGCAGATCCTTTTGATCAATAAACCGGCGGGACTGCTGTCCCAAAAGGCAAAGCCGGAAGATGTGAGCTTAGTCGAACTTGTGCAGCAGTATGTCGGATGTGAACCGGGATTTTCTCCCGGGATCTGTAACCGCCTTGACCGCAATACAAGCGGCATTGTGGTGGCTGGAAAGACTCTTCCCGCCTTACAGAAAATGTCAGAATTATTTCGCACACGAGAAGTGGAAAAATATTATCTCACGATCGTAAAAGGAGCGATGACGGAAACGAAAGAAGTGGAAGGCTATCTTTTAAAAGACGCGAAAACGAATAAAGTGACGGTGTATCGCGAAGAAAAGAAAGGCAGCAGTTATATCCGGACCGGGTATGAGCCGCTTGTTACGACGAGAGAAATGACGCTTTTGCGGGTTCATCTGATGACCGGAAAGCCACATCAGATCCGAAGCCATTTGAGCAGTCTCGGGCATCCGGTGCTGGGGGATGCCAAATATGGCGGTGCTTATCCGCAGATCAATCATCAGCTATTGCATGCGTATGAATTACGATTTCCAAAACTTGGAAAACCGTTTGAGAAAATATCAGGAAAATGTTTTACGGCAACTATTCCGCAGATTTTTTACGGAACGACGATAAAACCGGAAATTACAGAACAACTAAAAATAGTACAAAAATAGATTGCAGGAGGAAGAAAAGATGAAAAAAGCAGTAATGTTATTTGCTAATGGATATGAAGAAGTAGAGGCTTTGATGACTGTGGATCTGTTGAAACGTGCCGGTGTGGATATCCGTCTGGTGTCGATTAACGACGATATGACCGTTACCGGTTCTCATGGGATTTCTGTTACGATGGATACAAAATTATCCAGAATTCAGTTAAAAGAAGAGGATGCAATTATTATTCCGGGAGGGATGCCTGGAACGATGAACCTCGGTGTCGATGTCGCTGTGACCGGAGCATTAAAACAGATGAACCGGGACGGAAAAATTGTTGCAGCGATCTGTGCAGCCCCATCGGTACTTGGAAAATGCGGCATTCTCGAAGGAAAGAAGGCAACCTGTTATCCGGGATTTGAGGACAAGCTGACCGGTGCAGAAATTGTAAACAAAGCGGTCGTAACCGATGGAAATGTCATTACCAGCAGAGGTCTGGGAACTTCGATGGAGTTTGGATTCGAACTGATTAAAAAACTCATTTCTGAGGAAAAAGCCGAGGAAGTACGCGAACAGATTGTATTTATGTACGATTTGTTAAAATAAATAGGAAGAATCTTTAAAAAAATTGTAAAATATGAAGGTTGCAAAATGGTCATGCCGATGTTATACTTTTGTATGTGGGTAACCACAAAAAAAGATAAGGGGGAACTTCACTATGAGAAAGTTCATGAAAACGGCTATGGCCGGAACTTTATCTTTGGCAATGGTTTTGGGTGTGACAGGAGTTGCTGCACCGGAAGCTTCCGCAGCTAAAGTTAAAGTGAAAAAGGTGGCAGTAACTTCTCCGTCAGGTAAAGTAGTTTATGTTGCCAAAGGAAAGAAAGTAAAACTGTCAACAACAGTAAAGGTATCTCCAAATAAGAGTGCCAACAAAAAAGTATCTTACAAATCTGCAAACCGCAAGATTGCTACGGTAAACAGTAAAGGAATTGTAAAGGGAGTAAAACCCGGAAAGACCAAGATTACTGTTGTTTCTAAAAAGGCTAAGAACAAAAAAGCCAGCATCAAAGTGGTTGTAAAGAAAGCAGCAATCAAAAAGGTAACATTGAATGTTAAGAGCGCAAACCTTTCCATCGGAGAGTCCAAACAGCTCAAAGCAAAAGCAGTTCCTACGAAGAATACAAGCACAAAGATTGCTTGGTCATCTTCAAACAAAAAAGTTGCCGTTGTTTCTTCGAAGGGTAAAGTAACAGGAAAAGCTACCGGTACAGCTACTATTACTGCAAAAGCAGCAGATGGTTCCGGTAAAAAAGCAACATGTAAAGTAACGGTTAAAAATAATATTAATCTGATAGCTATGGATGTACAGAATGCACAGACAATTACCTTCTCACTCGATCGTGCGATGGCATTGAATGCATCTCAGGTACAAATCAGCAACAAATGGAATATTGATGGTGCTTACAACCGTCAGTTGAAGATTGATACCATGACAACTGCTGATAATAAGAATTATACTGTTGTTGTAAACAGCGACAACCGTATCAGCGAAAATTCTTATGTTAAAGTAACAATCCCTGTACTTCCGGGTTCTGTTAAATCCATGGAAAAGAAATACAGTGAAGCATTGTGTGCTTACACAGAAGATCAGATTTCTACATGGACAATAAATGAGTATGACTCAAAGAATTTCTATTTTGACTCAGACGATGGATATTCTACATATTCTATTACAGGACTTCCAGCAGGCCTTACTTCTGAAGTAAAAGGTAATGCGCTTGTTGTTAAGGGAACTCCTGCAGCTGCTGGTGTTTCCGTGGCAACAATGACAGCAAAAGATGAGCTGGGGAACACTTTGACAAAGACTATTACATTCCTCGTAGGTTCCAATACTCAGATCGTAGGTGCAGCTACACCGGTTTATACACTGGCAACTACCGCTGACAGTAATAATGTTTTCAAAAGCCCTACAGTAACAGGAGGTAGTGGAAATTACCGTTATACAATCGTAGGAGATACCGGTGCGGCAGCTAAGTTTGAAGATCCGGAAGATGACGGATCCTCTTATGATGGTGATATTGTAGCAAAAGTTGTAGCAGCAGGTAACTATACCGTTACCCTTCATGTTGTAGACAGAGAAAATGCAGCTTTGGCATGTGATGTCCAGGTTGTTATCCATGTGGCACAGGGTGTGTCTATCGTAGGTATGGTAAAAGATGCAGTTGGAAATGCCATTCCGGGAGCTGAAATCGAATATACGAACAAGAACCGTGCAGATCGCTATTCTACCTATGCATCTGCTATGACAGATAAAGACGGTGCATATTCTGCAACTGTTTCTGCCGGTACATATGATATCGCAGCAAGTTATAATGATAACAGCAGCTATTCAGACAATGCAAAAGCAGTAAATTATCTTTACAAACAGGATTTGACCGTATCAAAATCCGGCTTTGATATTATGCTGCCACTTTATAAAGTTGCATTGGCAACTACAAATCAGAACACTTCGCTTTCCGGTGTGACATGGTATGCAAATCATGAGAAACTTGGTTATGGCGCAAACCTTTATCTGAAGGCTGGCGTTTATAATCTTGAGTCTGACACGACAGGTTCTTCTTATGAAACTACAAGTACAGGAGAGTATACATGGTTTAATGGTGGTGCGATTACATACACTACAACATATATCGAGAAGAAATTTACAGCTTCTGTAAATGTAGCAAATGCACCTGTACAGGCTATCGCAAACGAAGCAGTTGTAGGACAGAAACAGGAATCTACTTATACAAATAAGTATTCTGCAGCTAAAGATACAACATATGTTGCAGAACTTGATACTACTTATTATTTAGATGAGACAAGTGCATCCGGAGAGTATTATAATGATTGCTATGGTGCATACAAGTTTGTTCCGTCAGAAGATGGCACATACAGCATCGATAGTAGTTCTTATGTATGTTTCTATGATGAAAATGGAACGAACCTTGGAAATGAAAAGGTTACATTGACAGCAGGTAAGACTTACATTGTTGGAGCAAATGATGAAGATAGCTATGCATCTTTCAAAATTAAAAAAGATGCGGTTGAAGTTCCGGCAGAATAATTGAAGCATTGTTGCTAAATCAGTAAGGAAATAAAAAAAGAAGTTCCTGATCGAAAATTTTCGATTCAGGGGCTTCTTTTTTGTGCTTTGTTATTGCCAAAAAAATAGTTCTTTGGTATCATAGAAATGACATAACTATTCGTTACATTAATCTTGAATAGTTGCGATAATGATAAGAAAATTGGTGAGAATTAAAATGAAAGCAAAAGCATGGAAACATTTTTGTACCATAACAAGACATCGTCATCAGGTGATCCGGAACTGCTATCATGCAGGAATCTTATGGCAGGGATTACGGCATGATCTGTCAAAATACAGTCCGACAGAATTTATCCCGGGAGCAAAATATTATCAGGGGGATCGAAGCCCGAATGCCGAAGAACGGGAAGTAAACGGATATTCCGTCGCGTGGATGCATCATCAGGGAAGGAACAAGCATCATTTTGAGTATTGGCAGGATTATCATCCGCAGACCCGCCTCAAACAGCCGGTAAAAATGCCGCTCCGTTATGTGAAAGAGATGTTCTGCGACCGCGTGGCTGCGAGTAAGATATATTATGGAAAAGAGTATACGGAAGATATGCCATTGGCATATTATGAAAAGGGAAAATATTGTCGGGTCATTCACCCGGAGACGTCTGAATTGATCGAATCCCTTTTGAGAATGCTGAAAGAAAAGGGAGAAAAGGAAACCTTTACATACATCCGTAAATTAAAAGAATATTAGTTCATAGGAGAGAGATAACGTGAGACAGTATAAAAGAGCAATTGCATTTGTGCTTATTTTGGCAGCTGTAATTGCAATAATTCCAAAAAATGACAGCGAAAGAAAGGTAGAAGCAGCACCGGCAGCAACTCAGATGCCGACGGTTACCGCAAGTCCTTCGCTGACACCGGCAGGAACGCCGGTTTCAACCATCTATCCTGAAACAGGAACAATAGAGACAGCAGCACCGACCATGGTTCCGACGGTGGCTCCGACCGCAACCGTCACTCCAACTGTGGAAGTGACCCCGGTTCCGACTCCGGTTATCACACCGGTACCGGCAACAGAAGAACTTCGTGGAGTGTGGATTGCCTTTTATGAATACAAAAAGGCGGGCTTGAAAAATAAATCCGAAGCGGTTTTTCGAAAAAATGCGGACAAATTGTTTAAAAAGATTAAGGATAACGGCTGCAATGCTGTGTTTTTTCACGTAAGAGCATTTGATGATGCCATCTGGCCATCGGAAAACTTTAAATTTAGTTCGTATATGGGAAAAAAGAAACCGAATTATGATCCGTTGGCTATTTTAGTAGAAAGTGCTCACAAATATGGGCTAAAATTCCATGCATGGATGAATCCTTACCGGATTACTCAGAAAAAGATTTATGATCCGGCAAAAAAATCGACGACCAGCCGTATCATGTTGGCCGTTCGCGAAGTGATTGACAACTATCCGGTGGATGGTATTCATTTTGATGATTATTTTTATCCGGGAAGCGGACATAAGCAATACAAAAAGTATGCGTCGCTTTCTAACAAACAAAAGAAAGCAAATGTAAATAAGATGGTTCAGACGGTTTACGGAAACATCAAAGCGCAGAATCCAAATCTTTTGTTTGGAATCAGTCCGGCGGGAAATGTGGAATATTGTGAGTCACTGGGGGCAGATGTAAAAACCTGGATGAAAGGTCCCGGTTATGTGGATTATATAGCTCCGCAGATTTACTGGTCGAATTCGTACCGCGTGGGTAAAAAGACGGTTCGAATGTTTGATAACCGTTTTGCCAAATGGAAACGTCTGAATAAGGGAAATATTCCGATGTACATTGGGCTCGCCCTGTATCGAGGCGGTATGAAAGATGCTTCAGACCGTGGCTGGCGAAAGAGTAAGAAAATCATAGCAAGTCAGATCAGTAAGATACGAAGAAGCGAAAAAGCATATGGCTATATTTTGTTTAGTTACGAAAGTCTGTATAAAAAGGCTTGCCGTTATGAAGTGAAAAATATGCTGGCACGGATTGCCAGGATCAAAGTGACGAAAGTGAACACGGACGGTACAACCCGCCTTAAAACGACAGTGTGGCCGGCGAGACTCGGGCAGACGGTTACGTGGAAGAGTTCCAATCCGAGCATTGCGTCAATCACAAATAAAGGAAGCATCCGGGTGAAGCAAAATGGAATTGTGAAATTTACGGTGAAAAAGGCCGGAAAAAGCGTGTCCTTGAAAATAAATACGGAGGATCTGTAATTGATAGATACATTTGATAAGACGATTCTGGAATGGTTTCAATCGATTCAAAACGACGCAGCGACGCATTTCCTATCGGTGCTTACAAAACTGGGAGAAGCGGGAATTTTGTGGATCATCGCAGGACTTTTGATGCTCATTTTCTTAAAAGAGAAGAAGTATGGTGTGATTGTACTGCTTTCCTTGCTGTTTTGTCTGATCTTTGGAAATGGTCTGCTGAAAAATCTGGTCGCCAGACCAAGACCATGTCACCGCCCACACGACTACTTTATGCTGCTCACAATTCCAAAAGATTATTCGTTTCCGTCGGGACATACCTTTTCTTCTGTAGCAGCAGCGATCGGAATCTGGCATTGGAACCGAAAATGGGGGATTGCAGCGGTGGTAACAGCGATTCTTATGATGTTTTCACGGTTGTACTTTTATGTCCATTATCCAACGGATATTCTTGGTGGAATTCTCCTTGGAACGGTACTTGCACTTTTGAGCATCCGGATCGTGGAAAAGACGCTGGCCAGCGAGAGATGGAACAACTGGCGAAATAAACGAAGAGATGAGAGGTAATGAGTATGGCAGTAATATTAATAGCATTGGGACTGATAATAACAGGAATTGATAAATGGTATGTTCTGGATATTGCATATCCGGCGTTTCATGTCGATGGGACCGTGGGAAGCCATGAATTGAGCCCCTCGATTCAATTGTACACGACAGGAAACATCCTTGGAGATCATGTGAAAATTGATCTTTTGCCGGATGCGCTGGGATGTCTTCTTCTGCTGATCGGTGCATTGATGTTAGTGAAAAAGAACAAAGAATTTATTGTAGGGATTGTTCTTACCCTTACCGCGATGGCGTTGAATATTCTTTTGCCATTTACCGGATTTATCGAACAGGGACCGAAGCTTGTTATCTGGATCCTGGTAGTATACTTTGGGTATGCAGCGGCAGAACTTTTGATGGAATATTTTATCCTGTATTGTACCGTCGGTGTGACGGATGATCTGGCAAACCGTGCCACGAATACGAGAATTTTGTTTTGCTGGTGGATTACAGCACTCGCCAGAGTATATATGACATTCTTGACCTTTGTCGGCCACAGCGGGGTGAATCGTGTATATAAAATCATTATGTCGGCGTTTGTTCTATTTTATGGGATTACACTTATGTTTACAAAGAAGTATGTTGGATTGAGCCCGGTGGTAAGTATACAGGAGAGACGGCATCGGGATAAGAAGGAAAAGCTGTAAGCAGCTCCCGCAATCCTGCAAACATTCGAACTACGCGGAAAACCGCTACGTTCTCATGTTTGGGCGGATGCAGGGAAAGGGAAGACAGTCCCCAACGGATTGCTGCGCTGCAAGCAGCTCCCGCAATCCTGCAAACATTCGAACTACGCGGAAAACCGCTGCGTTCTCATGTTTGGGCGGGTAGAAAGGTGCCGAATCCTCTTTTGTGCAAGCACAAGAGGATTGACACTTTTCTACCCTGGGGACTTATGTAATAATATATAAAAAAGTAGATTGTTTTTTGTGAAGCATTGACAATTTACTTTTTTTATTTTGCGTGGTATCATGTGTTTATTCCACCAAAAAAATTTAAAGGAGGTCAGAGAAAGGTGAAGATTGCTTTTTGGAGCAATTCGCCGGGTAAATCAGGTGTTACAGGGAATCTTTCCTGTATCAGTATCTTATCGGCTATGAGTGAGCCGTCAAGGATGGTGCTGTTTGAGAATCATGCAAGCATGAATAATCTTGGCAGTACATTTCTTAATCAGAATTCCTACGATGTATTACATGAAAAACAATCCTATTTTGTAGAAAACGGACTTGGGAGAATTTTATCATTTTGCGACATAGAGCAAGAGATGGTGACTGCAGATATGATTTATCGAACGTGCTTATCTGTCTATGATCAAAGAGTGTTATACTTACCGACGGGAGGTTTAAATCAGGACCTGCTGGAATATCGACTGAGCCGGCAGACAGCAAGTGTTTTGGATTTATTGGAACATTATCTTGGAAATGTCATAGTTGACGTATCCTCCAGCAATCTGGAGAGTTCCAGAAAGATTTTGCAGGAAGCAGATCTGGTGGTCGTTAATCTGTGTCAGAACTTTCAGTTATTGTCTCATTTCTTCCGAAATTTCTCGGATATTCAGAAAAAAGCTTTTTATGTAATAGGAAATTATTGTGAGGAATCTGTTATTACGAAGAGCACCATTGCGCAAAGTTACAACCTGCCTGGAAGCAGGATTGGGACGATGCCGCATAACCCGCGTTTTGCAGATGCATTGACAAAAGGAAATGTTGTTTCTTTTTTGCTGAGAAATGAAAAGTGCACAGAGGATAATGTGAATTATCCGTTTATGCAGGCGGCAAAGGAGACGACAGCGCTGTTACATCAGGCGATGCAACAGACCGCGTTTGGATAATAAGAAGGAGTGTTGCGATTTGAGATATCGATTGGCGGCAGGATTGCTGCTTGTCTGTCTGATTCCGGCAAATATTTGTCAGGGGGCAGCAGGAAAAGGGATATTGAATGGCGATACCAAAATAGAGAAAAGGACAAAGGGAAATGTAAAGATTAAGCCAAAGAAAGGCAGATTGAAAAAAACGCCAAAAGGGAGAAAGCGCAGAAAAGGGATCACGAAGGTAATAAAGGTGGAAATCGTATCCATGCCGATTCAAGTGGCGGTTGTGAAAGGAAGGGATGGAATCAAACAAGAAGTGTATGAGAGCTGGGAAAAAGAAATGACAGAAGATGCAGCAAAGGCTGCCCGAAGACAGCCTTTTGAAACGTTTTAATCCTCGTCATCCTCATCTGGCTGAGGTTTTACAAGGAGATGAATTTTGTCAATACGATTTTTTTCGCTTTCCAATACGGTATAAACCGCATAATCATCCTCGGCATGTTCGCCGGGATTTGGAAAGTGTTCCAGAAGATTGATGACATGACCGGAGATCGAATCATATTCTTCGGCTTCCAGCGGAAGGCCGATTCGTTCTTCAATGTCATCCAAACTGGTGGATCCAAGAACAATATATTCATTGTCGGTTACCTGCTGGATCTCGTCTTCTTCGTCCTCGTCGTATTCGTCGCGAATCTCGCCGACGATTTCTTCGAGAAGATCTTCCATCGTGATCAGACCGGAAAGTGCACCATATTCATCCAAAACGATGGTCATAGGGATGGAATCGCGGCGCATTTCCATGAAAAGTTCAGATACATTTTTGTATTCATATGTGATATGAGCTTCGCGGATCAAGTCACGAAGGTTGAACTTTTCTTTGTCGCCGTTGTAAAAGACAAAATCTTTCAGATTGATAATACCTACAATATTGTCAATCGTGTCGTCGTAAACCGGCATACGTGCAAATTTATGTTCCGTAAATTCCGAAAGAAGGTCATCGTAAGAAGTATTTACTTCTACCATACAGATGTCAAGACGGGAAATCATGACATCTTTGGCGATGGAATCCCCAAAATCCACGATGTTTGTGATCATTTTGCGTTCTTCACTTTCCAGAATACCTTCTTCGTGGCTGACATCAACAAATGTACGAAGTTCGTCCTCCGTAATCTGTGATGCTTTTCCGTCGGGATCAATTCGCAAAATAAACAGGATAAAACGTGTTACCCGGTCTAACAGGAAAATGATCGGTGTGAGGAGATTCGTCAAAAACAAAATTACACCACTATAGGACAGCGCCATCTTTTCGGCTTTTAACGTAGCCATGTTTTTCGGTGTGATCTCACCGAAAATTAAGATCAATAAGGTCAAAACACCTGTTGCGATACCGGCACCAAGACTCATGTTGTCTTCCAGACCAAGACGTGTACATACCGAAAAGGCATATGATGTCGAGATCGAGGAAGCAGACAGGTTCACGATATTATTACAGATCAAAACCGTACTTAACATCTTAGAAGGTTTTTCAATCAGTTTCAATACACGTTTCGCCGCCTTGTTTTTGTCTTCTGCCAAAGCACGCATTTTCAATTTGCTGACGGTGGTCAGCGAGGTTTCTGCAGAAGAAAAGAATGCGGATAGTAGTAGCAACACAATAAGAATAATTATATTTTTCGCGTCACTGGGCCCCAAAAAAAATCACTCCATTTCATAAAAAGTATTACATCCCATTATAGGGGATAACGGATGTTTTGTCAAATATTTCAAAACTTAGCTTAATGCCTGACGTTTACGAGCCATTTCGTCGTTGTCAAGATATTCGTCGTAAGTAGTTACTTTGTCAATCATACCATTTGGTGTAAGTTCAATGATACGATTGGCAATTGTCTGAATGAACTGGTGATCCTGGGAAGTAAATAAAACGACACCGGGGAATTTGATCAAACCGTTGTTCACAGATGTAATTGACTCCATATCAAGGTGGTTCGTCGGTTCATCCAGTATAAGGGCATTCGCACCCAACATCATCATTTTAGAAAGCATGACACGGACTTTTTCTCCTCCGGAAAGGACATTTACTTTTTTTAGACCGTCATCTCCGGAAAAGAGCATACGGCCAAGGAAACCACGTACATAGGTTGCATCTTTTTCCGGGGAATAAGGCATGAGCCAGTCTACGATGGTATCCGTGCTGTCAAAGTCTTTCGTATTGTCCTTTGGAAAATAAGCCTGACTTGTGGTAATTCCCCATTTGTAATCGCCCTCATCCGGCTCCATTTCTCCGGTAAGGATCTGGAACAATGTTGTCGCAGCGATGCCATACGAACCGACAAAAGCAATCTTGTCGTCATGTCCGACGGTAAAGGAAATATTGTCAAGAACTTTTTCGCCGTCGATCGTCTTGGAAAGATTGGTTACGGTCAGTACTTCATTTCCAATCTCGCGGTTTGGCTTGAAGTCAACGTATGGGTACTTACGGCTGGAAGGACGGAGCGTATCAAGCTCAATTTTTTCCAATGCACGTTTTCTGGAAGTTGCCTGCTTGGATTTGGAAGCGTTGGCGCTGAATCGCTGGATAAAGTCCTGCAATTCCTTGATCTTTTCTTCCTTCTTTTTGTTGGCTTCTTTCATCTGTTTGATCATCAACTGGCTGGATTCATACCAGAAGTCATAGTTTCCGGCATAAAGCTGCATTTTTGCGTAGTCGATGTCAACGGTATGTGTACATACTTTATTTAAGAAGTAACGATCATGCGAAACGACGATGATCGTATTTTCAAAATTGATCAAAAATTCTTCGAGCCAGCGGATCGCATCGAGATCCAAGTGGTTGGTCGGCTCGTCGAGGAGAAGAATGTCCGGATTACCGAACAGAGCACGTGCCAAAAGCACTTTGACTTTTTCACTTCCGGAAAGTTCGCTCATTTTTTTGTAATGAAGTTCGGTGTCAATATTCAATCCGTTCAAAAGAGTAGCAGCATCGGACTCAGCTTCCCATCCGTTCATGGTAGCAAATTCGCCCTCCAGTTCACTGGCACGGATTCCGTCTTCCTCGGTAAAATCTTCTTTTGCGTAAATGGCATCTTTTTCTTTCATGATGTCATAAAGACGCTGGTTTCCCATGATGACAGTGTCAAGGACAATGCAGTCATCGTATTTGAAGTGATCCTGTTCCAGCACGGAAAGGCGCTGACCGGGGGTGATGCTGATATCGCCCTGTGTCGGTTCCAATTCTCCGGAAAGAATCTTCAAAAAGGTCGATTTTCCGGCGCCATTAGCACCGATGATACCATAGCAGTTTCCTTCGGTTAATTTTATATTTACTTCTTCAAAGAGCGCCTTTTTTCCAAAGCGCAGTGTAATATTATTTGCCTGAATCATAATTTCCTCCATTTAAATCGTTATCTAATTAACTATTGTACTAAAAAATGGGGATTTTGCAAGTGTTTTTGAAAAATAATATTGTTAGATGGGCAAGATTTATGTATAATAGAAGTATTACATAATAAAGGATGGCTTGATGAATGAGACAAGATGCGATGAAGCAATTTAAGATACAACCCGCAAAAGGGCTGACAGAGGGAGTTACGCTTTCCGAAGAAAAGATGAATGTCGAGGTGCTTTTCTTTTGTAAAGAACACAAAGAGTGCCGGCTTTTGGTGTACAGAGACCAGAAACTTTTGAAAAAGATAAAAATGTTTCCGAGAACCGAAGCAGGAGCGCCGGATTTGTTCGGTGTGCGTCTCTGCGGCGAAGGGATTGTAGATTTTTTGCAGGGGTGTGAATATGTATTTGAAGCAGAAAAACAGATTTTTCAGGATCCCTATATGAAAGCAGCCGGAGGAAGAAATCGTTTTGGACAAAAGGGGAGACTGCGTGGTAAATTTGATTTTTCGGAGTTTGACTGGTCCGGAGAAAACAGAAAGCCAATTGCCTTTGAGAATATGATCTTGTATCAATGCCATCTGCGTGGATTTACAAAACATAACAGTTCGGGGGTAAAAGCACCGGGAACGTTTTCCGGATTTTGTGAAAAACTGGACTATTTGGAAAAATTGGGAATTAACACGGTGATTTTTCTGCCATTGTATGATTTCAATGAAAGAATGGAAAAACAAAATGGAAAGATAAATTATTGGGGATATTCCGGGGATGCCTGTTATTTTGCGCCGAAAGCCTCTTATGCGGTCAATCCTGCTGATGCGGTGATCGAGTGCAAAGAGATGATAAAGAAGATGCATAAAAAGGGTATGAACGTAGTTTTAGATATGCATTTTGATAAATGTTCTCCTCAGTTTATGATTCGCTGTCTGCGGTATTATGTGACCGAGTATCATGTGGACGGATTTTTGATTAATACGGCAGTGGTTTCCGAGACATGGCTGCATGAAGACCCGATTTTGCGCCAGGTAAAGGTTCTGGGAGCAGGATTTTCGGCACCGGAAAAAGTGGCAGGCAAGAAAATGTTTGCTGTGTTCAATGAAGAATACCAGACAACCGCCAGACGGTACCTGAAAAGTGATGAGGGCCAGGTGGCTGGATTTTATGAGGCATTTTGCAAAGACGATGCGACTTGTGGCAGAGTGCATTATATCACGCAGAAAAATGGATTTACACTTCGCGATCTTGTTTCCTATGATGTAAAGCACAATGAGGCAAATGGGGAAAAGAATCAAGACGGAACGCAGTACAACTACAGTTGGAACTGCGGACAGGAAGGGGCCAGCCGGAAAAAAACAGTTCTTCAGATGCGTAAAAAACAGACAAAAAATGCACTTGTGATGCTTCTGCTTGGACTGCCGTCTCCGATGCTGCTTGCGGGGGATGAATTTGGACAGACGCAGCGTGGAAACAACAATGCGTACTGTCAGGACAATGCCACAACGTGGCTGAATTGGAATTTGTTGGAAAAAAACAGAGAGCTGTTTCATTTTGTACAGAAGCTGATTGCTTTCCGCAAAAGCCACATTTTGTATCAACGTCAGGAGGTGTTGACGGGAATGGATACGAAAGGAGTGGGGGCTCCGGCGGTTTCGGCGCACGGAATCGAACCGTGGGAAGCAGATTTTTCTTATTACAGCAGAGATCTTGGAATTTTGTTTTATGGTATGTATTATGAAGGGAATTCCGTTTATATGATGTTTAATCTGCATTGGGAAAGCCACACCTTTTTCTTTCCCGTCGTAGAAAAGGACAAAGCGTGGAAATGTATCTTTGATACGGAATGTACGGAGAGAGAAGGAAAGACCGTACAGAAGAAATATAAAATGGCGCCAAGAAGTATCGCTGTATTTGAATGTATAGATACCTGCCCTGCCACTGCCAAGAGTCAGAGACAGGACAAGCATCAAGTTAAACCTGAAAAGGCTTAAAAGTTGTGTTCTGCAACGATCGGGTCAAACAGATCCAGTTTGCAGTACTCCTGATCGGAAAAATGCTTGCAGGTTGTGCAGGAGACATCCTCGTCTCCGGATTTGTTTGTACATTTGCACTCATGTTTAACGCAGTAAGCACTACAGTTTTGCGCAACGTTACGATAGGTAGATTCCTTTGCTCTCATGGTATTCTCCTTTCCTGATGAAGTGTTTATTGACACGCGATTAGTATTGGCAAATTGAGAAAAAATATGCAAAAAAGAGGGTATTCGTATGAAAATGTACCAGATTGAAGAGGTAAAGCCGTTTATGGCACAATTGCTTCTTCAGGAAACATTTGACAAATTTTGTGTAAGTGTCGCGGAGATACGCACGATTGTTCCGATAGCGATAAAAGGAACGATGTCGCATGACTGGCTTTCGCCGGAAGATGCGGAAAAATATAAAGAGTTGGAATACATTCCGTGGAAATTACTGCGTCCTGTGGTTTTTGAACTGATCAAAGGCAAACAGACGCCGGATTTTTTGAAAATACAATTTGTTTATTATAGCGAAAATGGGGATTGCGGCGGGCTGCGGGTCCAGTTTGAAGCAGGAACGCTGACATGTCTTTCTACGTATACGCCGGCGGAATTTTCTCTGGACCGCAATGCAGAGACGCTTTGGGACGAAAACTGCCGGGCATTTTTGAAAAAACATGAAATTGTTAGCACTCAACTTTAACGAGTGCTAAAAAATCCTTGACATCTGATTTTTTCTGTATTACAATACTTTCTATAGTAAATGTAACGATTCAGTTATTACAAGATTTTATAACAGGAGAGTGACTTGAAATGAAAAAAGAGCAAGGAAGTTTAGCAATTAATTCTGATAATATTTTTCCGATTATTAAAAAATGGCTGTATTCGGATCACGACATTTTCATCCGTGAACTTGTCAGCAATGGATGCGATGCCATTACAAAACTCAAAAAACTGGAGATGATCGGGGAGACATCCCTTCCGGAAGATTATAAAGAGAAAGTGGAAGTATTTGTCAATGCGGAGGATAAGACGATCCGTTTTGTGGACAATGGACTTGGTATGACGGAAGATGAAGTAAAAGAGTACATTAACCAGATCGCATTTTCCGGAGCGACGGATTTCCTTGAGAAATACAAAGACAAATCAAGTGAAGACCAGATCATCGGACATTTCGGACTTGGTTTTTATTCTGCCTTTATGGTAGCTGACCGCGTGGAGATCAATACTTGTTCTTATCTTGAGGGCGAGCAGGCGATTCACTGGGAGTCAGAGTGCGGAACCGAATTTGAGATGAGTGACAGCGACAAAGACACGGTCGGTACCGAAATTATTCTTCATTTGAATGAAGACAGTTATGAATTTTCCAATGAATACCGTGTTCGTGAAGTTTTGGATAAATATTGTTCCTTTATGCCGGTTGAGATTTTCCTTACCAATGAAAATGCAGAACCGCAGTATGAGACGATTCCAAGTGAAGAAGTAACCGAGGAAGATACGGTTATTGAAGAGATCGTGGAAGAGCCGAAAGAGGAAAAAGAGGGCGAAGAGGAAGAAAAGAAAGAACCGGTTAAGAAAACAAAAATTTTGAAACGTCCGGTTTCCATCAGCGATACGAAACCTCTTTGGACGAAACATCCAAATGAATGCACGGAAGAAGAGTATAAGGAATTCTACCGCAAAGTGTTCCAGGATTACAAAGAGCCATTGTTCTGGATTCATTTGAATATGGACTATCCATTTAACTTAAAGGGTATTTTGTACTTCCCGAAAGTAAATCTGGAATATGAAAATGCAGAGGGCATTATCAAATTGTACAATAATCAGGTGTTTATCGCCGACAATATTAAAGAGGTGATTCCGGAATTTTTGATGCTTCTGAAAGGGGTTATTGATTGTCCGGATCTGCCATTAAACGTGTCACGTAGTGCGTTGCAGAACGATGGATTTGTCGCTAAGATCGCAGATTACATTACAAAGAAAGTGGCTGACAAATTGACCGGAATGTGCAAGACGGACCGTGAAAATTTTGAAAAATACTGGGATGATATCAGTCCGTTTATCAAATATGGCTGTCTGAAAGACGAAAAGTTCAAGGGTAAGATGAAAGATTATATCTTATTTAAAGATCTTGACGACAAATATATGACGATGAAAGAATATCTGGAGACGGTAGATACTCCGGAAGCAGAAGTGGTTGAAAAGGGCGAAGAAGACAAAGATTCCGAACCACAGGAACCACCAAAAACAGTCATTTATTATGTCACAGACAGAAAACAGCAGAGCCAGTATATCAATCTGTTCCGCGAGGAAAATAAAAATGCTTTCGTATTGACGCACAGCATTGACCAGCCATTTATCTCTTCTTTGGAAATGGGCGATGACAATGTTAAATTCCAGCGTATCGATGCACAGGTAACGGAAGATTTTGTAGAAGAAATGAGCGAAGACGAGATCAAAGAGAAGAAAGATGCTTTGACGGAAATCTTCAAGAAAGCGCTTGGCAAAGAGAACTTGGATGTTCGTGTCGAGAAGATGAAAAATGAAAAGATTGCTTCCATGATCACGATGTCCGAAGAAACCCGACGTATGCAGGATATGATGAAGATGTATGCCATGAACGGTATGGGTGCAATGGGTGATTTTGGCGGCGAAACACTTGTCCTCAATGTGGCAAACCCATTGGTTCAATACGTAGAAAGCCACAAAGACGGCGACAAGACGGATCTCTTCTGCAAGCAGCTGTATGATCTTGCTATGATCAGCCACAAACCGCTTGAGCCGGAAGAAATGACAGAATTCGTTATGCGAAGCAATGAGATCATGGAATTGCTGGCAAAGGAAAAGTAACACCTATCGCAGACGGTTTTTCGTGCAGAAATGAATGTCTTGGAAGGAGAATGCGATATAGTTTATGGTCTAACAATCGACAGAAACGGAGCTATCTTACGATAAATCTTCATTTTTATCGAAGAATAGAACAGTCTTATTGCATAAAACTCGATATTTATAAATCACACTGCTTCGCAGTGTACGCAAACAAAAACCTCGGATTATCATGCAAGCATGTAATCCGGGGTTTTTGTCTGCTGAAACGATTTATAAATATCTTAGACAGTTATGCAATTGCGACTTATTCTTCTCTTAAAAATATCGATTTATAACGTTCGATAGCAGGTTTTGCCGCTTGTCAGACCATAAGCTCATACTATTAAAAAAGTCGAACAAATTTTTATATTATTTTTTTAAGCAAATTTTGAAAAAACTATTGACATTTTACTGTATATAGTGTATATATAACATATAAACAGTTACGACAGGAGGTGCATATGAAGATTTTGCAAAATAGCGGAGTCCCCATATATAAGCAGATCGCGGAGCAGTTTGAGGCGGATATTCTGGCGGGAGTTTACCCGCAGGGCGAGTATCTGCCGTCGATACGTGGATTGGCAAAAGATTTGAAAATCAGTGTGATCACGACGATGAAGGCATATGAACTGTTAGAGCAGCAAGGACTTGTGACGGCAGTTCATGGGAAAGGGTATTATGTCAATGCCCAGGACAGTGAGATGCTTCGTGAACAGCATTTGCGGAAAGTGGAGGAAGCTCTGCAGGAGGCAATCCGGGCGGCGAAAAGAGCCGGAATGCCGGAAAAGGAATTGAAAGAAATGATGACCCTGCTTTTGAAGATGGAGGAGCAGGAGTAAAAGAATGGAGGATATTATGGAATTTAATTGTGCATTGGAAGGAAAAGAAATTCGCAGGAAATATAAGAAATTTGTATTGGATGTCCCGGAACTGCGGGTGCCAAAAGGATATGCGACGGCTTTGGTTGGCGAAAACGGGGCAGGAAAGACAACCTTATTGGACATCTTGGTCGGATTGCGGCTGAAGCACGAGGGAGAAGTTACATATTTTGGAAAATACGACGAAAAAGACCGCGAAAACGGGCCGGAAGTCAAAGAAAAAATAGGGTATACCGGAACACAGGGGTACTATCTCCCGCAATGGAAGTTAAATCAGATCGGTCAGATCAGTAAGGTGTTATTTGAGACGTTCGATGAAGAAAAATATATGTATTTCCGGAAAGAACTGGCAATCGGTTCGGAAGATGGAATAGAGAATAAAAAAGTATCGCAGCTGTCCGATGGAAACCGTACTAAATTAATGCTCGCCGGTGTGCTTGCCAGAGAGACGGAGATGCTTGTTTTGGATGAGCCGGCGTCCCCATTGGATCCGGTTATGCGGGAAAAATTATGTGCGTTGATCTGTGATTACCTCAATGAAAAAGAGGGCGAGAGAACGGTTCTCTTTTCCACACATAACATCGCAGATATGGAACGAATCACAGACTATGTGATCATCATGGCAAAAGGAAAGATCCTGGCGCAGGGGTTTGTGGAAGAATTGAAAGAAAAGTACCGTGTAATCCGTGGCGAGAAAAAAGATGCCGAGCAGATAAAACCGTGGCTTTTGACAATGACAGAAAATTCTTATGGTTTTGAAGGTCTTTGTGAGGTGGACAAAATAGATCACATAGAACCGTTTGAGGTAGAAGAGGAGATTCCGGATCTTTCTAAATTATGTGTGGAATTGATGAAATCCGCATCCGATGTGGCAAAGGAGGATGTACATGAGTAATATCATTCACAGTTTCAGGGGGTATACGTCGTTTGTATACCGACTGATATTTATTGGCATATTTCCGCCGGCACTTTTTATATTGACATGGTTTTTTGCCGACCCCGCGTACCTGTCGTGGTCGTGGGTTATCGTCTTTTTCTATATTACGTATGAGAGTATAGGAGATTATATGGTGTTTGCGGGAATCTGCAATAAAGAAAATAACAATTACGTTTTTTTGAAAACCTCCCTAAATAATCAAGTCTTTTTTCCCTTAATATAAGGGATTTTTTTAATTGTTTCTCAGCAGAATGAGCCTTC
>UQAQ01000032.1 GCA_900539115.1 uncultured Roseburia sp.
GACGGCGTGTTGTGATATTGGGGACGCCCTTACCTCCGCCCGCCCGGTTCGCGCCCCCGCGGGCCGCGCCGCCGCCCACAAACAAGCCTGTGGATTCCGCGCATAAGCTGGAAGACCAACTGGCGCAGGCCGGCGTGCCGGACAAGCTGCGCCCGCTGATGGTGTCCATGAACGTGACGCCGGACGAGCTGCAGGCTGTTGTAGGGCAGCGCGGATACTTCCCGGCCGATATGCCGGTAAAGGATTACCCGATGGATTTTGTGGACGGCTGCCTGGTCGCTGCATGGGACCAGGTCGCACAAATGATCGTAAACAACCGTGACGTACCGTTTTAACAGAAAGGACTTGAGCAGATGGAAAACTATGCAAATGATGCCGGCCGTGAATTTGGCTGGGACGATGAAATTCAAAATGACAGCCCGGACCTTGTGCTTTTGCCGGAAGGCGAATATCCCTTCGAGGTCACAAAATTTGAACGGCAGCGGCACCCCGGCAGCGCGAAGCTGCCGCCCTGCGCCATGGCCCTGCTGACCATTCAGGTCGACGGCGGCGAAAAAGGCCGTTCCGTTGTGACGCACCGGCTTTACCTGCATACGCGGACGGAAGGTCTGCTGTGCGCATTCTTTGAAAGCATCGGCCAGCGCAAGCACGGGGAAGCCCTGCGTCCGCGCTGGAACGAAGTGAACGGCAGCCGCGGCCGCTGCCGCGTCGGCATCCACGAATACACCAACAAATACGGCGATAAACGGCAGTCAATCGAGATCTCCTGCTTTCTTGCGCGGGAAGAGCCGAAGGCGGCGCAGGGTCAGGGCTGGACCCAGGGGAGCTTCTGATGAGCGCGCTGCAAATGCGGCCCTATCAGCAGGCGGCCCGCGAGGCGATCCATGCCGAGTGGAACGATGGACGGCGCCGCACATTGCTGGTGCTGCCCACCGGCACGGGCAAGACCATCGTATTTGCAGCGGTGACGGAGGACCAGGTGCGCAGCGGGAGCCGCGTCCTGGTCCTCGCGCATCGCGGCGAACTGCTGGAACAGGCCGCGGATAAAATCAAACGGAGCACGGGGTTGGCGTCGGCTGTGGAAAAAGCAGAACAGACCTGTCTGGACAGCTGGTGCCGTGTAGTAGTGGGCAGCGTGCAGAGCCTGCAGCGGCCCGCAAGGCTGGAGCAATTCCCTGCCGACTATTTTGGTACCATCATCATCGACGAGGCACACCACGCGATCACAGACGGATACCAGCGCGTACTGGAGCATTTTCCGGAGGCAAACGTACTAGGCGTGACGGCTACTCCGGACCGCGGAGATATGCGCAACCTGGGCGAGGTGTTCGATTCCCTTGCTTACGAATACAAACTTACGCAGGCGATCCGCGAGGGGTACCTGTGCCCGATCCTGGCCCAAACCATTCCGCTGCAGCTGGACATCAGCCAGGTCGCGCACAGCGGCGGAGATTTCGCAGTGGGCGGGCTCGGCACTGCGCTGGACCCGTATCTGGAGCAAATCGCGGCAGAGATGCAGACGGCATGCGCGGGGCGAAAAACCGTTGTATTCCTGCCGCTTATCAAAACGAGCCGGAAGTTCCGGGACATCCTCAACAGCAAGGGGTTTCGTGCGGCAGAGGTAAACGGGCAGAGCGAGGACCGGACAGAAATTCTGTCCGATTTTTCAAACGGCAAATACAATGTCCTGTGCAACAGCATGCTGCTGACCGAGGGCTGGGATTGTCCCAGTGTAGACTGCATCGTAGTGCTGCGCCCCACCAAAGTGCGCAGCCTGTACAGCCAGATGGTTGGGCGCGGCACGCGCCTGTCTCCGGAGACGGGCAAAAAGGATCTGCTTCTGCTTGATTTTTTGTGGCTCACGGAACGCCATGAGCTGTGCCGCCCCGCGGACATCATCTGCGAAAACCGGGAAGTTTCCCAAAAAATGACGGAGAATCTGGCGCAGGCCGGATGTCCGGAGGATATCGAGCAGGCTGCTGAACAGGCCAGTGCGGATGTTGTCGCCCAGCGGGAGGAAGCCCTGGCAAAGCAGCTCGCGGAAATGCGGCGGCGCAAGAAAAAGCTGGTGGACCCGCTGCAATATGAAATGAGCATCCAGGCCGAAGACCTGACGGGATATGTGCCGTCCTTCGGATGGGAGATGGGACCGCCCAGCGAAAAACAGACCGCGGCGCTGGAAAAGTTCGGCATTTTACCGGACGCTGTTGAAAGCGCAGGCAAAGCCCAAATGCTCCTGGACCGGCTGAACAAAAGACGCGGCGCCGGGCTCACGACCCCGAAACAGATCCGATGTTTGGAGAAGTATGGTTTTCAGCACGTAGGCACCTGGCAATTTTCGGATGCAAAATATATGATCGATCGGATCGCCGCCAATGGATGGCGTGTTCCTCAGGCAATAACCCCAAGCGAATACAAACCCGTGACTGTGTGGTGAATTTATGGAAAATCAAAATGATCTGTTGGCGGCGCTGGAATACGTGCGGGCCGGAAACCTTACCTACGATGAATGGACAGCCGTTGGCATGGGGCTGAAAGAAGCGGGGTTGCCCTGCAGCGTGTGGGACGACTGGAGCGCGCTTGACAGCCAGCGGTACCACAAGGGAGAATGCGCCCGCAAATGGGAGACCTTCAGGGGCGCCAGCGGTGCGCCCATAACGGAAAACAGCATTTTTAAAATGGCCTATGACCGCGGCTGGTCCGGCCCGGTTGGGCATGAACTGAACTGGGACGATGAAATTTCCGCTTCGCATTCAGAAACGATCGTAGACCGCCGCTGGGTGGAAGGCCGTGAACTCCACATCCCGGAACACTGGGACCCCGCCCGTCAGCTGATCGAATACCTGGAAACGCTGTTCGAGCCCACGGAAAATGTGGGTTTTGTCACCGCCAGCTGGATGCGCGATGGGCGGTATCTGCCCACACAAGGGTGCTGGGACCGCACGGCCGGTCAGCTGATCGAAGCCTTGACCCACTGCGGCGGAGACATTGGGGCGGTCGTAGGAGATTATGACCCGGAGGCCGGCGCATGGATACGCTTCAACCCTCTGGATGGTCAGGGTTGCAAAAACGACAACGTGACGGAGTACCGCTACGCTCTGGTGGAAAGCGACGGCCTGGACATCGAGACGCAGAACGCCATCATCCACCAGCTGGAGCTGCCGTGCGCGGCGTTGGTATACAGCGGCAAGAAAAGCCTGCATGCCATCGTGCGCGTGGACGCGCCGGATTATGCCGAGTACCGCCGCCGGGTGGATTACCTCTACTCTGTGTGCCAGAAGAACGGGCTGGTACTGGACCAGGCCTGCCGCAATCCCAGCCGGCTGTCACGCATGCCGGGAGCCATGCGCGGGGAGCAAAAACAATATTTGCTGGAAACCAATTTCGGCAAGGCGAACTGGGGCGAGTGGAAGGATTGGGTGGAATCTGTTACGGATGATCTGCCTGATACGGAGAGCATGGCCGCGGCGTGGGAAAACATGCCGGAGCTGTCCCCGGCTCTGATCGAGGGCGTGCTCCGCCAGGGACACAAGATGCTGCTGGCGGGACCCTCCAAGGCCGGCAAGAGTTTTGCGCTCATTGAACTTTGCATCAGCATTGCGGAGGGTGTGCCATGGTTCGGACGGTTCCGCTGTGCACAGGGAAAAGTGCTGTATATCAATCTGGAGCTGGACCGTGCGAGCTGCTTTCACCGCTTCCGTGACGTATACACCGCAATGGGGCTGAACCCGGAGAATCTGCGCAATATCGACGTGTGGAACCTGCGCGGGGCCAGCGTACCCATGGACAAGCTGGCGCCGAAGCTGATCCGCAGGGCCGCAAAAAGCGGATACATCGCCGTGGTGCTGGACCCGATCTACAAAGTTATCACCGGCGACGAAAATTCGGCCGACCAGATGGCGAAATTCTGCAATCAATTCGATTTGGTGTGCCGTGAGCTTGGGTGTGCGGTGATCTATTGCCACCACCACAGCAAGGGAGCACAGGGCGGGAAACGCAGTATGGACCGTGCGTCCGGCTCCGGCGTGTTCGCGCGAGACCCGGACGCCATGCTGGATATGACGGAGCTGGAGCCCACCGAAGCGATCCGCACACAGATGAAGAACCGTGCAGCCTGCGCTGCGTGCTGCGAACTCCTGGACAAACGCGGCCACGGTGACGCATACGGCCCCGATGATGCATTGAGCAAAACCCAGATGCTGGCCATCTGCAAAGACCGCCTCGGTCAGGCGGACCTGCGTATGCTTGACGCCGAGATCGAACGCGCTGCTGCCCATGCAATGGAAAAAACGGCATGGCGCATCGAGGGCACGCTGCGTGAGTTCGCCCGGTTTGCCCCTGTAAATCTCTGGTTTGACTATCCTGTTCACCAGTTGGACAGCGGGCTGTTGGAGGACCTGCAGCCGGAAACGGACTTCCGCACAGCGGGCCGTGCGGGCGCCGCAAAACGGTGGGCTGCCACGGACAAGGAGGACACGGCAAAGAAAAACCGTAAGGAGTTGGCCACGGCTTTCGAGGCCTGCACTATGGACGGCGAGGTGACTGTCTACGCGATGGCCGAGTACATGGATCTAAAACCCCGAACAATAAAGCAGCGGCTGAAAGCGGATGGCGGATACTGGATCGATGGAGAAAAAGTAGGCCGCAAAGAACCCGGATACAAGGGGTAAGTGAATTTACAAACAGTATTAAACTGTTTTACTATTTGTAATATTTTTGCAGTCATAGGCCTATTTTTGCACGACACTGCACACTGCAAAATTGCAGTTATAGGCCTATAAACTGCAAAATTGCAGTCGTTTATAGCCCTATATATTATATATACGCGTTTGTGTGTGGGTGTCCCCCCAAGTGTGGGGGGCTTACACCCCCCAACTGGCGCTTTTACACTCATTAAAAGAAAAAGCAAGGTTTGGCGTGTGCGGAGCAACACCCAACAGGCGCAGGTACACGCCAGAAAAGAAAAAAGCAAGGTTTGGCGTGTGCGGAGCAACACCCAACAGGCGCAGGCACACGCCAGAAAAGAAAAAAGCAAGGTTTGGCGTGTGCGGAGCACCCCCAACAGGGCGCAGGTACACGCCAGAAAAGAAAAAAGCAAGGTTTGGCGTGTGCGGAGCACCCCCCCAACAGGGCGCAGGTACACGCCAGAAAAGAAAAAGCAAGATTTGGCGTGTGCGGAGCAACACCCAACAGGTCGTAGGTACACGCCAGAAAAGAAAAAGCAAGATTTGGCGTGTGCGGAGCACCCCCCAACAGGTCGTAGGTACACGCCAGAAAAGGAAAAAGCAAGGTTTGGCATGTGCGGAGCAACACCCAACAAGTTCAAGAAATTATCTTCTTTACAAACAAGCAGAGGCATGATACACTTATATTGTGCCTTTTGTTCTGAATAAAAATTATTTCATTTAATTTCCCAAAAAGTAATTGACAACCATAAAAATTTGTAGTAGTATAAAATAAAACAGAACAAACGTTCCGAAAAGTTGTTTGTATAGATAGAAAATTGGAGGTTAATAATGGCAGAAAAAGATCAAAATAAATTAAAGGCGTTGGAAGCGGCAATTGCCCATATTGAGAAAGAATACGGAAAAGGTTCCGTTATGAAATTGGGAGATACGGCAGCGACGATGAATGTTGAGTCGATTCCATCCGGAGCATTGAGTTTGGATATTGCACTGGGGGTTGGTGGAGTACCTCGTGGACGTATTATCGAAGTGTATGGACCAGAATCCAGTGGTAAGACGACGGTTGCTCTGCATATGGTTGCAGAAGCTCAGAAGCGTGGAGGAATTGCAGGATTCATTGATGCAGAGCATGCATTGGATCCGGTATATGCAAAAAATATCGGTGTAAATATTGATGAACTTTACATTTCCCAGCCGGACTGTGGAGAGCAGGCGTTGGAGATCCTTGAGACGATGGTGCGTTCCGGTGCACTGGATATCGTTATTGTTGACTCTGTAGCAGCATTGGTTCCGAAAGCAGAGATTGATGGAGATATGGGAGACAGTCATGTTGGTGTGCAGGCGCGTTTGATGAGTCAGGCACTTCGTAAATTGACTGGTGTTATCAATAAAACAAATTGCGTAGTTATCTTTATCAACCAGCTTCGTGAAAAAATTGGAGTTATGTTCGGAAATCCGGAGACTACGACCGGAGGACGTGCATTGAAATTCTATTCCTCCGTACGACTGGATGTTCGTCGTGTGGAAACTTTGAAGCAGGCAGGTGAGATGATTGGTAACCATGTTCGCGTTAAAGTGGTGAAGAATAAAGTAGCACCGCCTTTTAAAGAGGCAGAGTTTGATATCATGTTTGGAAAAGGAATTTCCCGTGAAGGAGATGTTCTGGATCTGGCAGCCAAAGAAGATATTATCGTAAAGAGCGGAGCCTGGTATTCTTATAAAGGAGAGAAGATTGGTCAGGGACGCGAAAATGCGAAAAAATATCTGGCAGACAATCCGGCAGTGTTTGATGAAGTGGAACTTCTTGTCCGTAATAAATACTTAAATCCGGAGGCAGAAGAAGAGAAGGAGAAGGAAGAAACTCCGACCGCAAAGAAAACAACAAAGGAAAAGAAAGAATCTGACAAATAATCAACGATTATTTGTCACAGAGATATAAAAATCGACGTTACGTCCAATTTGTTTGGACATAACGTCGATTTCTATCATACGAAAAGCAGGAAAAGAATGCCAGGAGGGAAAATGGAAGAAAAAAGAGATGGATATTCGTTTGCGGATGAAGAGGGGAAACGGGCGGCGAAAAAGGCGATGGAATGGATTGCCTATAAAGATCGCACAAAAAAAGAATTGGAAGATAAATTGTATCGTGCCGGTTTTTCGGAAAAAGCATCTAAGCAGGCGATGGATTATGTTATGTCATTCGGTTATATTGATGACAGAAGATATGTGGAAAATTATTTGATGTTTCAAACAGGAAAAAGAAGCAAAAAAGAAATTTATTTTAAATTACAGCAGAAAGGCATTTCCCAGGAGCTGATTGAAGAAATTATGTTTAACCAAGGAGGGATTGATGAGCAGGAAGCGATTGAGTCCCTTACGTTGAAAAGGTTAAAAGGCCGAGAGTTTCCGGAACTTGATCGAAAAGAGCGGGATAAAATATTTGCGTATTTAGGTCGAAAAGGATATGAAATTTCACAAATAAAGAAAGTATTTTCTAAACTTGACATTTGAGCATAAAAAGTGTAAAATTTAAGTGTTGTATTTATGTGCAATGATAATTAAATAAAGGAGGTGCTCTTGTGCCACAGTTGACGATCGGTTTTGTGGTTGGCTCAATCATCGTAATTCTTGCTGTAATTGCTGTTTCTGCATTGATTGCATGGAAAAGTGCGATTTCATACCGTATTAAAGTTGGTGAAGCGAAGGTAGGAAGTGCAGAAGAAAAAGCAAGGGAGATTATAGACGATGCTTTGAAGACGGCTGAGACCAAAAAACGAGAAGCTCTTTTGGAAGCCAAAGAGGAGAATCTTAAGGCAAAAAATGATCTTGAAAGAGAGACCAAAGAAAGAAGAGCGGAGATTCAGCGCTATGAAAAACGTGTGCTGGGTAAAGAGGAAACTTTGGACAAGAAATTAGAAGCACTCGAGAAAAGGGAATCCAAATTCACAGCAAAGGAAATTGATTTCGAAAAAGAGAAGCAAAAAGTCGAAGAACTTCGTGAAAGCCATTTGCGTGAATTAGAAAAGATTTCCGGTCTCACCTCCGAACAGGCGAAAGATTATTTATTGAGAACTGTAGAGGAAGATGTAAAACATGAGACTGCAGTTTTAGTAAAAGAGTTGGAACGTCAGGCAAAGGATGATGCAGATAAGAAAGCAAAAGAGTACATCATCAATGCAATTCAGAAATGTGCCGCTGATCATGTGTCAGAAGCTACCATTTCTGTAGTGCCATTGCCAAGTGATGAGATGAAGGGTAGAATTATCGGACGAGAAGGTAGAAATATTCGTACGTTAGAAAACCTGACAGGTATTGATCTTATCATTGATGACACACCGGAAGCTGTTATTTTATCCGGATTTGATCCAATTCGCCGAGAAATAGCCAGAATCGCTTTGGAAAAATTGATTGTGGATGGAAGAATTCATCCAGCCAGAATCGAAGAAATGGTTGAAAAAGCAAAAAAAGAAGTTGAAACGATGATTCGTGAAGAAGGAGAAGCAGCGGCGTTGGAAGTTGGCGTACATGGCATTCATCCAGAACTGATTCGCCTTTTAGGAAAAATGAGATTTCGTACAAGTTATGGTCAGAATGCATTAAAGCATTCGATTGAAGTAGCGCATCTTTCCGGATTACTGGCCGGAGAGATGGGAGCAGATGTCCGTATGGCAAAACGTGCCGGATTGCTTCATGATATCGGTAAATCCGTTGACCATGATATGGAAGGTTCTCATATCCAACTTGGTGTGGAATTGTGCCGTAAGTACAAAGAATCCGCACTGGTCATCAATGCAGTAGAAGCTCACCATGGTGACGTAGAGCCGGAGAGCATGATTGCTTGCATCGTACAGGCAGCAGATGCGATATCGGCAGCACGTCCGGGAGCAAGAAGAGAGACATTAGAAACCTACACAAACAGATTGAAACAATTAGAGGATATCTCAAACAACTTCAAAGGTGTTGACAAATCTTTTGCCATTCAGGCAGGTAGAGAAGTTCGAGTGATCGTGGTTCCTGATCAGATTAATGATGATGAAATGGTATTACTGGCTCGTGATATTTCAAAACAGATTGAAGCAGAACTTCAGTATCCGGGACAGATTAAAGTTAATGTGATCCGTGAATCCAGAGTTGTTGATTATGCAAAATAAGCAGATCATTTACTTTGTCTAAAAGTAAGGAAAGTATTGAAAGAAATTGTTTTCGATACTTTCCTTTTTTATAATACAACTATACGGTGAGTGTATTTTTGCTAAGCACGATCGAAAGAGCATTTTGCTTAAAATATAATACATTTAATTTTCATTGTACTAGTTGATTTCTTTCGCAATATAGTTTAAACTACTAATACAATGAAATTGAGAAAAGAGGATCAATATGAGAAAAAAGAAAAAGTGGAACAAGATTATATATTGTACCGGTATTATTTTACTTGGTGGTAGTATGGCATTATCGCTTTTCGCTTGTGGAAAAAAAGATAATGAGACAGCTGTAGAACAAACGGTAAGTCAGGAAGAAACACAGAATACAGAGGTGCTGGGGGAGCATTCCGGGCCGAAAGTAGTATCGGATACCATAAAGACAAAAAAATCGACATTGGATGCTTCTTATAAAAAAGACAAAGAGATTGAAAAAATGCTGGAGTCTGGAAAAACTTCCTGGGAAAATCCGGCAGTTCTTCTAAATCCTTATGGAAATTCACCACTTTCAGCTTATATTTTATTTGAGACGAAGGATGCCTGCAAAGTGACTATGACGGTAGCGGGAAAGACTAAAGAGGCAGATATTACGGCAGAATTTGAGAAGACGAAGAAACATCGTATCCCGGTTGTGGGGTTATATCCGGATACAAAAAATAAGGTTCATCTTTCCTACGTAGATAAGAATGGAAAAAAGAAGACAAAAACAGTAACCATTCAGACGAAGCCGCTTCCCAAGACATTAAAGGATGCTGTCAAAGTAGAGAAAAAAGGAAAGGCATCTGCGTATGCACTGACCATTCTTTCCGGTCAGACGACAAAGTATCCGTTTGCTTACGATGAGGCGGGAGATATCCGCTGGTATATTACGATGACGACAGGTTCTTACGGCGTATTTCCACTTGCGGACAAACGGCTGATCTATCAGACGGATGAGGCGGAGACACCGACGGAAGAGAAACCGCATACGACTTCGATGTATGAAATGGATTACCTCGGACGGATCTATCGCCAGTATTATGTGAAAAATGGAATCCACCATGAAGTCATTGAAAAAGAACCGGGCGGTAATTTATTTGTATTGTCAAGCTCGATCGCCGGGCATACCGAGGATGTTGTCCTTGAGATTGACCGAAAGACCGGAGAGACGGTGAAAGAACTGGACATGAAAGAAATATTTGATAAGCCCTATCGAAATAAAGTGGATTGGGCGCATTTGAATACGGTTTCCTATAAAGAAGATGATCATAGTGTCCTGCTTTCGCCGCGAAATCTGCATTCGGCAGTAAAAGTGGACTGGGATACGAAGAAAATCAAATGGATTCTTGCAAATCCGGAGATGTTTGAAGGAACCGAGCAGGAGGATTTGGTGCTAAAGCCGCAGGGCGATATCAAATGGCATTTTCAGCAGCATAGCGTTTATGAGATCCCATATGATTTGGATGGAGATCCCGATACGATTCATGTGATGCTATATGACAATCATTGGCAGACCAAGAGGAAAGTGAATTTTTGGGATGACGATCCAAATTCTTATGTATCGGTTTATACGATCAATGAAAAGAAAATGACAGTGCGCCAGGACAAACTGTTTAAAAGTGTGAAATCAATCATTACATCGAACTGTGAATATGACAAAGACAAAAACCGAATGTTTTCCTTTGGCGGATATTTACATCCGCTCATTGGGGGGCAGAAGGGGATGGTCTATGAATACGATTACAAAACCGGCGCGGTACTGAATCAATATTCAGCAAAAAAATATTTCTACCGTGGTTATGTGATGAACTTTAACTGGAAAGATCTCAGTACAGTGATGCCGGAAAAGAACGAGACCATTCTTGGTACGCTGCAGGCGCCAAAAGAAAAAAAAGAATCGGCGGCGCAGAAGGCAGTAAAGAAAAAAGTGAATGTATCATTTGAAATTTATCAGTCGATGCTTTATATGACGGCAAACGATCACACAGTGACAAAATTGGAATTTTCCGGAAAAGAAAAATGCTATCAGATGGATTACAGCAGTGCGGGAAAAGGAATGAAAGAAAAGAAAAATCAGCGTTATGCCATTGCCATTCCGCTTTCCGGCATGGAAAAAGATACTTATCATATATCTCTTTATTACGAAGGAAAATGGATTGATACAGAGCAGTCAGTTACTGTGAAGTAAGACGGGAAGGAAGAAAAGAAGCATGTGGAAATTGCTCACATATTTGAAAAATTATAAGAAAGAGTCGGTGCTTGGACCATTGTTCAAGTTATTGGAAGCCTCCTTTGAATTGTTTGTGCCGCTTGTTATGGCGTCAATCATTGATAAGGGAATTGCAAGACAGGATACCCAGCATGTATTGTGGATGGGCGCTTTGCTTGTGCTGCTTGGTGTCGTGGGACTTGCATCATCACTTACGGCCCAGTATTTTGCGGCAAAAGCGGCAGTCGGATTTTCGACCGAATTGAAATCAGCTTTGTTTAAACATATCGAATCGCTTTCGTATACAGAGATCGATACGCTTGGTACGACGAGTCTGATCACGAGGATGACAAGTGACATCAACCAGATCCAGTCCGGTGTCAATCTCGTGCTTCGATTGTTTTTGCGTTCTCCGTTTATTGTATTTGGTGCGATGATCATGGCCTTTACCATTGATGTAAAAGCGGCTCTCATCTTTGTCGTGGCAATTCCACTTTTGTCAATCGTCGTATTTGGCGTTATGCTCATCAGTATTCCGTTGTATAAAAAAGTGCAGGCAAGCCTCGACCGCGTGCTTGGCATTACGCGCGAAAATCTTACGGGAGTCCGTGTGATCCGTGCCTTTAATAAAGAAGCAGAAGAAAAAGAGCAGTTTGAAGATGCCAATCTCGCATTGAATAAAATACAGATGTTTGTTGGAAGATTTTCAGCGCTGATGAATCCGCTCACGTATGTCATTATCAATGGTGCGATCATTGCACTCATCTGGCAGGGTGCGCTTCGTGTCGATGCAGGAATCCTGACACAGGGAGCCGTTGTCGCGCTGGTAAACTACATGTCACAGATTTTGGTAGAACTTGTCAAACTTGCCAATCTGATCATAACCGTGACAAAAGCCATCGCATGTGGAAACCGCGTGCAGGATGTATTTGAAGTTAATGCAAGTATGAAAGATGGAGAAACTACTGCTATAGAACAAAGTAAAGAAGAAGTAAAATTTGAGCATGTCGGTTTGTGTTATGCCGGTGCCGGGGAGGAATCCTTGACAGACATTTCCTTTACGGCAGAGAAGGGCCAGATGATCGGTGTGATCGGAGGAACCGGTTCCGGAAAGACCTCGCTTGTAAATTTGATTCCCAGATTTTACGACTGCACGAACGGTGAGGTGAAAATCGCGGGAAAAAATATCGAGGACTATTCGCTTGATAAACTCCGTGAAAAGATTGCTGTCGTGCCACAAAAAGCGGTTTTGTTTTCCGGGTCGATCCGTTCCAATATGAAATGGGGCAAAGAGAATGCGACGGAAGAAGAGATGTGGAAAGCGTTAGAAGTAGCGCAGGCAGAAGAATTTGTGAAAAAGAAAGAAAATGGTCTGGATGCCAAAGTAGAGCAGGGAGGCCGCAATTTCTCCGGTGGTCAGCGACAGCGTCTGACGATTGCCAGAGCACTTGTGAAAAAGCCGGAAATCCTTATTCTGGATGACAGTTCTTCGGCGCTGGATTATGCGACCGACGCGGCACTTCGTATGGGGCTGCGAAAGAGTTTCCCGGAGACGACCATTTTCATCGTGTCGCAGAGGGCGGCATCGATCCTTCATGCGGACCAGATTTTGGTATTAGACGATGGTAAGATGGTAGGAAAAGGAACCCACGAAGAATTATTGAAGTCGTGTGAGGTATACCGGGAGATTTACGAATCACAATTTGGAAAGGGGGGACGCTAAATGAGCCAGAAAGAAACGATTAAAAAAGTACTTCGTTATATTAAGAAATATTCCTTTTTTGTAATCTGCTCATTGGTGCTTGCCGTGATCACGGTTGCACTTATACTGTATGTCCCAATCCTTACCGGTAATGCGGTCGATGTGATCGTAGGACCGGGGCAGGTAGATTTTGGAAAAGTTACGCAGATTCTTATGAAAATTGCCATTGCTATAGCGATCACAATGGTGGCGCAGTGGATCATGAACGTGTGCAACAATAAGATCACGTACAATGTCATCCGCGATATCCGAAGCGAAGCGTTTGAAAAACTGCAGGATCTTCCGCTGAAATATTTGGATGGACATTCTTATGGTGAGATCGTAAGCCGCGTGATCGCAGATGTAGATCAGTTTGCGGACGGACTTTTGATGGGGTTCACCCAATTATTTACAGGCATTATCACCATCCTCGGAACGCTGCTTTTTATGCTGAGCGTCAATGTCAGCATTACCCTTGTCGTTGTCGTTATTACGCCGGTTTCGCTCTTTGTGGCAAGTTTTATCGCAAAGCGGACCTATGAAATGTTCAAATTGCAGTCCGAGACGCGTGGCGAACAGACGGCATTGATCGAAGAAACACTTGGCAACCAGAAAGTGGTAAAAGCCTTTGGTTATGAAAAAAGGACCGAAGAACAGTTTGACGAGATCAATGAAAGACTCCGCAAATGTTCGCTAAAGGGAATCTTTTTCTCCTCCATTACCAATCCGGCGACGCGTTTTGTCAACAGTTTGGTTTACGCCGGAGTAGGCATCTCCGGAGCGATTTTTGCCATCCACGGAGGAATTACGGTAGGACAGTTATCCTGTTTTTTAAGTTACGCAAACCAGTATACCAAACCGTTCAATGAGATTTCCGGCGTCGTTACGGAGTTGCAAAATGCGATTGCCTGCGCGGGACGAATTTTTGAATTGATTGAAGAAAAATCCCAGACAAAGGATGCAGAAGATGCGGTTGTCCTTGAACAGGCGACCGGAGAAGTCAATCTGGAAGAGGTATATTTTTCCTATGAACCCGATCAGAAATTGATTGAAAATCTGAATTTGTCGGTAAAACCGGGACAGAGAATTGCCATTGTCGGACCGACCGGCTGTGGAAAGACGACGCTCATCAATTTGCTGATGCGCTTTTATGACGTCAATTCCGGTACGATCCGTGTAAGTAAAAAGGATATTCAGGAAATTACCAGACACAGTCTGCGCGCCAATTACGGTATGGTTTTGCAGGAAACATGGCTTCGTCAGGGAACCATTCGCGAAAATATCTGCATGGGAAAACCGGATGCGACCGAAGGGGAAATGATCGCAGCAGCAAAGGCAAGCCACGCCCACAGTTTTATCAAACGTCTGAAAAACGGATACGATACGGTGATCGGAGAAGACGGCGGAAGCCTTTCTCAGGGTCAGAAACAGCTTCTTTGCATCACGAGAGTCATGCTCTGTCTGCCACCGATGCTTATTTTGGATGAGGCAACGTCTTCCATCGATACGCGAACAGAAATTCATATCCAGCAGGCATTTTCAAAAATGATGCAGGGACGTACCAGTTTCATCGTAGCCCACCGTTTATCGACGATTCAGGAGGCAGATGTGATCCTGGTTATGAAAGATGGTCATATTATTGAGCAGGGAAATCACGAACAACTCTTGCAACAAAACGGTTTCTATGCTACATTATATAATAGTCAGTTTGCAGGCTGATCCACTAAGAAAAGGAATGAGGAGAACATGGAGAATAAAAAACAACAAATAGAAAATATTAAACAGATGCAGAAAGAAAAAGATGTTGTAATCCTTGCGCATTATTATGTAGATGGTGCGGTACAGGAAATCGCGGATTTTGTAGGAGATTCCTTTTTCTTAGCAAAAAAAGCAGTTTCTATCCCAAATCAGAACATATTATTCTGTGGTGTTTCCTTTATGGGAGAAAGTGCAAAGATCCTGAATCCGGGAAAACGCGTTATCATGGCGGATGAGTACGCAGACTGTCCGATGGCACATATGGTAGATGTCCGCCGGATCGAAGAAGTCAGAGAGCAGTACGAAGATGTCGCCGTCGTGTGTTATGTAAATTCTACAGCTGAGATTAAAGCACACTCGGATGTGTGTGTGACTTCCTCCAATGCGCTGCGTGTCGTAAAAGCCCTGCCAAATAAACGTATTTTCTTTATCCCGGACAATAACCTTGGCCGCTATGTGGCGAGCAAACTGCCGGAAAAAGAGTTTATTTTCCATGATGGATACTGCCATGTACATAAAAGCATTCATGCGGAAAATGTAAAAGAAGCGAAGGAACTTCATCCGGATGCACTGGTACTGACCCACCCTGAGTGTACGTGGGATGTACTTGAACTCTCGGATTTCATCGGAAGTACCTCGGAGATCATTGATTATGCGACGGCAAGCGACCATGATAAATTCATCATTTGCACCGAAATGGGTGTATTTTATGAATTGCAGCAGAAAAATCCACAGAAAAAATTTTACAATGTAGGCCATCGCCAGTTTTGTCCGAATATGAAAAAGATTACATTGGACAAAGTAGAGCAGGCGCTTACGAATATGACACCGGAAATGTTTGTGGACGAAGAAGTAAGCAAAAAGGCGAGTGTAGCATTGGAACGAATGTTGGAACTGGCATAATTTGTAAAAACGCAAAAGATAGAGGAGCTTGTCGCGCAATAGAAAAATTATTTGTGCGGCGGCTCTATTTTTATGCAACTTTTTAGAACTGTCCGACGTCTAACTTATGTAAAACGAAAAGAGAGGAGGGACAATATGCAATCGAAGAAAAAAAGACAGCTGGTCGAGGAAACCATTCTTTCTTCCTATGAATCCATGTACCGGATTGCTTTTACCTATGTAAAAAATCAGGAAGATGCATTGGATATCGTGCAGGACAGCGCGTGCCGGGCAATGCAGTATGCGGATAGTGTGAAAAAGGAAGAGTATGTTGAAACCTGGCTGTTTCGGATTGTCATCAATTGTGCGATGGATTTCCTGAGCCGGAAAAAACGGGAAGTTTCCATGGATAATCCGGAATACTATATTCAAGGGGCTTCGTGGGATTCATATGAGGATATGGATCTGAAAAGGGCACTTGATAAATTGAATTCAAAAGAAAGGACGATTGTTCTTCTTCGATTTTTCGAGGATAAAAAACTGGAAGAGATTGCAGAAGTTCTCAGATTAAAGACGAATACAGTAAAATCCATATTGTATCGGAGTATCCAAAAATTAGAGATTGAAATGACGAAAGGAGAGAAATTATCATGAAAAAAAATGTATTGAGTAACATGAAAAAAGCTTATGATAATATTGAAATTCCGGAAGAATTGCAAGAACGCGTAAAACAGGGAATTAAGACAGGAAAACAAAAAGAAAGTAAAAATACAACTATTTGTATGAAGTGGAGTTTCCGTATTGGAAGTGTTATAGCGGCTGCCGTGCTGGCGTTTGGATTGCTGCTGCATTTTAATGAAAAAGCAGCCTATGCGTTAAGTAAAGTTCCGGTACTGGGGAATATTGTAAAAATCGTGACATTCCGGGATTTTGAAGATAATACAGGTGAGATGAGTGCCAGTGTGCGGGTTCCCGAAGTAAAGGTAACCGGAAAAGACCAAAAAGCGGATGAAGATGCCAGCAAAAAATTAAATGCTCAGATTAAAAAATATACGGATAAGATTATAGATGAGTACTGGAAAGACGTAAAAGAAACGAAAGGGAAAGGACGCGAAAATGTGACGATAGATTATGAGGTTGTTACCAATACGAAACGTTTGTTTTCCCTTAAAATCAATTCGAGTGTTCAAATAAATACCTCAAGTGACGAGGCGAAAGTATACCATATAGATAAAAAAACAGGAAAATGTATTACCTTAGAAGATATTTTTAAAGACAATACAGATTATCGCGCGGTGTTGACAAAGGAAATTAAGAAACAGATGCGCAATAATATGAAAACGGACAAAGAGAAGGTATATTTCATTGACAAAAAGGGGATGAACTGGACGGGAGTTGGAAAAGAAGCTGATTTTTATATTAATAATAAAAAAGAACTTGTTATATTATTTGATAAATATGAGGTGGCGCCTGGGTATATGGGGGCGTGTCAGTTTTGTATTCCACAAGAACGGATTCAGAATATAATAAAAAAGGAATATTTTGTAAAGTGAGGTATTAGAGTATGAAGATCAATAAAAAAGCTTTGATTGGTATGTGTGGAGGAATTTTGCTTGCAGATATTTTGTTTGTGGGCTGGGCTTTGAACTCGCTGCGTGCCAATGAGACAAATACGGTGTATGAGACAAAAAGCCCTGCTGTCCCGGTTGTTTCGGCGAAAGAGAAGAAAACGGAGAAGAGAAAAAAGAAAAAGGTTTCCTGGATTCGAAAAGACCTGGATCCAAAGAAACCGATGGTGGCATTGACGTTTGATGATGGACCCTATACGCCGGTCACTTCACGTATTTTAAAAACCGCCGGAAAATACGATGCGAAAGTTACTTTCTTTGTAGTTGGTGACCGCGTGTCCACCTATGCTAAAGTGATGAAGAAAGCATATCGTCAGGGACACCAGATTGCCAGTCATACCTATCATCATGTCAATTTGACAAAACTGGATTCTGCCGGAATGTTGAAAGAGTTAGATGAATCTAACACGGCGGTCAAACAAGTGATCGGACGGGAAATGTCGGCAATCCGCCCACCGGAAGGCGCAGTCAATGATCTGATGCGTAAGACGTTCAAGATTCCTATGATCTACTGGAGCATAGATACAGAGGATTGGCGCTCGCGGGATGCTTCCCAAATTCTCCAAAGGGCGAAAAAGATAAAAGACGGCGATATTGTTTTGATGCATGACCTGTACCCTTCCACAGCAGACGCAGTTCAAACATTGATCCCACGGTTAAAGAAAAAAGGATTTCAGCTGGTTACGGTGGATGAATTGTTCTATTATAAAAAGATAAAGGCGGAGGGCGGAAAAGTGTATTTTAGTGGGAGATAATGGAAAGAAAGTTGGGAGAATCCAACGGTGACGGGAACTCCGGCAGCGGACAGCGCAAAGGTAACTCTTAAAAAAGTAACAGCATTTAAGGCAAAGGCTTTGAAAAAGGCATTGAAACTTACGTGGAAAAAAGCGGCAGGTGCTTCCGGCTATGAAATTCAATATTCGCTGAATAAGAATTTCAAAAAAGCAAAGAAGATTACTATTAAGAAAGCATCTGTGAAGACGAGAACGATAAAAGGTCTTAAGAAAAATAAGAAATACTATATCCGGATTCGTGCTACGATGAGAAAGGGCAAGAGAAAGATCAATGGTCCTTGGGTTAAAACAGCTAAGAAGACAAAAGCATAGAGTGTGGTTTGATACGAACTATCCCTGTTACCCAGTAAGTGGGTAACAGGGATAGTTTCTTGATAAAGGTTGAAATTATACTTGAAATTCGAACATATGTTTGATATAATATATTTAAGGTACTGCCATATACGGTAGGCGGTTAGCCTCCTCCAGAGAGTTTTAGCTCTGTTTACATAAAAATCCCTTTTGGAAAATTCGTTTGAGGAGGTGTGCTCATGCTCACGATCGAAGGATTCATAGCTGTTATCAGCTTGTGCCTGACTTGTTTTAGTCTTGGCTATTCTTTCGGCAGGAGAGATAGCAGGACACAAAATGACCGCCCATAGTTCTGGCAAACTGAGCGGTCATTCTTAACCATTTAGTTTTATCAGGCTAACCGTCTATCGGTAGTACCTTTCTAACTATTATAATAGCATTACATTTCCTTTATGTCAATCTATGATTCAAAATATTCCATTGCCGGCAAGTACATCTTCTATCCCCAGACGCATGAAGTCTGCCATGGAATGATCCCGATATAATTTTCTGAAATATTCCATCAGATTCTGACCTTTGTAAGATTCCTCATAAAAATGATCATGCGCCGGATGCTGGCTTACGCAATATTTTTTCAGGGGCGTTTCAAAAAACAAGGCATCAATGGCTATTTCAGAAAAAATCCAGACAAGGGAAGAGGAGTATTGGTCTTTAAACAGCGCATTCCATTTATGAAACCAGTAATAATGAATCAGTTCATGAACACAAGTCTCCAGCATTTCTTCCGATGATTTCCTGTAATTTATGTAAATTTGATTGTTCTCAAAATCATAAGGGCAGACACAATTCACACTCATAAGGGCGCGCAGCTGCTGTGATTCCAAGGTGCATTCAAATATACTGCGTAATGTACGATTTATTTCGTCGCGATTTTCATTCCACAGGCAATTCATTTTTCCGATTTTGCCGGCGATTGTTGCGGCATTATTATTTTGCTCGTTTTGAACGATGATTCGGACGGTGGTTTCTAATGCCGCATTGTTTTGAAGCGCAAGTTCTGTTGGAATATGAAAATATTCGCAGATGTATTTTTTTACACGCATATGTTCTTCATTTAAGGTTAGCAGACTTAATATGCTGTTTATATCCTCCTCAATCGGAGCTTTGCAAAAAAGAATATTCATGATTCACCTATTCCTTATTTTTGTAAATACAAAAACAGGATTCCATATCACTCTGTCTGTGGAATCCTGCCTAAGTAACAGGGGCACTAGGAATCGAACCCAGCTCTGGAGTTTTGGAGACTCTTATTCTACCGATGAACTATGCCCCTATATGAAATTGTTTCGGTAATGCACCGACTTATTTATCATACCGTTTTTTTGCCGATTTGTCAAGTAAAAAATGAAAAAAAGCGGAGCTGATTTTTCAGCCCCGCTTTGTTATTAAATGTTCAGTAACTATTCAGGGTCCCCCCCTCCATTCGCATTTCGAACACTTCGTGTTCTTTCTCGCCTTTGACAAGGCTAAAAATGCTCATGTGGGGAGGGGGACCTTATTAGATCCAATGTGCAGAAAAACAATGTCTTTTACGTGCAAGCACGAAAATACATTGTTTTTGCACATCGGACCTGAATAGTTACTTATATATTCAGCAATTCACTATAAACTTTCAAAGCACCGTCGGTCTCATGAGCAAGTACTTTCTTCGCAAGCACTTTACCGAGCTGTACGCCTTCCTGGTCAAAACTGTTGACATTCCATAAAAATCCCTGGAACATTACTTTGTTTTCAAAATGAGCCAAAAGGGCACCGAGTGTCTCCGGTGTCAGCTGGTCACCGATGATAATGCTGGATGGGCGGCCGCCTTCAAAGTTTTTGTTGTTATTTTCGTCCTTTTTACCGCAGGCAAACGCAACGATCTGAGCTGCGACGTTGGCACAGAGTTTCTGCTGGCTTGTGCTGCCCTGGATATCTACGTCGGTTTCTAACTGATTGTTTTTAAAACCGATGAACTGAAGAGGAACAATGTCCGTTCCCTGATGCAACAGCTGGTAGAAGGAATGCTGTCCGTTCGTTCCCGGTTCACCGAAAATGACAGGACCGGTTGGATAGGAAACAGGCTCGCCAAAGCGGTTTACGGATTTTCCGTTGGATTCCATATCCAATTGCTGCAAATGAGCAGGGAAACGGCCGAGAGCCTGGGAATATGGAAGGACAGCGGTTGCCGGATAGCCAAGAACATTTCGCTCATAAACGCCGATCAAAGCATCGAGCATTGCCGGGTTTTTCAGAAGGTCTTCGTTTTTCGCAAGCGCATCTTCCTCCGCAGCACCATTTAAGAAACGTGCAAACACGTCCGGGCCGAAGGCAAGGGAAAGAACGGCTCCTCCGACTGCGGAAGTCGAAGAAAAACGTCCGCCGATATAGTCATCCATAAAGAATGCAGCCAGATAATCGTCGCTCTTTGCAAGCGGAGAAGTTTCGCTGGTAACGGCGATCATATGTTTTGCCGGATCCAGACCGGCTTTTTTCAAAGCATCTTTTACAAAAGATTCATTGGTCAAGGTTTCCAATGTCGTACCGGATTTGGAAACGAGAACGAAAATCGCATGAGCAACATCGGTTGCATTTAATACCGCAGCGGCATCATCCGGATCTACGTTGCTGATAAATTTTGCATCCATTTTAAAGGTGTTATTCTTTTTTGCCCAGTTTTCAAGAGCGATGTACATTGCGCGGGGACCGAGGTCACTTCCGCCGATTCCGATCTGGACTACGGTTGTAAATTTTTCGCCGGCAGCATTGGTGATTTCGCCATTGTGAACTTTATTTGCAAAATCAGCGATTCGTTTTTGCTGGCTGACATAAAAATCACGTTTGTCAACGCCGTCAGCAGTAACGGTTTCGCCAAGCTGTCCGCGTGTCAGCTGGTGAAGAACGAGACGTTTTTCGCCGGTATTGATCACGGCACCGTTGTATAATTCTTTATATTTTTCTGCTAATTCAGCTTCTTCCGCCAAAGAAGAAAGAGTCGTTAAGATGTCATCATTTACCTGCTTGGAAGCATAGTTGTAAGAAAGACCGGCAGCCATCGGTACCTGATAAGTTTGTACACGTTTTGCACCGTTTTCTCCTGACATAACATCAGTAAGATTTACCTGTTCTTTTTGTGACAATGCTTTGTAAGAATCCAAAGTGTCTAAGTTATTCCAATTACTCATACAATCCTCCTGTCCGGAGCCTAGGGTGCTCCGATATACTTTACCTGCGTTCCGATACAGGTCTTTTTAATAGTAACGATCCGGTATCGTAAACCGCAATCGTTCCCTTATATTATATAATATAACAGGGCAATCTGCAATCAAAATTTAGAGAACCCCCATGCTTTTTAATACAAAGATCCACGCGGTCAAAGTCACGGAAGAAAGCAGTGTGGTCAATACGATAACGCTACTTGTCAGAACGACGTCGTTTCCGGTGTTTTTTGCCATGATATAACACGATACCGTTGCCGGTGAGCCGAGCATAATGAGGATGCCGATCAGTTCCTGGCGGCGGTATCCCATATAGATCGCCGGTGGAAGAAAGATGGCACACAGCAGGATCAATTTAATAAAACTGGCAAGCAGGGTAGGGCGTATTTTCTTGATCGCCTTTTTTCCTTCAAATCCGGCTCCGATGGAAAGCAATGCCAGCGGAGAAGCGGTGGAAGCCAGATACGAAATTCCTTTGTTGATAAATGCCGGGAAATGAATATCCAAAAAGGCAAACGGAAGGGCAAATAAAATGCCGAGCAGGATCGGATTTTTGAAAATATTCAGGATGGTATGTTTCACATCCGGATGTTCGCCGTTGTCGCCCTTGATCGTCAATATGATCACGGCAAAAATGTTAAATAATGGAACGGCGCCGATGATCATCAATGGCGCCATACCGGCACTGTCATACATATTATCGATAAAGGCAAGACCGAGTATTGCGGCACTGCTTCGGTAAGAAACTTGAATAAAGGCGCCCTTTTCCAATTCGTTTTTCATAAATTTTTCGGTCAGAAACCAAAGAATTAATATGACAAACAAAGTGACAAAAAAGCAATACAGCACATATTTTAAATCAAATGATTCGCGGATATTATTCTCCGTCAGATCTTTGAACACAAGGGCAGGGAGGGCGACGTAAAAAACGTATTTATCTGCGGATTTTGTAAATTCTTCATTGATGACCTTTAGTCGAAATAATACTTTGCCGAGCACCATGATCAAAAAGATCGGAAGTGTGGCATTTAAACTGTAAAGAAAATTTTCCATTATTCTGATTCCTTTCTGCAAGTGACGGCTTGTAAAACCTGTTATTATTATACATCCCGCAAGAGTAAACGGCAAGACATATCTTCCTGCCGGCAGGCATATACATGAGGTAAAGAAATGTAAAGGGAAAATGAGTATGGGAAAAAATGGAAAGATCAAAATAGCTGTGCTGCTTGTCCTCTGTATGATGACAGGGATGGTCCTCTGTGGCTGCGGACAGACATCGACCGGACAGAAAGAAGCGGGGACGGAGTGCGATTATACGGTTGTTGCTACGCGGGATTGCCCGGAAGAATTTTTGAAAAATTTAGAGGAGAAAAAGATAAATCCGTTTCAAATGACATATCAGGATGGAACCTATCTATATATGGCAGTTGGTTACGGCGAACAAAAGACAGGAGGCTACAGCATACTGGTTGAAAAATTGACGGAAACAAAGGATAAAATTTTTCTTAACACGGAATTAAGAGGCCCGTCAAAGGAAGAAGTAGTTTTGGAAAAGCCGAGTTTTCCGTATGTTGTGATAAAAATGGAAAACAAATCCAAAGAAGTGGTATTTGAAGTCCATTGAGAAAGAAACTTGTATTTTTAGAAAAAAAGGGGTATAATAAACAAAGTTAATGTAGAAAAGATGAAAGAGGGATAAACAATTGATAGTGAAACGAATCCGCTCTAAACTGTATGAGTGGCGGAATATAATAGGCATGGTAGTATGGGACGTAATACTTGGTGCGGCGCTTGTTTTTTTCTTATACGTTGCCTTGATGAATGTGTCAAATACATCGCTGCGAATTGCGTTAATGGCATTTACGGTAGCAATCATCGCATTTTCGGTTGTGGTAAAATATGTGTTGTTTTATCAAAAAACAGGAGTAGATGACATTACCGGAGGAAAAAATAAACGGGAATTTGAGAGAATTGCACGGCTTCTGTTGCAGGGAAGCGGAGAATTTGCCCTTGTTTATGCAAATATTGATCGTTTCAAACTGGTTAATGAATTATATGGCGATGAAGAAGGTGATCGAGTGCTGCGCCAGGTTCATAAAGTGATTGACAACGAACTACTCAGTTGGGATGAGGTGTCCGGCAGAATTATGGCAGATAATTTTGGAATGCTTTTGCGCTTTCATTCCATGAAAAAACTGGAACACAGATTGAACCGTTTGAATGAACAACTCGGACACTTGTGTGATGAGCAGGGCGTTTCTTACGGACTGCGGTTGTTTTTCGGTGTTTATCTTGTTACAGATAAGGAAATGCCGGTCTCCGCGATGATGGAGAGAGCCAATCTTGCCTTGAAAAAAACATTGCAGTTACCGCAGCATTTAAAGAAAATAGGCGTTTACGATGAAAAAGAACATCAGAAATTGGAACGTGAAAAACATCTGGAGATGCGCATGGAACAGGCTTTGAAAAATGGCGAATTTATTCCGTATCTTCAGCCGAAATACGAACTTACGCATGAGACAATTGCCGGGGCAGAGGCACTTGTGCGCTGGGTGTCCCCGGAAGAAGGGATGATTTTTCCGGGAGAATTTATTCCGCTATTTGAGAAAAATGGATTTATTGTGGAACTGGATCTGTATATGTTTGAGCAGGTTTGCAAAATGATAGAATCCTGGCATGAAAATGGATACCGGATTATCCCGGTTTCGGTTAATATGTCGCGTGGACATTTCCTTGTGCCAAACTTTTTTGACCGCTATAAGGAAATTTTGGAGCGATATAATGTGCCGAAAGGAAGTATTGAGATTGAGCTGACAGAGTCCTTGTTCTTTAATGAGATTTCCACGATGACGGTTCTTGTTAATAAGATCCACGAAGCCGGGATGCGTTGTTCCATTGATGATTTTGGAAGCGGATATTCTTCTTTGAACATGTTAAAAGACATCAAAGTAGATGCGCTGAAACTTGACCGCGTATTCTTTGTTGAGACAGAAGAGGACAAGCGAGGCAAAGATATTATCAACAGTATTCTTCATCTGGCGCAAAATCTGCATTTACAGACGATATCAGAAGGTGTAGAGATTCGGTCACAAGTAGAATATCTAAAAGAGATGGATTGCGATTACATTCAGGGGTATGTGTTTGCAAAACCGATGCCGGTCAAAGATTTTGTGAAAATTGCATTTGCGAAGAGTGCATAAAATACATACAAGTTTACACTCCCTTGAGATACCCAATGTGCATGGCACGAGAGTCTCTCAGGGGAGTGCTTTTTTACATGTACAGACGTTTGCGGCTTCGGTAACGTGCCCGCCGATATAGAATTTCCTGATAGAGAAGAATGGTTGTTAGGGAAAGGAGGTTTTCGGAGGTGGCAATACTCTCGTCCTGAGAGGCAGCGAGGATTTCCTTTGCCATCCGTTCCAGGGTGACCTTATCGGGATAGGAGTCGAATAATATGCTTCCCTCGTATTCAAGACGGTCACAGCGTTCTTCAATGTTCTGTAGTATTTTTTTGCACATTCCCGGGTATAATTGCTTCATATATTGAATATCGTCTTCGAATTCCATCAGTTTTCCGGCACCGAGGATCGGGGACATACCCGGGATCAGAGCCGGGCCGGGAAAATAATCATAAAAGGAAGAAACAGGTGTATTCATAACGGATTCCTTTCTGGCAGCCGAGGCGTTATACCGATATTTTATCCTTATTATATGAAAGAATAAAAAAAGTGTGTGTTCTCATCTTGCCCTGTTTCGAGAACTGTGATAAACTGTTTCTATGTGGAAAAGCAAGTAAGAAGTTAGAATCGAGGATGTAAATGGTTAAATATATTTATAAAGTGGTTGCTTTAATGGTATTATTCTGCGGGGCATTGTTTTTCTTTGGAAGCCGCCTGCAGAGCGACAGTTATGAAACAGGAAAAGTAATAGAAGCGGGAAGTGAGACATTTCCCTATCTTACGATAAAGAGTCAGGGCGTGGAGATGAACCGGCTGTATGGTTACAGCGGGGTACTCGATGCCAATATCGTGCGTGAATCCATCACACCGTTAGGCCAGGATAAGAGCATCAGTGTTCTGCTTGGCGGAACAGATACAAAAATTGTAAAAATGGAATACGAGATAGTGGATAAAGATACACTGGAAGTATACGAGAAAAAAGAAATCAATGCGATATCCAAAGAGAAGGGGAAGGTGGATATCACGTTCGATTACGGATTTAAGACAAGTACGGAGTATGTGCTTTCCATTACAGCGACGACAGAGTCCGGACGTAAGATTCATTATTTTACAAGATTAAAATATTACATGGACAATTCGTATTTGCAGGAAAAACTTAATTTTGCAATGCAATTTCATAAAGATACGTTTACAAAATCAAAAGCAGAAGAATTGAGCCGCTATTTGGAGCCTGACGGTACGGCATCTAATGATTCGCTGGCAGAAGTGAACATTAAATCGGACAGCGATCTGGTGACGTGGGGAAAAATCTCACCAAAGAAACTATCCGAGCCGATGCCGGTCATCAAAGAATATAATATGGAGACGGCTTGTTTTCAGTTGAATTATTATGTTGAGGGATCGACTGCGACGGGAAAAGAGACATACCGCGTCAATGAATTTTATCGCGTCCGTTATGCTTCCGGAAGCAGTTATCTTCTGAACTATGAACGTACGATGGAGACTGTATTTGATGCGGCACTTACAAGTGTGCAGAAAAATCAGTTAAAGATTGGTATCACCAATGACACCACGATGGATCTGATGAACAATGAAACGACAAAGCAGCTCTTTTTTGCCAGAGAAGGCAATTTATATTGCTACGATATGGATAAAAAGAAAAATTCCATCACCAAATTATATTCGTCTTACAGCGAAAAAGCATCTTATGAATACCGTGAAAATGCGGTGCCTCAGATGCGTCTTTTGAAAACGGACAGCGACGGGAATCTGTATTTTGCCGTGGCCGGTTATGTGCCACGCGGACAGTATGAGGGAAAAGTTGCCATCGTATTATACAAGTATGCGGCACAGGAAAAACAGATTCAGGAGCTGGTATATCTTCCGATCGATACGACCGAGCAGCAGTTAAATAAAGATTTTAATAATTATGGTTATGTCAGCGGAAAAAATGTGTATTATTTTGCTGTGGCCAACACGGTATATGCTTATAATATGGAATCGCACCGCTTGATAAAACTGGCAGAAAATGTAACAAATAGCAGCTTTCAGATTATTCAGGGAATCAGTAAAAAGGAAGCAGGTAAAGTCATAGAATATGATTGCTTCACTTGGTCTGATAATCTGGAAAAAGGATATGGAGATGAATTGACGGTTTTCAATCTGGAAACAGAGGAAAAAACGCTATTGAAACCGGAAACGGAGGGATGCTATATTCGTCTGCTTGGCGTGATCAATGATAAGGTCATCTATGGTTATGTCAATAAAAGTGATATTGTGTCCAAATCGGTAGACGAGGAGATCGCACCCTGCTATAAGATTGTGATTGCCGATGAAAAGGGAAATGCCGTAAAGACATATGAGCAAAAAAATGTTTATGTGCAGGAAGTCAGCGTGCAGGGAAATGTTATGACTCTTTCCCGCTTGAAAAGAATAGGGAAAAAAACATACAAAAAGATTTCCGATGACAGCATATTAAATCAGACGGAGTCGCAGGCAAGTGCCTATCAGATGGTGTCGAGAGTTACTTCAGCGGCACAGACGGAATGGTATATCGCTTTTCCGGCAAGCTTTACGATTGATCAAGTACCATCTTATGAAGTGGCGGACGAGCAGATTCTTACCAGCGCAAGAGCCGTTCATCTGGATGAAATTCAGGTGCCGCAGTATTATGTATATGCCCTTGGAAAGATTACGGAAGCATACGAAAAACCGGTGTCGGCGATTCAGAAAGCAGATGAGCAGATGGGTGTTGTTATTTCCCGAACCCATCATGTGGTATGGGAACGCAGCGGCAGCTTTTTGATGAACAGTATCGCCGGAATCGAGATGCAGAAAGCACAGGGACAGATTTCCGGTTTTGCGGCTTGTGTTTCCATGGTTTTGAAGGCAAATCATGTTTCGGTAGATGCCACAGCTCTGTCAAAGAAAAAATCAGCAATTTATCCAATGCTTGCACAGTATATGGAAGAACCGGTCAACCTTACCGGAGCAACGTTAGACCAAGTGCTGTATTTCGTGAGCAATAACAAATATGTAATTGCGGTAACCGGGGATTCTACAGCTGTAGTGATAAGTGGATATGACACGAAAAACATAACCGTTTATAATCCGGTATCCGGCAAGGTGGAAACATATAAGAGAATGCAGGCGGAAAAACTATTTAAAGACAATGGAAATAGTTTCTTCAGTTATTTGAATTAGAGAGTGTGATTCTATGAAAACGTTGATTAAATTGGCGATGGAAGCCAGAGAAAAATCGTACTGCCCGTATTCCGGCTTTGCGGTAGGGGCAGCATTGCAGACAAAAGAAGGAAAAATATATCTGGGCTGCAATATTGAAAATGCGGCATTTACACCGACAAACTGCGCAGAGCGGACGGCGTTTTTTAAGGCGGTCAGCGAAGGTGAGAAGGAGTTCTGCCGCATTGCCATCGTGGGCGGAAAAAAAGACGGAGTCTTGGAACTGACTTCTCCTTGCGGCGTGTGTCTGCAGGTTATGCAGGAATTTTGTGATCCCGATGCCTTTGAAGTGATCCTTGCGGCCGCGGAAGAGAAGTATGAGATTTTGAAATTACGCCAGCTGCTTCCCTATGGATTTGAACTATAAGAAAGGAATAGAACCATGTACTTACCGGACAAATTTTGTGATGAGATGAAGAGGATTCTGGGAGACGAGTACGAAGATTATCTCGCTTCCATGGACGCTTCAAGAAAATACGGGCTGCGTGTGAATACCGCAAAAATCTCGGTGGAAGATTTCCTGAAGATCACACCGTTTGAACTCACGCCGATTCCATATATTTCCAATGGGTTTTATTATGACGAAAAAGAGCAGCCGTCGAAACACCCTTATTATTTTGCCGGCTTGTATTATCTTCAGGATCCCAGTGCGATGACACCGGCGTCCCGTCTTCCGGTAGAAGAAGGGGATGTGGTACTTGATCTTTGCGCGGCACCCGGTGGAAAAGCGACGGAATTAGGGGCGAAACTGCATGGAACAGGCTTATTGATCGCCAATGATATCAGCAGCAAACGGGCAAAAGCATTACTTAAAAATATTGAATTGTTTGGCGTGGAAAACAGTTTTATTGTTACGGAATATCCGGCAAAACTGACGGAATATTTTACCGGCTTTTTTGATAAGATTCTGATTGATGCTCCGTGTTCCGGCGAAGGTATGTTCCGAAAAGATCCGGCGATGGTAAAAGCGTGGGAACAAAACGGACCGGAATTTTATGCTAAACTGCAGAGAGAAATTTTAGAGCAGGCGGTACCAATGTTAAAAGAAGGAGGCATGCTTTTATATTCTACATGTACGTTTTCTCCGTTGGAAGATGAGGGAAGTGTACAATATTTATTGTCGTTGGATCCGTCTCTGAAACTGGTAGATATGGAAGGATATTCCGGATTTGTCAAAGGAAATCCCGCGTGGATCGACAGTGAAAATAAGGAGCTGGAAAAATGTGTCAGAATGTTTCCGCATAAGCTGGATGGCGAAGGACATTTTCTTGCTCTTTTGCAAAAGGGAGAAAAGGCGGCAGCGAACAACGTACATTTTTCGCAAAAGAGAAAAGGTCTAAAAGGTGAAGAAAAGAAATTCTTTGAAGAATTTCAAACACAGATGAACCGTGTTTTTGACCCGGAACGTCTGGAGAGTAAGAACGGCATGATCTATTATATGCCGGAAGAACTTCCGGATATGAAAGGATTGCGGTTTTTGCGCAGTGGTTTGTTTATGGGGGAGATGAAGAAAAAGAGATTTGAGCCAAGCCAGTCGCTTGCCATGGCACTCAAACGGGAAGATTATAAAAAGCGGGTGGAATTTTCGGCAGATGACGAAGAGGTATTCCGGTATCTCAAAGGCGAAACCATTTCTCTGCAGCCGGAACAGATTGTCGATGAGGGGAAAAAGCCGGGAGGCTGGTACCTTGTCTGTGTGGATGGATTCCCGCTTGGCTGGGGAAAGGCAGCAGGCATGACATTGAAGAATAAGTATCACCAGGGATGGCGTTTGTTATAGAAAGTCAATGACACCACTTGATTTTTTTATGCAGGGTCATTACAATAGAAAGAAAAATGGAGAGAAGCAATGGAAGAAAGATATGAGATTGATGTTCAATTAGATAAAAAGACGTTAGACCGCTTTTTGATCCGCAATAACTTTTTGCGTGCGGGAGGCGTGGCAGGACTTTTGATCAGTTTTGCGGCAATCCTCGGATTGATTGTGTTTTGGAAAGAATTTGCTGTTTCCCAACGGGTGATCCTTGTATTTCTGGGAGCGATGTTTACTGTAATTCAGCCGTTTGGCATTTTGCTGAAAGGATGGAACCAATTAAAAAGCGGTGCATTCCGCAAACCATTTCATTATATTTTTTCAGAAGAGGGGATTGAGGTAAAAAATATCGCCGGGACTGCAAAAGTAGAATGGAAACAGATCCGAAAGGTGATCACGACAAAGGAAGCGATGTATATTTATATGAATTCGATTTCAGCTCTGATCATCCCGGCGCAGGAATGCAGCGGTCATTATGCAGAGATTGCGACAATGGTTAAGAAAAAAAGCAAAGGTTGAAAAGAGAGGACATCGACAGTGACAGAAAAGAAAGAAATGGAAAGTTTTTCTGAAAAAGATACGTTTTTGATCGGAAAACAATTTGGTACGCAGGCAAAAGCCGGTGATATCTACCTTCTCCATGGAGATCTCGGAGTGGGAAAAACCGTATTCACCAAGGGCTTTGCCGAGGGACTGGGAATCGGGGAACCGATCACCAGCCCTACTTTTACGCTGATTCAGGAATATATGGAAGGAAGACTTCCTTTTTATCATTTTGATGTGTACCGGATCGGCGATGTGGAAGAAATGTATGATATCGGGATTGACGAGTATTTGTTCGGTGACGGAGTCTGCCTGATCGAATGGCCGTCCAGGATTGAGGAAATTCTGCCGGATACCTGCGAAAATATTTGGATTGAAAAGGATCTTGAAAAAGGATTCGACTACCGCCACATTACGTGTGGCAAGGAAGGAGACAGAGAATCATGAAAATACTTGGAATCGATAGTTCCGGATTGGTGGCTGCGACCGCGTTAATGTCAGATGGCATTGTGACAGCTGAGTATCAGATACACAATAAAAAGACGCATTCCCAGACACTCATGCCGATGATTTCCGAAATGATGTCGATGGCAGATGTGAAGCCGGAAGAATTGGATGCGATCGCTGTCTCCGAAGGACCGGGATCATTTACAGGGCTGCGTATCGGGGCGTCGATTGCAAAAGGCCTCGCATGGACATTGAAAATTCCAATCGTTCCGGTGTCATCTTTGATGGGACTGGCTGCGAATGTCGAGATGCCAGGCCAGATTGTCTGCCCGATCATGGATGCAAGAAGAAACCAAGTTTATACGGCAGTATACCAAACTACACCGGAAATACCGGAACAGCTTGGGGAGCCGGATGTCGTTCCGATTGAAACGGCATTGGAGCGCGCCCGTGAGGCAGCGGCAGGCAAAACGATTGTATTTTTAGGAGATGGTGTTCCTGTTTTCGAAAAAGTAATAAAGGAAACTCTTGGTGATAATTGCCGTCTTATGATTCCGGCAAGAAGATACCAAAGTGCAGCAAGTATTGCACTGCTCGGACAATATTTATATCAGAAAGACGAGGCTGTCCCTGCGGAAAAATTTGGTCCGGTCTATCTGCGAAAATCGCAGGCAGAGAGAGAACGGGAAGAAAAAAATACATAATCCGTCATTTTTAGAAATTTTTACAACTGGAAATTCTTAACCGTATCCGCTATAATAAAAGAGCATTTTATGGAATGAGCGGAGTGATAAGAGATGAAAAAGTATAATTTTTGCAATCAATGCGGAAGAGAACTTCAATATGAAAATGATATTCTGCGGGAAGATATCCTGGCAGTGCGGAAAGACTGGGGATTCTTTTCGAAAAAAGATCTTCAGGTGCATTCTTTTGCACTGTGCGAGGAATGTTATGACCGCCTGATACAGTCGTTTGCGATCCCTGTGGAAGTGGAGGAGAAGACGATGGTGATGGATTAGAAGGAGGATTTGTGTGTTAGATGTTTGTTTACTTGGTGCCGGTGGCATGATGCCTTTGCCGAAAAGAGCATTGACTGCGCTGATGACAAGATATAATGGAAGCAGCCTGTTGATTGACTGCGGAGAGGGAACCCAGGTCAGCATAAGAGAACAGGGATGGAGTTTTCATCCCATTGATACAATCTGCATTACGCATTTTCACGGTGATCACATCAGTGGTCTGCCGGGGCTTTTACTGTCGATGGGAAATGCGGAACGGAGCGAGCCAATCCTGATCATAGGTCCGAAAGGCTTGAAAAAAGTGGTGGCGTCCCTTCTCATTATCGCCCAGGGGCTTCCTTTTGAAATCCGCTATCACGAGATAGAAGGGGACGAAGAAGATATTATCTGCCGGGGATATCATATTCATGCTTTTAAGGTAAAGCATAATGTGGTATGCTATGGATATACGATTGAGATTCCACGTAGCGGGAAATTCGATGTGGAAAAAGCGAAGGCAAACAGGATTCCTATGGAGGCATGGAGTGCTCTGCAGAAAAATAATTTTGTTGAAGTGGACGGAGTTATGTATTATGCACATCAGGTTCTTGGCCCGGAACGCAAGGGAATCAAAGTGACTTATTGTACAGACAGCCGCCCGGTGGATCGAATCGTAGACTGTGCGGAAGGAGCGGATCTGTTTATCTGTGAAGGAATGTACGGAGAAAAAGAAAAGATTGCAAGTGCAAAAGAGAAAAAGCATATGACTTTTTATGAGGCGGCAGAATTGGCAAAGCGAGCGAAGGTAGAAGAACTTTGGCTGACGCATTACAGCCCGTCGTTGATACATCCTGAAAATTATATGGGGGATGTAAGGAAAATATTCCCGAATGCCTATCCGGGAAAGGATCGCAAGTTTCGTGAAATTGGTTTTGAGGAGTAAAGGAGGGATTTTGATGGAACGAAGAATGCCAAAAAGACATGTTCAGCAGACACAGCCGGCACCGGCGAAGAAAATGGCAAAAAACATAACAGGTTTCGCTTTTTTTGCGGGACTTCTTATCGTGGTTGCAATTGCGTTTTTCTATGCCCATAAAGAAAAGCAGGATACGACGATGGACAATACTACCGCTTCAGAAGCGGAGCGGCTGATCAATAAGGATCTGGAAGTGGGATATCCGGATACACCGACGGAAGTGCTGAAACTCTTTGGTCGAATGAATCAATGCATCTATAATAACAATATGTCGGACAAGCAGTTTGATGAATTGGTAAATCAGATGCGTCTTTTGTATAGCAACAGTCTGCTTTCCCAGAATCCGTTTGAAGAGCAGCGCGACAATTTAAAGGATGAAATACAAGAATTTCGCAAACAAAAGCGAAGAATAGCTAATTATACCGTGGATAAGGGGAGCTCGGTCAAATACAAGACAATTCAGAACCAGGACTGCGCCTATGTGCAGATGGCTTACTTTATGAAAGAAAACGGAAATTATACGAAGTCATTCCAAGAATACATATTGGTAAAAGAAGATGGAAAATGGAAAATATTGTCATTCCAAAAGAACGTATCCGAGGATGAGAGCAAGACCGAAGAGCAGAAAGGATAAACAAAATGAGTGACGTAACATTATTGGCAATTGAAAGTTCTTGTGATGAGACAGCGGCGGCGATTGTAGTAAACGGGCGCAAAGTGCTCTCCAATGTGATCTCATCACAAATTGATATACACAAATTATATGGTGGTGTGGTGCCGGAAATCGCCTCCCGTAAACATATTGAACAAATCAATCAAGTGATCGAGCAGGCTTTTGTGGATGCCCAAAAGACATTAGATGATGTGGACGGAATTTGTGTGACATATGGACCGGGACTTGTAGGTGCCCTCCTGGTCGGCGTCGGTGCAGCAAAAGCAATCAGTTATGCCAGCGGAAAACCATTGATCGGAGTGCATCATATTGAAGGTCATATTTCGGCGAACTACATCTGTCACCCGGAATTGGAACCGCCCTTTTTGTGTCTCGTGGTATCCGGCGGGCACAGTCATCTTGTTTTGGTCAACGATTATGGTAAATATGAGATCATTGGACGTACGCGGGATGATGCCGCAGGGGAAGCATTTGACAAAGTGGCACGTTCTATCGGACTGGGGTATCCCGGGGGCCCGAAGATCGATGCTCTTGCACCAAGTGGCGATAAAGATGCGATTGCCTTTCCGCGTGCTTCTGTGGAAAATGCACCATATGACTTCAGTTTCAGCGGGGTGAAATCCGCCGTTCTAAATTATATCAATGGCTGCAAGATGAAAGGAATCGAATATTCACAGGCAGACATTGCTGCGTCTTTTCAGGAGGCCGTAGTAGATGTTTTGGTTCAGCATACTATGCTGGCAGCGAAAAATTACAATATCTCAAAAATCGCAATGGCAGGCGGCGTAGCTTCCAATAAAGGTCTGCGTGCCAAGATGCGGGCAGAATGTGAGAAACGGGGATATTCTTTATATTACCCGGATCCTGTTTTCTGTACGGACAATGCTGCGATGATTGGAGCAGCAGGATATTATGAATATCGCAACGGAGTACGCAGCGGACTGGATCTGAATGCGGTACCCGGCCTGAAATTAGGCGAGAGGTAAAGGATTAAATATTTTAATGTAAAAAAGGAAAAAAGTTGTTGACAAGTATCTGTATTTTTGGTATACTGTTCAAGCAACGTTTGGAGAGGTGTCCGAGTGGTTTAAGGAGCCGGTCTTGAAAACCGGTGACTCCGAAAGGGGCCGTGGGTTCGAATCCCACCTTCTCCGTTTCGAGTAACAACTCGATGAATTGAATACGTTTTAACAATTCAGCTGGAGAAGTACCCAAGTGGCTGAAGGGGCTCCCCTGGAAAGGGAGTAGGTCGTTAATAGCGGCGCGAGGGTTCAAATCCCTCCTTCTCCGTTTGTCAGTTGGTGGATGATACGCATGAAAGTTGATTCTTTGCATGGTAACAAAAGCCGGAAAAAACTTTTTTGAAGAAAATGAAAAAAAGTGTTGACAAAATCAAATGGATTTGATAAGATAGTACCTGTTGACGCGATAAAGAAACAAAAAAGAAATTAAAAAAAGTGTTGACAACATCAAAGAGATTTGATATAATATTTATCGCTGACGCAAAGAGCGACAGCAAAGAACCTTGATAACTGAACAGTGAAACAACCCTGAAAATTCAAATATATATTGAGTTTTCAGAATC
>UQAQ01000033.1 GCA_900539115.1 uncultured Roseburia sp.
TTTGAATTTACCTGCGGAAATCCGCAATAATCCGTTGTTTGCCAAAAACTTATCCCTAATACTCCACCTGCACAGGCGGTCAGCGAAAGCATCATTCCGACTGCCATCAGGCAAGCGATCCATTTTTTTATCATCTTCATAGCCATTCTCCTTCTCAAAATATTTTTCTTGCATACAGCCATTCTTGTTTTCTTGTCTACAATATACCATACCCTAAACAGGAATGCTTTACGATAAAATGGACAATTTTGCGATTTTCCTGACAGCACAAAAAAAGAGTAGCACAATCTTGATTTCAAAATTGTGCTACTGCTCTTAATTCGCTTTTTTATTGAGATATACTTCTTCTTTTGTGTGGAACCCTCCCTCAATAATCACTTGATCCATGTTTTTCTGATCAACAAAAATCGGGGAAAGCTGATAACTTAGCACGTCGTAAGTACCGTCCGACATCGTCGCCTTCACACCGGTATCTTCGCCTTTGGCAAGTTTCACACAAAGATCTGCCGCATTCTCCGCAAGCTCGTCAATATTTTTAAATGCCGTTCCCCCCTGAGTCCCCTCGACGATACGCTGACAGGCGGCAAGATCACCATCCTGCCCAAGGACATACACTTTTCCGGCTTTCTGGTTTTCCGATAGTGCACGAATCGCCTGTGTTGCAAGATCATCATTGCCACACACCACGACATCACAAGAATTCCCTTTGGAAAAATATTCTGAAACGATATCATATGCCTGCTCTGCGATCCAGCCTTTTGCATATTTTTTTTCTACAACTTTATAGGTACTGCCTAATTTGGAAGCCAGCCCTTTTTCCATCAATTTCACATTGTAATCTTCCGGCGAACCAAGGACTTCCAGTATCTGTGCGCCTTTTGGAAATTTCCGGGTGATCGCATCGCCGTAAATCTCGCCAACCTTTTCACTGTCAAACGAGAGGTACAGGTCCACATTGGCATTTTCCAACATTCTGTCGTAGGCAACGACGCGGATTCCCCGCTCTTTTGCCTGCGCGACCACATCGCTGAGTGCCGATGTATCCGCTGCCACAACGACGATCACATCCATTTTTTGCTCAATAAAATACGAAATCTGCTTTTTTTGCGCCGCCACATCTCCGCCGGCATTCTGCACATTGACGGTGGCTCCGAGTTCCTGCGCCCGTGATACAAAGACGTCGCGGTCCCTCTGCCACCGCTCGATGACAAGGGAATCAAAAGAAAATCCGATCCGGATTCCGTCCGAGTCGCTTTTCTTTTCCGGCTCGCCTGCGCCACATCCGGTCAGCAAAACGACTGCTGCCACACAGAGCAAAAGACAGATCTTTCTTATATTTACTTGCTTCATACGTTCCTTCTTTCTAACCTTCTCGGTACTCCGACGGGGTCACACCAACTGTCTTTTTGAAAATCCGGCTGAAATAATTCGGATCGCTGTAACCGGATTCCACACAGATCTGCTTGATGCTTTTTTCCTTTTCCCGCAGCAGATTTTTTGCGTGTTCCATCCGAAGTCCCGTCAAATACTCAACAAATGTCTCACCTGTTTCCTCCTTAAAAACTTTACTAAAGTAATAGGGACTGACATTAGCGACACGGCTCACTTCATCAAGCGACACGTCTTTTTGGAAATTATTTACAATATAGTCTCTGGCATTGGCAACAATATCACTATATTTCTCGCTCGCTTTCGCATGAATAATCTCTGCCGCTGCTTTCATATGATCAAGAAACCAGCTTTGCAGCTGATCCATCGTTGTAAAACCGGTTACCGTCGCCAGATAATTTGTTCGATCGCGGAAATGATAAGACATTCCGCCTTCGTGAAAGGCAATTCGTTCAGCATACATGACAAGTTCCAGCACTTTCAGACGGACATCATCCGGACAGGAAGCATAATTCTTCTGCATCCAATCAAAGAACTGTGCGGCCTCCTCCAGTGTTTTTGAAACGTCGCCATGTTTGAGTGCCACATACATCGCATTTTCTGTCTCCATCGGATAATTTTCTTCAATGTCCTGCGCCGCCACAAGGTCATTGATATGCATTACTGTCCCTTCGGCCTTTTTCAACGCCAGACAGGCTTCCTGATACGACGGATAAATATCATCCACCGGGCGGATGCTTCCGACTCCGGCACGAAACTGTAATTCAATACGCGAAATCAGTTTCTGTATCATATTATCGGTTTTTTCGATAATTTTTACTCGTTCATTGTATTCTTTTTCCGGAGCTGCCGCCGGCACATAAACGACGATTTTATTGGTCATAACCGGTCCTACCGTCGCCGGAAAAAATTCCTTCACGATCTGACGGAATTCATCGTAAAATTTCTGCGCTTTAACCGACATTCCGACGACATTCGTCATTTTTCGGTTTTCGATCGCGTCGCCGACTTCAATGACAAGAATCATGCCATAATCTCCCGGAATATCGAGCAATTCACGGAAACGTTCTGTATCTCCCGAATAGTTATCCTGAAATAAGATCGAATAAATCATTCCGCTCTCAATGATCGGCACGACGGCTTCCAATTTTTCCTTGTATTCCAGACTTTTTTCCCATCGTCTCTGCTGTTTGCGCACTTCATCCATCGCTTTTTCAAGTGCCGAGACGATACGCGAAGTGTTGGCAGGCTTCGTAATAAAATCCATAACGCCAAGTGACATCGCTTTTTTCGCATAGTCAAACGTATCATAGGCGGACATAATGATAAAACAGGTTCTCGGGCAGAATGTTTTGATCTCTTCAATCGCCTCAATTCCGTTGATTCCCGGCATCTGAATGTCTAACATTGCGATATCCGGTCGAAATTCTTCTGCAACTTCGATGACGGCTCGTCCGGTCTTTGCCGTCCGCACTTCGCACGTATCTCCAAAATTTTTCGCCACGATCCGCTGCAGGGATTCGAGTACAATTCCCTCGTCATCTGCCAGCAGTAATTTTATCATGGTCTCACCTCCTTCGGAATTTTAAGCATAAACTGCGTTCCTTTTCCTTCACCGTCACTTTTGATCTCCAATACATCTTCCGTCGTATAATACATCTGCAGCCGTTCCAATACATTGTAAATACCAATTCCATTGGATTTGCTGTTTTTCCTGTTTTTTACATTTTCTCCCTGCAGCACACGTTCGATGAGTTCCCGGCTCATGCCGCGCCCATTGTCAGCGACTTCGATATAAACGGTCCCTGCTTCCTGCCAGATCCGCAGTGTAACCCAGCCTTCCCACTCGACGCCTCGGATACCGTACTGCACGGCATTTTCGACAAGTGGCTGCAGGATCATGGATGGCACAAGGACATTTTCCAGTCCCGGCTCGATTTCCTTCTTATAATGAATATCTCCGGCAAAACGCACATTGAGAATGTAAATATAATGGTCGACAAGCTGAATTTCATCCGCAAGTGTCGCATCTTCATTGATGCGTGACAGATTGTAACGAAAAAATTCTGCCATATTTTCGATAAAAAGTGCCGTCTTATCCGCATCTTCGATCATCGCAAGCTGCATTCCCGCATTCAATGTATTAAATAGGAAGTGGGGATTGATCTGCGATTGCAGGTATTTTAACTGGGCATCCTTTAACAACGTCTGTGTTTTTAATTCATTTTCACGCATCTCGTTTTCTTTTTCCATGCTGAGACGCTGCGCTTCGACATATTCGCGTATGCTTCCCATCATCTTATCAAAGGCTTTTGACAGACTCTCAACTTCATCTCCGGTGCGAAATACCGGGATATCCACGGAAAGATCCCCCGCTGTAACTTCCTTCGCGCGCCTCGACAAAATTTTCAACGGTCTCGTGAGACGCCGCGTCATCATAACGACCATGATCGTATCGCACAGTACAACGACGAAGAACATAATCGTTCCTACTACTTCCATATAATATAGGAAATTTTGCAAAAGCAGGTAATTATGAGAATTTCCCTGAAACTGTATATTGTTCAGGCTGCTGATGTAGCCATTGAGATATTCTTTCATTTTTCCGGCATCTTCATAGCGCTCCCCATAAGTGTTCACATCTCGCCCACGCTTTGCCTTTACTGCCTCCTCGGAAATCTTTAGGTAATTTTTTCCAAGATAATAAATATTATTTTTTAACACACTAGTCTGTCGGTCCATCGCCTCTTCCTGCACCATTGCCAGCTGCTCAGACAGATTCTGCTGGCTGATGTAATACTCCTGCAAGACACCGGAATCTCTCGTTTTTAAATATTCCAACATCTCGGAATGCACTTTATCCAGTTCTTCTGTCATTTTATTTAATTGCACATTGGTCGCATACACCTGCTCAATCTGAACAAGTACCTGATTGATATTAAGAAACATCATAACATTGATCAACAGTGTCATAACCGATGTAAATATCAATAATACGATCATTTTTGTGCTAATCGACGCTCGCTTCATTTTCCACCTCTTATCACGTTTTGTTGTATCATCTGATATTCGTTTACAATACCGTTTTTCTTATATTCCTGCAATGCCTGGATTGCCTTCTTTCCAATCGCCTCTGAATCAATCGCCACGCTCGCTGCAATTACTTTTTTTTCCAGCCCCCGCCGAATCTCATCATTTTCATAAGCTCCAATAATCTTGACCGAGCCTACTTTACTATAATCAACAACCGCCTGATACGCATATGCGGTTCCTTCCAAAGACAAACTGACAAGTACATCCGGGCACTGTTTCTCATCCAAAATACAGTTTCTGACTGCTTTTTCTGTCGCGAATTCATCTTCTCCCTCAAGAAACTGTACTCGGATTTTTGCTCCCTGCACTTTCTGCCGGATGGTCTGCAAAACCAGATTGCTCTCTCCAAGGTCTCCATTTTTTTCCATCAGCACAAGGACATCGTTTTCCTTCTTGAAAATATTTTCCTGTATCAACTCTGCATAACTGTCTCCGAGACTGCTGTCATTGACTCCGACAAACGCACATCGCCTGCCACTGTAGTTGTCATGCAGCATTGTCACGACCGGAATTCCGGCTTCCATCGCCGCATTCATCTCCGGGCCGACCGATTTGGAAGATGATTGCAATAAAATGCCATCGACTTTTTCTGCAATCGCAATATCCATATATTCTTTCGTCTCATATGTCTGCGACACATTTTCAAAAATCTGCTCGACATAAATATTTTGCTTTTTGCCTTCTTCTTTTGCCGCCTCGTAAACCTGCTGCCAATATTCGTCTTCCGGATTGTCTACAATAAAGGCATAATGTGCCTCATAGGACTGCTCTTTCGTTTCCTCGAGATCTGTCTTTGCCATCTGTCTGCGCAAAATGGCAAAGCCACCAAGTGTCACAGCAAATGCAATGACGATACAGATCAGCATCCCCATAAGAACAGAATTTTGCCTGTTTTTCTTTTTCATTTTCTCTGACATACCACCTTATCTCAACGGAGTTCCTCTCCTCGCCGTTTTTTGTTCATCACTTTATAACGGTACATTTTTTCGTCACTTTCTTTGATATACTGCTGCATGCTCTCCGTTTCCCCGGGCACACGGCTCGTAATCCCGTAACTGGCATGGATTGCATACGGTTTTTCGCTGCTTTTATTAAATCTTTCCAATTCTTTTTCCATTTTCAGCATCCATGCGCGGCCTTCCATCTCGGTTACATTTTTTGCCAATACGACAAACTCATCACCACCTGTACGCACACACAAATATTCTCCCCGGCACGCCCCCGAAATCGTCTTGCATACTTTCTTCAATGCAAAGTCTCCCTCGATATGCCCGAAATTATCATTGATCTGCTTCATTCCATCGAGATCGATAACGCACAAAAACAAGGGGCTCTTCTCCTGCTTTGCCTGCTCCAGCAGCCACACACCCTGCTTTTCCAAGCCGCGCCGATTGTACCAGTCGGTCAGTTCATCGCGGTCATACATATAAGCCAGTTCATCGATCAACGTTTTCATCTTATCTTCAATGAGCAGATCATGAATTTTGTTGCCAATATTGATATTCCAGTGGAAGAATAAATTTGCCGTATTTTCCCAACTCCAAAATCGAAAGGCTTCATAACCGTAACAGCTGTCCTGAAAATGAATCGGCGCAAAATACCACACCTGCGGTTTATCGCTGATCATTTCTTCCGGCAGAAGTTCCCGCCGTTCAAATGGAATGCGGATTCCGGTCTTCTGCTCATTGTCTTTGATATAAACGCACAATTCCATCTGATCGGTATACGTTTTATACCCCTGTGCATCGTGAAGCATTTCACAAAGGCAAAGTGCATAGTCGCGGATGCCGTACATATTTTTATGAAATTCAGCAATATAATCTGCGATATCTTCAATAGATTCTGCCTGACTCAAGTAAATGGACATATAGTCAAACTGCGTTGCCCAGTTGTGCTCCGCGTGCATTTGATCGTATTGGCGCTGCTTTTCCAAGATGATCTTTTCGCCTGCTTTTTCCATGCATCCGCAGGATTCTCGTGCCAAAATATCCGCCTCAAAACAAACTTTATCGATTTTTTTCCAATCCTCGGTTTCCTGATTTTCTGCGATCAACTCCACCGCCTGCTTTCCCATTTTCTGGAAAGGCACACGCATTGTCGTGATCGCCGGCGTAAAGGAAAGTGTCTCCAGCAGTCCATCGTACCCACTGACACAGATATCTTCCGGCACACGGATCCCGCGTTTATTCAATTCACTTGTCACTGCTAATGCCATATGATCATTCGCGCACATAATCACTTCCGGCATCTCGTCTGCCGCCAAAAACCAGTCACATGCCTGTGTCCCCATATTGTACCAGTAGTCCCCGTAAAATGTCTGTTGTTCTGTCACCGGAAGACTATATTCACGCATCGTATCCAGGAAACACTGCATCCTCTCTCTCGCATCCCAATAATCTTCCGGTCCACTCATAAAACAAAGCCGCTTTTTCCCATGTACCTCAATAAAATGCCGGATAAGTCCTGCCATTCCCGTCGTATTTTCCACAAGAAAGTTGACTGCTCCCTCCACTTTTTCGCGAATGCTGACCACCGGACAATGACAATATTTCTTCACATTGTCAAGGATCTTCTGCCGGCTGCTTTTTTCACTCATTGTATCCAATGCCAGTATCACTCCTGCAAATTCCTCATAATATGGCAGGTCCCATATCATTTGATCACCGATAAAATGTTCATTATTGTGCCCGTATTTTCCATAATTTGTAAAAATCGTCACATTATATCCCTGTTGCTCTGCTTCTTCGATGATTCCTTGGCACAAGCGCATCTGAAATTCATCTTTGACTCTTTCTGCAAATACCCCTATGGTTTTTCGTTTGTTGTAAAGCACAGCCGGCTCACCTCCTTTATGTATGATGTTATCACAGAATAGGTCATCTTACAACACCTACATTATGAAAAAAATGTGTTTTTGCAAACCTTGTAAGACATTTCTAAATATGGTAAACTGTAAGCAGCAAATAACACAAAGGGGGTTTTATATGAAACAGATTTGTATTGTATTTGTTTTCTTATTGATTTTTCCATATTTTAATATGTTTGTTTTGACACCTTCCCAACCGGACAGGATGTCCTCACAGGCATTCACACTTGCGGCAGAAACTTCCTCTTCCTCTTCGTCTGCCTCCGCTTCCCCGTATTACCTTGCGGCGATCGGCGCTGATGATACCGCTGCTGTTCTGGGCGGTTACCCGGTCAAAGAGACCGTGATCGCGATCATTGACACCGGTGCGGAATTGTCCCACGAAGATCTCGTCGATTCCCTATGGATCAATGAAGCGGAACAAAATGGCACGGACAATGTAGACGACGACAACAATGGCTACATTGACGATATTTACGGCGTAGATTTTATTAACAATGTACCCACTCCGGTCCCGGAGGATTCCTCTGCTCCTCTTCGTTATGAAGCACCGGAAGATGATTCCAACACCAGTCATGGCACGCACGTCAGCGGGATTATTGGTATGAATCCAAACAATGCAGTCGGCTACGCCGGTGTCGGTTACCGCACAAAGATCATGATCTTAAAAGCGGGAAATTATAAAAACAGTTTTTCGTTTGCCAATGCCGCAAAAGCGGTTCAGTACGCGGTCGCCAATGGTGCAGACGTGATCAATATGTCGTTTGGCAGTTATAATGAAAACAGCAATTTCGCCGAAGAATTGGAAATGGCTTCCTCTTCCTGTCTTCTTGTCGCAGCAGCCGGCAATAACGGAAAAGCCTCTTCAAGCTCCACCATGTACCCTGCCGCCTATCCCTACGTGATTGGCGTAATGGCGGGCAATACAACGGATGGCTGCTGGACTTCTTCGAATTTTGTGGATACTTCCCCGGCTCCTTACGACATCCTCTGTCCGGGCGAGTCCATTCTCTCTACCACCCGCTACAATTCATATGCGGAAAAAAGCGGAACTTCGATGGCTTCCCCCATGGTCGCCGGCAGTGCAGCGGTAATTATGGGATTTCTTGAAGCAAATAAAACTTACGAAAGCCGGGAAGATCTTCTTACTGATACAAAGAAATATCTACTTATGAGTGATTCTGTTTATACTTATATCGCAGATTCCGGCCTCATTTATATTACACCACGCCTGAATCTGAAAAATTCGCTGCAGCATATCATTGAGGATTTGAAAAAAGAGGTGCAAATATCGGCATCTCCATCAGCCACGATAGAGCCTTCGGAAAATCCGGTTCCAACAAAAACGCCTTTGCCGACAAGTTCGGCTACTCCGACAGCTACGGAAACACCTTCCGGGACTTCAGCGCCAACCACAACTCCGGTTGTAACCCCGTCACCGACGGATTCGGCAATACCGTCGCCGGCAGCTTCCGCAGTTCCATCTGCTACGGCACCGTCTTCACCCGACACCACCGCAGTACCTGGCACCACCGCAGTACCCGGCACCACCACGACTCCCTCAAAAAAATTTGATACCAAATCTCTCAAGATAAAAAAAGTAACGCAAAAGAAAAAAGGCAAACACAAACTTACCATAAAATGGAAAAAGTGTAAGGCAGCCACAAGATACCAGATCCGTGTTAAAAACAAAAAGAACGGCGAAACACGATGGTTTTATACAAAGAAAACGAAAATCACCTTAACCCGTAGCAAGAAAATGCAGGTAAGCATCCGCGCCCAGAAGGTAAGTGGGAAAAAGATATGGAGCGGGAGCTATAAGAAACTTCCCCGCGTGGGCTGCTGATGGGGAAAGGCAACGGATTTCGCTGGGTTTCCCTATTTTCGCTGCCTCCGCCAGCCTACACTCCACCAAACACAAATGGGGCTGCCGCACGAATCACTTCGTGCGGCAGCCCCGTCTGCGTTCTGTTATTATACACAAATTGTTTTCTATTTGGCTTTTACACTTGCCTTCTTGGAAATACCACTTAAAATTTTGCCATCACCCTTATTCTTAAAGGCACGTACTTTGTAGTAGAATTTCCTTCCTTTTACAGAATAGTTATCCTTGAAAGAATTCTTTTTGACTACCGCAAATTCATCGTAAACTCCGTATTTACTTTCAGCACGGTATACGATATAGCCGCTGGCTTTCTTGTATTTCTTCCAAGAAACATCTATCTTGCCTTTCTTGGCTTTTGCCTTTACCTTGGTAACTTTGCCTTTGAGAGTTTTAATCTTGCCTGTGGCTGCGGTGCTTCCCGCTGCCGCCTGGGCCGCCGATGCTGCTGCTTCATCCACATTTGCAGAGATCGCGTATGCACTCATTTCGCTGTTGTTTGCCTTCTTCTTGGCTACCGCAACAACTTTGTAGTAGTACTTGCGTGCATTTTTCTTCATGCTTGTGTAACAACTCTCTTTGACATTTGCTACCAGTTTATATTTGCCATTTGCCTTCTTCGCACGGTAAACATTGTAGGATTGTGCTCCACGTACACCTTTCCAGGTAATGCGGATGCCTTTCTTTCCAATTTTCTTACGGCGGACAAATGTGGTTCTTGGCAGCTGGTCTTTGTTCACAGCCGGTGCTTCTGTTGCCCCCGGAGCCGGTGCTGTATTGCCTGATGAACCAGGAACCGGTGTCGGTGTCGGTGCCGGCGTCGGTTTCACGATACATTGGATCGTAATGGACTTTGTCGTAACACTTCCGGCATTGTTCTCGACTTCGAATACATACGTTCCATTCTCAGTCACTTCGTATGTCTTTCCGTTATACGGTTTTCCATTTACACGTATTTCCTTTATTCCGGAAATGCCACCCTCGGCTTCGATACCAAGTGTCGCTTTTTCGACGGTACTCGTCGGCACTCCGGTAATTGAAAGGACCGGCTCTGCTACATCTTTCTTCACAGATACCTTAGCAGAAACTTCTTTGCCCAAAATATCTTTTGCAGAAACAATCACATCGTATTTACCATCCGGCAGATCCGAGATGCCAAATACCGTTTCCTCTGTGGTATTCTCTTTGCCATTGACAACATAGCGGATTTCCTTCAATGCCGCCGTACCTTCTTGTACCGTAGCTACTATCGCAGCATCCTTCTTATTGGTAAATGTTCCTTCGGTAAAGTTTGGTGCGAGTCGAACGGTCGCTGCTGATTTTTCAACCATTGCGCGCTCTGAGGATACAATAACTTCATTATCATCCTGATCCACTATCTTCGCATAAACTACAAAATCCATCTCTTCTTCGAATGAAACCGGTTTGCCATCGTAGGCAATCCACTTTCCATTTTCATCCAGTTTCTCACCTCGTTTTACAATCTGGTAAGAAATGGATTTTACACCCGAATGTTTGTCTTCTCCCGTAATCTCCATTTGGAAACCTTTAGAGGAAACCAGGATATTGCCTTCATCCGATTTTGTCACATTCTGCGCCCCATTCAGATCGGTCAGTGTGATCGATCCTTCCGGATTGACAATGTCTTTGAACAAGGCACGAAGTGTTTCGTCTTTTCCTACCGTATAAACAAATTCTTTCTCTTTTGAAAGAAGTTTATCACCGGAATCGTACCAACCGGCAAATTCATAACCTTCTTTTTCGGCGGCTGTCAATTCCAATTCAAATCCGGTATTCACATCGTAATGATATGGCTGTTCTTCCGAATCCGTCTCGCTCTGAGCAGTCAATATATCTTCTCCACAATGCACCGCTCCACCTTCGGTTACCCGCAGACCGACCTCGTATTTATTGCGCACTGTATACGTAATGATCTTCGACCGTTCACAGGAATCCGTCTTCGCTTTTACTTTGACATGAACCTCTTTTGGTGTCGTACCTTCGTCAATACGATTAAATACGATCGTATTTCCTTGAATCGTGGCTGCCGCATTTTCCAAAACCGGACTTTCCACTGATGCAGTTTCTACCGGTGTTGTGTTCTCTTCTTCGTCTGTAAGCTCATAAGAAAGCTTCACATTTTCCTGAACGTGGTCTTTGTGTACTTCACAAAGTGTCACATCCGTCTGTACATCAAACTGACGGGAAGGTTTTTCGCCTGTCTTTGGCACGTCGATATAATCATCAAAGGTTCGGATGGAAATGTCACACGTACATTTTTTACGTTTCAAGGTAATCGTATACGTATTTTCCATATCGCCTTTGGTAACCTTAATCGTCAACACATCGCCATCCCAGTTCTTATTGATCGTCGCTTCGCTTCCGCAGGTAGCATTTACTTCCGGAAGCTGATGTTCCGGATAACCATACGGAACATCCACGGTATAATTTCTCTGATATGGTTTAAATTCTCCATTGAGTTTTACGCCGAATGCGATATCTTCCGCACTACCTACAGCAAGACTGTTCAGGCAGGTTTCATCCGTATAAATATACGTGGTCAATTTACCGGATACATCCTGTGCGGCAATCGTAAACTCTTTGGTAGAAGTGGATTCATCCAGAATTACTGTTCCGGAATCCATCGTCTGTGTCGTGTAAGACTTACGCATCAATGGTTCTTTTCCTTCTACCTCAATCGAACCGGATTCATTCATTGCCGTTACTTTTCCTTCATACACAGCAACTTCTTTCAATGGGATCTCATTGTCTTCATCACCAACACAGTAAAACAATTGATTTTCCACACTGTCCGCTGTATAAAGATATACCTGCGGTCCCTTTGTCAAATATTCCACGCTGAGTATTGCGGTCGTCGCATTGTCTGCGGAATCGGTTACTTTTACCTGATAATAACCATTTTCCAAAAGATTGACATCATATCTGTCAGAAAGCGTTGTCGGCGTTCCGGTTACTTTAATGCCGCTTCCCAGATCCGTCGTCTTCTGGGTAATCATATCCACTTTCTGAATCTCTACGGATTTAATCTTACGGTCTGCCTTAATATCGTAAGCAATATAGGCATTTGCCGTTGTATAATCCGTGATTTCGCTTCCATTCTCGTCAACCAGCTTCAATGTTACATCCGGCCAGTCGTCCGTGGTTTCGTCAATCTTTTCTGCATCTTCTTCGAAACAATCAATGGTAATGTGTTTCTGTGTGATATTTCCGGAACTGTCTTCCACGATTACGTGGTAGGTACCATTTTTCTTAACCTTTAACGTTCCTTCTGCAAACTGATTATTTACCAGTTTATCTGCTCCGTTTCCACCGATGCTGACAGAATTGAGCATCACGTCGTCATAAGCGTAAACCGGAATTTCCAGAACTGTTCCCGGCTGAAGTTTCGTTGTACCTGTCGGAAGTGTCTTTCCAACCACAATCACCGGTTTCACCTTATCTTCCGGTACATCACGTCCGGTATCCCCCTCGCTTCGCTCGGAATAATATTCCACCATTCGGTCAAAGGAAGCACTGCCATTAATTACTTTTACCGTAACGGTATGTTTTTTCAGCGAAGTATTGTTGAAATCTACGGTATGTCGCTTGTAGTATTCTCCTGCTACTTCTTCTCCGTCGCGGTCTCTGTATTGTTTCGTTACAAAACCAAAACTATTGTTACTGGATACTTCGATATCGCCTGTGTAATAGAAGTCAATACTTCTCGCATATGTCGTAAATGTAAAGCTATTGCCTTCTCCGCCGGTACAAATATCGCTATTGTATGGAAGTACGGTTCCTTGCGTAACAGCTCCGACATCCGTATCTTCCCATTCCTTTCCGTGCAAGGCATTGGTAAATTCAAATACCGGATTATCTGTACGAATATTGCATCCCGAAACGGTTGCCACAAATGTAATATCCTTAAAAGAACCTGTGGTCGTATCTGCAATTCGCAAAACACCGGAGCCCTCTTTCTGCGCGGTTACGGTAATGTATCCTGTCTTCACATTATAAGCTGCACTCTGCAAAAGTTTATTATCTGTTGCCACTTCTGCCTTGCCGTCTTTATTGATCTTCATTTCCGTAAGCGTAATATTGCTTCGTTTGGAAGAATCCATCGCCGCCTGCATCTTCAATGTAAAGTTGACCGGATTTCCTACTGTCAGAGAAACCTTATCCAGACAATCAAATCTTGTCGCCGGTACTACTTTACCATACGCCGTATTATTTCTTGACTCATACTCGTCCGCATCACTTTTCAAAGTAAACTGGAGATTTGCAGCACCTACCGAGTCTTCCGGATCAAATGCACTCAATGGAATCACTATCTTTCCTTTGATCTTCTGTGTCTTACCTGCTGCAATCTTCTGATCTGTGCTGATGATTCCTGACGTATCGTTATACGCAAGATAATCAAATACACCATTGTCATTTCCATTTCCAAGAAGAGGCGTTTCATTGGCATCGTCACCTAAGATCAGATTTCCACCAATCTCCAATGGAATATATTTATCTTCACTTCCATCTGTTTTTCCGGCACTGCGTTTTAACTGGAATTTCACGTTGGAAGCATCTTCTACACCAAGGTTGCTCACTGTCATATCTACGTCCGCAAGAACACAGGAAATATTATTTACATTTCGTTTTTCCAATGTGTCGCTGGCAGTAATTTCCAGACTATCAATCGAAAGTTCTGCTTTTTCTCCGACAGCAATCATTCCACATCCGTCGTCAGCATCCGCTGTACTCAATGCTTTTGCACCCGAATATGACGGATCCTCCTGCACCTCAAAGTAAATCTTTCCTCCGGCGATATCCGATGGAAGTGCCTTACACACGATGTCTTCGGTCGTCACCTGCTGTCCGGCAAGAATATTGCTCTCCACTTTCCACTGTGCGAGTTCGGCTGCCTCACTGCCATTTTTACCTGCTGCCTTCAATGTGATATAGATTGAATTTGCCTTGCTTCCTCGAATCGCCACATCTCCGGTATTACGGAAAGAAACACTTCCGCTCAGTTCCGCACCGGATACAAAATTGTTCTGATCAAATGTGATCGATGCTTCTCCAATCTTCTGATCTCCGATTCCATACGTGATCGCATAAATACCGGAAGTTGCTGTGTTATTGGCATCAGGAACATATTCCGTATACTTTTCCCCTTCAAAATCCATCGTGGATTTCTTTAATTTTGTCATCGTACCTTTGGTAAGAATTGTCAATGTTCCGCTCTCGTTTTCCGTCGTCGGTTTGCCAAGTGCGATCTGTGGAGCATTGAAGATAAACTGGTCTTCTCCGCCGCCTTTCTTACTGTCAAAGAAGGCTTCTCTCGTATCTTCGGAAGTCCACTGATTCGATACGGAATCCTCATATACCTGCATATGATTCATCGCAAGCATAAATGCCTCTCCGAATTTTTTAACCGTCGGATCGTACTTCGTCACATAAAGAGCATTATTTACCGTATTTGTTACGGTCTGGGTGTAAACCGCAGAGATATTTCCATCTCCATCTACACCGATGGTCGCCTCTGCCTGTGCGTTTCCATGTTCCTTATCTACCGTAAACAATGGATCCACCGTGATCGCTGCATTAGTACTGTTCAATGCATTTTCAAGGCTCTCTTCTTTGATCACATAGGTAATTCCATTCATATTGTACATCAGGAAAGTTTCCGCTTTTCCGGCATCTGACAATTTTCCGTGGAGGAATTTCAAGTTGGTAAAGCTTGGAGATTCTACTTTCTCCTCGCAGCTTCCGCCAACATATACACCGTCGTTGTCATCACTGTCGTCATAATCAACAAGCGTTTTCAAAAGAACCGGTGTCTCAAATTTCATGGAGTTCTGCTCTATACTTCCGCTTTCCGTCATCACATTCTGCTTTTGGATCGTCGCTTTCTGAACATACAATTTTTTGATCTTTGCATATTCATCTGAGGCACCGTATTTATCCTTTTGCTCCGTGGTGTAAGAAATGAAGTAATCTTTGTCTGTTCCTTCCGTAATCTGTACATTTTCCAGGCGTGTTCCCTGTTTTTTCCATTCATCTGTCGGCTCCAGATCGTATGTCTTATACGTTCCATCGCCCTGCCTTACGCTGTAATGAAGTTTGGAATATTTTCCATACAGGTAATCCGTCGTCAATGCATATTGATAGTTTGCTTTTGCATAAGGATCTCCGGTTCCGGATTCGTTATTGGAATCGTTTCCTTGTGCCGCTTTGTCATATTTTTCTTTGTATTCTTTTTCGCGGGCTGTAAGTTCTGCCTCGGTATAAGGTTCGGTATCGGCATACACGTGAACATTCGATGTCGATCCGGAAGGAAGGAATCGATATCCATTGCCTTTACTGAGAACTACGGCATTCGTAAATTCACTCGGTGACTTTGTGTCAAATTCTGCCGTTTTTACTTCTACCAGCTGGCTGGCCGCTTTCAGCATTTTATCCGATGACCAGCTTTCCGGAATCGTCTTTGCTGCTTCTTCACTATAAGACGTCCAGGTCACTTTGATCATACCATTTTCTACAATGGCATCATAATCCAGGTCGCCGGTGCTTTCTTCTTTTCCTGCTTTACGGTCCACTACGATATATTTGGTCGACGATGTTTCATCGATCGGATTGACAAGTCCCATCGAGTCTTGTCCTTCTTCTCCACCAACTCCGGTACTTGTCGTGGAAAGTTTGGACATAACAAGCTGGGTATTATTCAGGCTGTGACCCGGGTTTTTACGGCCTACCGTGTATAATACATAGTTTGCATCTCCTGCAGTCAACAGTTTATAATCCGAAGCACTGTCAAAACCGCTTCCCAGTTCTACCGCAGAAGCATTGCTGCCATAGCCGCTTACCTGAAATTCATCAATGCCTTCTACATCATATGCCTGTGCTGACATATCGTCCTGTGCGGCATTATCATCTGAAGAATTGATATTTTGCAGCCGGAATACATTTTTCGGCTTGGAAACCGTTACTGCAGCTCCTGCCACATCGTTATCAACCTCTTCTTCGGTTCCTCCCATATCCCGCCCGGCAACCTGCCAGGAGAAGAACCACGGCTCATCACCGTCCTCCTTTCGGGACGCATCATATCCTGCCTTACATCCGACAACATCCATTTCATAAGAGAAGAACAGGAATACCACTCGGAAGCCAACCGCCGCCGATGTGATAAATTCGTCTATCTGCGTTTTCTTGTTTATCGTAAACGCAAACGAGACGGATACTTTTACATAAATCTCCAGTTTTGCCAGATCAACTCCGACTCCGGCGCCGGCCTCTACATATAGGCTCGGATTTAAACTTAATCCTGCAAACGAAACATTATTTTTAATACTTGTCGTTCCATCCGCGTTTTTAACTTCTTCTTTTTCCAGTTCAATACCGGTCTGTGCCTCAAGTTCCATGCCGATCTGAACGTATACGTAAAAGATCGGACAACACTGGAAGCGATATTGCAAACGGATACTTCCCTCAATCGCCAATGCGATCATTGCGGAAGAAAACTCATATTTACCAGTCAGTTTACTGTATTTCCATACAAAAGACATATTGACAGAAATATCAATTTCCGCTTTTTTCGCCGGGGAAGCTTTCGCCGCCTGGCCGTTATTTCCGGTACCATCGGATTTACCAGCCTGTTTTTTCAATTGTTTAAAGATATTATTGGATGGATCCGACATAGCTTCTTTCATTTCCTTCAAGCCTTCTGCACCCATAACATCTTTTTCGGAAGCCTCGCCTCCCTCTTTACTCTTACCAAAGATAGGCGTTCCGACGGAAAATCCAATTTCGTCGTCCCCCATCATAAATGTTCCATAACCAAGTCCGATTTCTATTTCCGGCAGATTCACACCCGGTGAAGTGTTCGCTACACTCGGCTGATTTGCCGTCTTTCTATCCTTATCTTCCGGAGCTTCAGCGGCTCCGGCCTCTTCAGATTCAAAAGCCTGTGCTGCCGGCTCCGGAACCGTATAGAAACCACCTCGCTTGGTCGATGTAATCTTCTCTTCATTTCCACTCGTCACACGAGAAGTAATATAATACGTCTCGTTTCCATGCAGGCATCCGAGATATCCATTAATCTGCACATCCGAAGAAGCTGCTGTAAATCCATTTGGCATCTTGGTCTCATACACCTTGATCTTCGATGGATTTTTATAGGCATTTCGCAGATTTCCTTTCCAGTCCGGTGTCCACTCATATTTCTTTGTACTGCTGTTCATCTTCGCCGGGCTGGCATCGTATCCGGACAGGAAAGATACCGTTCCGCTCGAAACAGCACCATACATTCTCACGCTTCCGTCCTTCGCCGCGATATCACGGTAGGCCTTCTGCTCTTCCGTCATATTCTTTTTCTGCTCTTCCGAGGTCTGCGTCGTTACAAATCCCGGAATCACCTGAAAGGTCTCTTTTCCTGTTGCTCCCGGCGGCGTATTCAGAGAAGCCGGCTGAACCGAATACTCTACATTGATCACAACATCTTTTCCAAAATCTGTAATCTGATATGGTTCGCCTGCTTTCAGGATTTTGATCGGAGTATAACCGTCTCCTGCTTCGGTATATTTACCATCTCCATCTTTGTCTTTGTAGATGGCTACCATCTTCTCGCTGATAATCTCCGGATCTCTTACTACACTGACAGCATCCGGTGTATATACAGAAAATGTAATGCTGTTTGATACAATATCCGAATCTGTAATTGTAATATCCGAATCTCCATCGTACACCTTATCCCCATAAAGAATCTTGGTGCCATCTTTCAGACCAAAATTGATCTTGTTGAAGTTGATCACTTTATCAGAGGATGTATAACTATATTCTCCGGCGTTGGATTTCAAATCGATTGCTTTTCCATCCACCTTGATGTTTTTTCCAATCGCAGCAAATTTATCTGCCTTTTCCTGATCCGTGTCTTTTTCCGTCATAGACGTCTTACAGTTGATCTCCAATGTCTGATAACGGTTGTATTCACAGTTCAAAGTATAATCTGCTGTCGTAGAAAGTCTTCTATTATTATCGGAATATTTTACTGTCGTAGAATTCTTAACTCCCGCTTGCGAAGAAACACTTTTGCTTCCTTCTTTCAATTCTACCTTATCAAGTTGGTAAACCCCAAGCTTATCGGATTCTTTTACCTTGAGTTCTGTTCCAAGATAAAATTTTCCGTCGGAATCAAAACCACCTTTTTCTATCGAAATCACCGGTTGCAATCCCTCTTTTACGGCTGTTACATTTCCGCCAGAAGACCGATCCATACGATCTTTGTCTTTGCTGTCACCCAGATTGATGTTCAAGGTCGTCTGTTTACTCAGCCAGCGGCGGTACAAATTAATGTTTACCGCGTTCACTTTTGAATCACGATTCCGCACCGTGCCGCCACGTTTTGAAATAGCCGACTTAAATGCAAGGAAATTATTTCCTGCAGCAAGATTATCAAGATTTACCTCAAAATTTTTGGTTTCGGAACCATTTCCAAATCTTGTATATATTGTCGTCGCAGCTTTCTTTGACTCTTCACTGAGGCGGTTTCTCATGTTACCGTCTCCACTGTCAGAAGTATATTCTGTCAATGATGTTGCAAAACTGCTGTTACCAATACCTACGAGCAGTCCGCTGTAATATTCTCTCGCCCAATACAGACTATAACTGGTCTTTGCCCAGAAGGATCCTGACATCTTACTGTACATATTTACCAGGTCATTAATCTGATAATAGGTATTTGCGCGGCGCTTTGCCACTAAGATGTCACCGCCGCTTTTCGAGTTTCCACCCTCATCACTTGTAATCTGTGCCGTATAATTGTCTGTCAGGTTACAGTTTCTGCCCCAGTTACTGTTCAATCCACTGGTGCTGATCTTGTAAGAATAATCGCCTGCTGCCTGTGCATTCATGTCACCGGACTTATCGGTAACTTTTTCATAGTCTACGACGTTATCCTCACTTTTAACGGCTTTACTCTTTACATCCTTGCTGCCGTTTTCCGTGATCGCCGTGTCACTTTCTTTGACACGCGCCGATGCATCTTTCGCCTCCTTGCTCTTCGATGCGGTCGCAACATTGTCCTTATCTGCCGTATCTGTATTAAACAGATTGACACGGATCTCCTGCGCGTTTTGTTTGATATTTCCACCCTTTGCATTTTTCAGTTGAATCGTAAAGTAACGGTCTTCTTCTGTTTTCTTGTTATCGTTCAGAAGTTCAATCTCAATCTCGGTACTTTCGATACCACCACTGAAACTTGCTGTGGACTCTGCCTTAGCATAATCCGTCCCCGCTTTTGCACTTCCATCTACAGTCTTGTAATCCACAGAGGAAACATACTGCGTCGCTCCTGTTCTGCTCAACTTGATCTTCGCTTTGCCTGTACTTTTGTCTACCCTTATCTGACTAAGTGCAAATCCCATAGTACTTTCGAGTTTTTCCTCGTCATCCTTGATGCACATTGATAAGCGGTTGGCAGATTCTGTAAACGCTGCTCCTTCCACATCATAAATGGTAAAGGATGCCAGTTCTTCCGCTTCATGCTCATTATCGTCCGTTGCTTTGACAACGATATCCTTTACCCATTCGCCGTCTTCAAAATCCACCTGCAGGAAACTTGTCTTAAATGGCATTTCCTGATCAAGTGCTGCATCCGTGTAACTTCCCTTTTCGTATGGCTTTTCATCTGTTATATGACGGCTGTTTAAGTTAATCCACAATTTTTGTGAACTCTCTTCTCCGGTCGTCTTTGACAAACTAAGTTTGTAATCGGCTTCTACTACACAAACATATTCATTTTGTTTAAAATCTTTGTCGCTTACAACAAGTGTTTCCTTTTCTCCTCCGGAAACAGCTTCCCATTTTCCATCTTTTTTTACATGCCAAAAATAGCGGATATACTCACCTTTTACGTCTTTCAAAGAGAGTGTTACTTTTCCATCCGCGTTCTTTGCAACAACTTCATAAGAACTGCTTACCTGCTGTTTTCCCATCGTTCCATCGGTTCCGATCGGATTTTCCACCTTAACGGTATAGTCCTTATTGGATGCCGCATTGGCATACACCAATTCTTTTTCGTCTTCATCAAGTGCCGCTACAGCCGGAGTGATCGCCACTTTTGCTGTCGCTTTTCCTTTCGTTCCACCCAGACGATAAATCGTTATTTTCTGCTCTTTTGCATTTTTTCCTTCTTCAATCGTTATGGAATCATTTTTAAAAGCAAATGTTCCATTCGGAAATTTTTCCTCCCAGGACTCCTCTTCTTCGATGGTCTTTCCATCATTTCCTGTTACGGACAAATTGCCTTTTTTCTCTGCTTCATACGCATATGATGACGTCCCCACACTAGTCACTAGCATGACTGCTGCGAGGAATACCGCCAGCAAACGTTTTCTCAAATGCTTCATACACATTTCCTCCTTATACCTCGATTTTTTCTATTACCCTAATCTATTTTATAACATAAAACTTCGCTACTGTCTTGTTTTTTTCATAAACTCCCCCCATATAACACAAATGGGAATTTTTTATAAACAAATTGACAACTGTATAAATATTTCGTATACTAAATAAAAAGGTAACTATTCAGGATCAATGAACGAAAGTCCATGCATCGTCGTGCTTGCACGTAAGAGGCATGAGGCTGCGTTCATTATGTGCCTAATAGGGCTCCCCCATCCATATGAGCATTTTTAGCCTTGTCAAAGGCGGGATAGAACACGAAGTGTTCGAAATGCGAATATGCAGATGGGGGACGTCCTGAATAGTTACCAACATGCAGCTATTCAGGATCAATGAACGAAGGTTCATGCATCGTCGTGCTTGCACGTAAGAGGCATGAGGCTGCGTTCATTAATTTTAAGACAGAAAGGAGCCGGTCAATGTACAGATTTGCCATATGCGATGATGACTCTCAATTTGCATCCTTATTAAAGGAAGCTTTAATTACAAACTTAAACCGTCGCAATATTTCTTTTGAAATTTTATCCTTTGACTCTCCTTCCAGTTTAATCTCGCATTTTGAGCAGGGAGAATCGTTTGATCTCCTGTTTCTGGATATTGTCTTTCAAGACACAACGGGAATTCAGACGGCACGCCGCCTGCGTTCCTTTCGCATTGATACAGACATCATTTTTTTAAGTTCCAGCAGTGATTATGCATTGGAAAGTTTTGACGTTTCTCCTCTGCATTATCTTATCAAATCACCAAAACTGGAAAAACTGGAAGAAGCGCTTGACCGCTTTTTTGACAAACATGCAGAGCAAAATTTTTATGTCAAATCGAGAGAAGGCATCTTGGCACTTCCTGTTTCCGATATTTTATTCTTTGAAATCTATGGACACGATCTTTCCGTTCATTTAACTTCCGGCGAAAATCACACCTTTTCCGGAACGCTGAAAAAGATTGAAGAGGATCTCCCAAGTTCCACATTCATCCGGGCACACAAAAGTTATCTGGTCAATATGGCACATATCGTAAAAATAGCCCGTTATCAGATCACCTTGTCCACCGGCCAATCCGTTCCGATCAGCAAAAAAAATTACTTGAGCATTATGTCCGCATTTGTAGACTACTCGACCCGCTCCCTTGAAATATAAAGAGAGCCACCTCTTACCCTTCCGGCAGCTCTCTTTTCCGTTCACATTTACTTTATCTTTGTTTTCTTAATCCTGCTCCATTTTCCATAATAATACGTCGCATTATTATAATTATAATAAACGGCCCGCACTTTAATATAGTAGGTTTTCTTTTTCCTTAAGTTCCAGAAATAGTCTGTCGTAGAATAACGGTCATCCAGTTTCTTTCCCTTTGTAAAAGCACGGTTTCTCGCCAATTTCACTTGATAATGATCCGCTTTTTTGACTTTCTTCCAGGAAATTTTCCACTCGTTAGTATCGCTTTTCTTCACTTTTACTCCGGTTACCCGCTTCGGTATCACTTTCTTATATGTGGAACCGGTTTTATAACTGCTTCCCGAAGATGCATTTCCGGCATTTGAACGATTTGAAGTCTTGTTTGCCTGCGTACCGGAAGTTGTCTGTGGCCGTTTTGTCTGCTGTGGTTTTGCTGTCGCCTGAGAAGCACTCGTGTTTTGTGGCGTTTTCGTCGCTTGTGGGGCCTTTGTTTGCTGTGGTCCCGCACTTTCCTGAGGCGCCTTTGTCTCCTGTGGTTTGACCGTCGGCGTCGGAGCCGGTTCTTTGTCAAATTCGCCAATGAATCCTACCTTATTTCTCCAGCCGTGAAGATCGTTCCACGTTCCATCCCGATACATTTGTACATAATTTTCTGTGCCGCATATCGTGTCATTGTTCGGCTCGTTAGCTGCCCAGTTCCGGTAAGTCAGAGGACTTCCATCCTGCCAGACAAATGTTCCTTCTTCTTTTTCATCTGTCGCACCGATGAAAAATGTCCATTCGTCGATTTCGGCTACTTTTTTGGCAATGGCATCATTTTTCTCCTGCGAATCAATTTTTACAAGCGATCCGCCATTTTCTTCACAGAATCTCTGCGCCACTTTATAAGGAAGAGATGCCTTGTAAAATTTGACTATTTTTCCATCGCATTCGAATTCCGCGTCCGCTTTCATATCCAATGGAGTCTCTACGATAAATCCGCCATCATTAAAATAGGAAGGCATATCATTCCATTTACCACTTGGCTGCGTCACAGCAAGATAAAATTCATTATCTCCGGCACAATCCGGCTGGTTCATCCCCCAATTGGTGTAACTTACTTCACTTCCACTGTTCCATTTCCAAGCCTTACCTTTTTCTTCCATGCTTGCGCCAATGTAATAATATTTCCGAATCTGGTCCGCGACAAAATCCTTGATTACCTTGTCTTTTTCTTCATCCTGAATCTCTGCCAAACTGCTTCGCATACCCGCAGCCAATGCATTAATATCATTCCAGGAATAATCTTCATTATAAAGGGTCAGCAGTGCATTTCCATTTTTCAAAATCTTCTGCGGTGCCAATCCTCCGACAAGCCTTGTGCCTATTGGTATCGCCACATTGTTTCCGCATTTGTCAAACACATACACATGGGTAATATATCTGCCATATTCGTTGTTATGTTCGGATATATTTACACGGAAGCGATACACATCATCTCCTACCTTAGTTCCGGTTATGGATGAATTATGTACCCAGTCTGCCGCCAGATCATCCTGATCATTTACCTCGGTCCACGTTGGAAACTGCACCCGGTCAACTGCTTTGTCATCGGATGCTTTACATTCCAAAATATACCCCTTGGAATCCTGCTCAACAATCCTTACATCGCTCAATGTCGGCGCCGTCCGGTCAATATATACGATCGGACATCTTACGGAAGAACGATTTCCTGCCGCATCCCAGGCATAAATATCTGTGAGATAATTTCCTTGGATCGCCCCTGATTTAAGTGCGGAAAGCGGAATTCTCGCCGTCGCCGTATTCCCGGAAACACTTCCTGCAATCCAGTTTGCATCCTCACCTTGATGGATGTCAATGTTCCAAGACGGAAATTCTATTTTACTCACTCCCACATTGTCGCTAACGTCACACACAACGGTGTAACCATCCGCATTTACATCGGTGATGCGGACATTACTGAGCGTTGGGGCCTGGGTATCTGCCACATCAAATGCAGCCTCATACGGAGCAGAATAAATTTCATAACTGGTAACAGTCGCAAGATTAAGTGTACGTCCCCAACTAATCTTACACCTTCCATCCCGGTTTGCTTCTCCCAGTGTAACAGTTGTTCCGCTTCTGCCAATAACCATGACCCAATGTCCATAACCAGGGTCAGTGTCTGCCGCTTTATAATGAATAACATCTCCCCGCTTCAATGTATTGATATTTCCTCTCCCCCAGGAAGAATGCATTGAACCATACAGATCATACGCAAGTTTACGTGCAAATCCATTACACTGCATACCTCCCCCAAAAGAATTACAATCATAACCGCCTACTCCAACACTTCCCTTGTGTGTATTACACGGTGTCCATGTGTAGCCGTCCGGATTGTTACAGCTTCCTACATCATTATAATTGGAATAACGATGACCGCTTTGAACTACATGATTCCAATATGCCCCATTGGGGAATTTTCTCTCCAGATCCATGATCGTCGCCGCATCCGCTTTAACGGACATTCCCAGCGAAACCAACATCATAAATCCGGTTAGTAAGAACAAATGATACCATTTTTTCATATTCATATGAACCGCCTCCTAACTTAATATCTTGATACAATTTGCATTTACCTCTTTTATGATCATTCCATATTTTTTTCTATTATAGCAGGCAAAAGTTCAAATTTTTTTCCAATTTTTTCACTAAAAAACCGCCAAACAGATTTTCATCCATTTGGCGGCCCTCTTCATGATACCTGGTTTCTATTTCTTTATCTTAACCTTTTTTATACTACTCCATTTACCATACACCTTTTTTCCATTCACGTATTTGTATGCACGAACACGCACATAATACGTCTTTTTCTTTTTCAGCTTCTTAATTGTCAAACTAGCCGCTTTACATTTTTTCAGCTTTGCTGCTCTCATCTTTTTGTTCAAGGAATATTGAACCTGATATCCAGATGAACCAATTACTTTCTTCCAGATAACCTTAACTTTTCCTTTGCCTTTTTGTGTAATTTTCCACATTGTTATCTTTGAAACAGTTGTTGCATTACCTGCATTTCCATAAGAGCCACCGGAAATATTGCTGCTTCCGAAACTGCTGTTATTTGCACCGGTATTGGCATTATTGCCGCCTGCAGACATTCCTGTCGATGTATTCGGTGCCTGTGGCTGTTGTGGTTTTACGGTTGACTGCGGTTTCTGTGTTGGAACTGCCGTCGGCTGCGGTTTCGTTGTTGGAACCACTGTTGGCTGCGGCTTCGTCGTTGGCGTTACCGTTGGCTGCGGATCCTCATCGCCTCCGATTGGCTCAACCGTTTTATTAACAACCAATTGAATGCTGTAGATCTTATACGTCACATCTGTATATGCGGCTCCCGTAACCGGATCTGCATTGGCGCCAATTGTGAGATATCCTCCATTTCCGGTAAGACGTGACAGTTTATCGGTATCCACGTTGAATGAAAATGTCTGTGTTTCATCTCCCAGAGTGCTTCCATGACTGCCATTTTCTTTCCGATCCGGGTACGAACCTTCAAAAAATGGATAGACCGTCCATACATCGTCATTCCACCACTCGTTACTGCTTTTATCAAATGTATTATTAAATACTGCAAGACTAAGTTCACCCGGCACATTTGCCTTAATAATAATATTGCTGATCTGTGCAAGATTGATATCCTCTGGAATATCAAAGAAAACTCTCTGATATCTCTTGGTAAATGGCAGTATTACGCCTTCTCCATCTGCGTTCACATTAATGTCCGATTCCATCTTTTCTGAAATCTTAGTCAGATCAAGCTTAACCATCTGTATTGGATCTTCATCATAAATATTTTTACCGGAAGATGTCTCCTCTCCGACTTGAATATTTACTTTTTTACTGATCCCTGTTTCTTTTACTGTAAGAGAAAGTACGGCCTGTCCATATACAAGCCCTTTCAGGCTGATTTTATATATGCCATCGTCGCCTTCTTCTATTTTTGTTATCTCAGCAACCTGCGAATTATCAATGGATGCCGCCAAAGAGCCTTTGGATGCTCCACTAACTTCAACAGACAATTTATAACTGTCATCAAGTGCAAGATTTACGTAGTCATTACTTTCAATTGTGACATCCTCACTTGCCACATCACTCTTTGTAACTGCTGCCAAAGCTTCCCCTGTACTGCTGGTAATATTTTCCATTCCTCCAACTGTAACTTTTTCTCCCTTAGCAATCGGAGTATCGTATATTAACGTAAATTCTTTAACAAACACATTTCCCGCTGCGTCTTTTTCCGACTTATCATAAGAAAGTGTATATGCAATCGAATTTCCCTGAGAATCCGTTAATGTAAGGTTCTTAACCGTCTCCGGATCCATGTATTGGGTAAATATTACTTTAGTAAATGTTTCATAAGAATGAATCTCCTTAATCTCAGGAGCTGCCAATGGCTTCATTTCTATATTCACATCGGTCTGTGGCGGTGGTACTTCCATCCAGTCACTGTATGCTGTCTCGTATCCTTCTTTTTCCGCTTTTACCTGCCAGTATCCTTCCGGTACATCCCAAGCATATGAACCTGCCTCATCTGTTACAAGCGGATTTTCCTGATCGTATTCAGAAGCATCCCACACAGTGCCCTTTTTATCCGTTTTCTTTTCCTTATAATATAACGTTGTCGTTACATCGGATAGGCGGTTGGTCGTCACTCCTTCGTATACATAACCACTTGGATCAATGATCCAGCGAATTATCATATCTTTTAAACTCAGTTTTCCGTCAAGGAAATCATCAAAATCTCCCGATTCGATCATCGGTATGATACATTTTTTTATAGCAAGTGCCAACAATCCACAAGCGATTGCTACACCGGAACCCGGCAATGCCATTGCTCCAAACACACCGATTACTCCTGCAATGTATGTAAACACCATTTTTTCCGCAGCAATATCGGCCATCTTTTGTATTTCCTTTAATTTGGCTTCACGCTGTGCCGGAGACAGACTTTGGTCACTCATTACTTCCTGCTTCATCCAAAGCAAGTTAATGACATTTCCCTCAAAGCTAAACATACTGTTGGCACTGTCTACAAGAAAACCTCCTGTAGAGCTGTCCATGCCAAACAGATCGAAAAGGGTCTTCTGAGTTGTTGACTGTCCTTTTTTAATAATGTAGCGGGCAACGGTATTATCTACCGCTTTTGGATCTACAAGATACATCTGAATCGTATCCGCATTGAGTTCTGTCTTTACCAGGGCAATGTCCTGCGCCAGATCTCCTTCGCCCATTGTATATCTGCTAAATCCGTCTTTCTCAAAGAAGTCATAAAGTTTTCCGATATCTTTTGCTGTTCCCTCTTTGTCAAACACTTTAAGGAAATCAATGATATCACCGACACCTTCTGACAGATCTGAACAAGCATTTAATTCTGTATCCTCTTCCCCACTTTGTGCCGCCTGTTTTTTCTCTAACTCTTCCGCGTATTCAGTCAATGTCATCTTATCATAAGAATATTCTACAACATCTCCTGATTTTAACGTAATCTCTGCTTGATAATCGCTCTCCGTATCCGTTATCTGTTCTGCCGTCGCTTCTCTCCAATTTTCCGGGATTGAAGCTTTTTCTTCGTCAGTCAGGGTCACATTTTCCTCTTCATCTACCTGCGTACCCCCGTCCGGTTTTGCTACATACTCAATGGAGAGAGTTCCCGGTACATACGATGCATCATTTCCAAAAAATCCATTTGTCACATATGCATTTTTATCTGCATCCCACTTTGCTTCCAGTTTGCGGGAATATCCTCCCCGGCTGCTGATAACAAATACTCTGCTGATCTTATCCGCATTTTCATATTGAATACTGAACTGGTATGGTTTTCCAGCCTGAAATGTAATATATTTCAAGGTTCCATCATTTTTTAACAAATCGAAGGTTTTATGTCCGTCTTTATAGTCATGTGCCTCGATATAAAGTGAAACATCGGAAAGTTTTGGTCCATTTTCAATCGTCGTTATCTGTTTTGATAACTCTGTTTCCTTTCCGGATTTTTCAACCGATACGATCTTGACCGTATAATTTTTAAAATTCTCTGGGTAATCCAGGGTAATATCTGTAGAATATTTTCCCGTCTTGGATACCAGTACCTCTTTGACCAGTTCTCCATCTACGTAGATTTCAACATTTTTGCCACTGATACCGTATCCTTTAACCTCTACACTTACTGAATCTTCGCCTTTTTCATAAGAAACATCATCGTTGCACCCCAATGTAAGGCAGGTACAATTTTCGCTTACCGCACCAATAATATTGGATTGTGAAACTCCATCTTTCTCGTAATTTAATACAGCATAGGAATTTATTCTTCCATCCACATTTGGAGTCGTGTATATACGGCATTTTCCTGTGCTTTTTTTAACCGGAATGGTGATCTTATTGTCTGATGTAATCTTAAAATCACTATCACTCAACGCTATTCCATCCAGTTTAATGCTATTCACAACAGAAGTTTCCGGAAGTTTCACAACAAGCTGCATGTCTTTAACGTTTTTAATCTCTTTTTGCTTCAATGCATAATCAAGATTCATCACAACATAACTACTTGCACTGCTGCCATTAATCTCATACATTGATTTTTCATGCTCAATTACTTTATCTACCGTATCTGTATATTCCAGATTTGAAAATTCCAGATTTTGCTCTGCGTCCGTGAAACTCTTCATGGAATCTGTATATTTTGCTACCTTAATCGTTGCATTGGTGCAATTTTGAAATGCATTTTTTCCAATCGATGTAATTTTCTTATTTGCTAAAACCTCTGTAAGACTGGTACAGCCTGAAAAAGCTCCGTCCCCTATTGTTTTAATCGATATCGGAAGTTCTATGCTTCGAAGATTGGTACAATTTTCAAATGCATAACTATCGATATCTGTCATCTCATCTAACAATTTTACTTCTCTAAGCTGGGAAGCATTTGAAAATAAATTTGCCGGAATTAACTTTGTTCCCTTTTCAAACGTTACTTTATTTACCTTACTTCCTGCAAATGGCCCATCATTGTTCCAACATACATCTGCTGTTTTCACTCCTTTTGGAATGTTTACGCTTGTTACTCCCGTCACTCCATATATTATCGAATACCCTATTTTCTCCAAACTCGATGGCAGATTCAATTCCTGCAGATTGGTATGGGCAAACGCATCATGACCTATTGTCTTTACAATTCTTGGTATTTCTATTTTCTCCAAAGAACTGCATGAGTCAAAAGCATATTGGCCTATCTCCTGTACCGTATAAGGTATCGTTACTGTTTTTAGTTCTTTACAATTTTTCATCATATTGTCAGGAATTTTTGTCATTCCGCTTTCAAAGGTCACTGTATTTACCTTACTTCCTGCAAATGGTCCATCATTGTTCCAACATACATCTGCAGTTTTCAATCCCTTGGGAATGTTTACATTTGTCACCCCGGTTACTCCATATATTACTGAATATCCTATTCTCTCCAAACTCGATGGCAGATTCAATTCCTGCAGATTGGTGTTGGCAAACGCATCATGACCAATTGATTTAATGCCCTCCGGTATATTCACTCCCGTTATTGTTTTCTTATCCTGAAAAACACCATCTCCAATCCCTACTACCTGCTTTCCATCCAATGTACTTGGAATTGCCACATACAAGGCACTTCCGTCATATTTGGTGATAGTAGCCTCATCATCACCATTTAATGTGTACGTATAATCACCACTCGTATACGTAGTTTCCGCTGCCTTTGCCGGAACAAAATCAAGTCCGGTAACAACCATCGCTGCTACTAGCAACAGACTCAGACAACGACGAATCTTTTTGTTCATAATTTTTCCTCCTTATTTTTGAACTAGTTTTTTTAGTGACATTATACACCCCTTATGTTCAATTTTTTTTCCGTTTTTTTCACTTTCAAGTCCTTTTGGCGGGTATAACAAACAAATCACAAAACAACCGCCAAACGGATTCACCTGAATCCATTTGGCGGTCATCTTCATGATAGTTTCAATGAGGTCATCGAGCTTCTATTTCTTTATCTTAACTTTCTTTACGCCACTCCATTTACCATACACTTTTCTGCCATTGACCATCTTATACGCACGAACCCGCACATAATACGTCTTTTTCTTTTTCAGCTTCTTAATTGTCAAACTAGCTGCTTTACAATTTTTCAGCTTTGCTGCTCTCATCTTTTTGTTCAAGGAATATTGAACCTGATATCCAGATGAACCACTTACTTTTTTCCAGATAACCTTAACTTTTCCTTTGCCTTTATGTGTGATTTTGCACGTTTTTATCATTGGAACAGTTATTGTATTATCTGCATTTCCATAAGAACCATTGGAAGTATTGATACTTCCGGTACTGTTGTTGTTTACACCAGTAGTTGTATTGGTATTATTGCTGTCTGCTGGTTTATCTGTAGATGTATTCGGTGCCTGTGTCTGTCTTGGTGTTTCCGGTTCTTTGGTCTGTGCTGGTACATTCGGTGTCGCAGTCGGCTTTGGTGCTTCCGTCGAATTCGGTGTCGCCGTCGGTTTTGGTACTTCTGTCGAATTCGGTGTTGAAGTCGGCTTTGGTGTTGCTGAAGAATCTGGAGTTTCCACAGATGGCGTTTCCGGTTCTGCCGTTTTTTCTTTGCTTACAATCGCCATACAAGTAACTTGTGTATCATCTTCAGCAGTCGCCACGATAATGGAATAACCTTCTTTTTTCGCTGTAACCAATCCTGTATCATCAACAGTTACAACATCCTCATTCATACTTTCCCATTTACAGGAAACGTCGGCATCATCATAATAGGTATATAACCTATCCTGTTCCTTTTCATTTAAGAAAAGATACGGAGAGGATATTTGAAGTTTATTTTCATCAAATTCGCTCACACCTTTGACATCGCATTCAGCAATACAACTACCACTCTTTGAATATGCTCGAAGTTTTGTCGTACCCTTTTTAAGGATTTTTAATTCTCCTTTTTCATTTACTGTGGCAATACTTCTATCATCTGTATACCAATCTACGTCTTTCTCTGTCGCATTTTCCGGATATACGGTTGCTTCCATCTGAATTGTTTCATCCGCTATGCCCGCAACTGCCGTCTTATTCAAAACGATTGTCTGTACATCAATGTCAGTAGTAGATACTTCAATTTCGCAATAATCCGCATACTTATTATCTTTTGTACTTACAAAGATTTGTGTCGTTCCAACATTGTTAGCATGTACTGTTCCATCTTCATCAACGGTTGCAATATTTTCATCCAGACTATAGAAATTAACACCAATATCTGGATTTTCATGACTTAAGAAATAAGTTATCTTTGCTTCTGAGCCACGATCCAATTTGTATTTCTCTTTCTTTACTACCAATGCACCGTCATCATCTTCTCCAGATGCTACCAGGAAAGATACTGCTTGAACTTCGCTTGTATTTTTATTTGGTTCTGCGGCAATAAACTGCAAATATGTATTTTGACTAATAAGCAATTCCCCGTCGTATACTTTACTTGCCTGTGTTGGTATCGAACCGTCCGTTGTATAATATATCTTAGCATCTTCGGATGCGTACAAATGTATTTTTTTACTTTCTGTAAAAACACCTGATTTTGTATCACAGGTAGGATTTTCTGTTGTTTCTGTATACTTATATATTGGATATACATCCACATCAGAATTCACATTAATAAAATCATAATTGTTCCATCCATCAAATACCATGCCATCTATTTTTACAACTTCCGGCTCAACTGCATCTTTAGAATATTTCACATTTTGTGAACTTAACAAACTTCCATTATTGTCATAGAAATTTACTTTGTATGTCTTTATTTTATAATTTGCAATAAGAATTGTATTCTCTGTAATTGTATTGATTTCTTTCCCATCCGGAGTTGTCCAATTAACAAAATCATATCCCTCTAAATCTTTTATCTCTGGATACGTTACCGGACTGCCATAATCAAATACATCTGTATACACTTCTTTTGTTTCCCAATCCACAAACGCAACACTATATTTATTCTTTACATATTGTGCAGTAATTTCCATATTATCGTTTACATTCGTAACACCGAAATCCCAACCAACAAAAGAATAATTTTTTACATCCGGTGCTTTTGGTGCAGTTGCACTATTGCCCTTTTTCACCGTCTGTGTATCAATGATATTTCCATCCATATCTTTAAAGACAACCTTATATTGCGGTTTAGGTGCTTCAATTGTTTCAAGATAAAATGGTTTATCACCACCTTCTATGGCCATCATAACTTTATAATCGCCTGTTTTCTCACTTATTTCCTGTCGACATACAAATTTATGTGAAAATGTTCCATCGTCATTAATTGTGACTTTTCCTACATATTCATTATTAAAATCAGATGGCTCATCCCCTTTATATACTTGTATTAAAGCTTCTTTTCCTGCCAATGCCTTATCAACAGTACCTTTAACAGTATACTCTTTTCCGGAATTATCTTCCAAATCAGACATTTTAGCACGATATCTGTATGTTTTACGTGTTTCCACATCTTTAGATGAAGTTGCCTTTATAGCCTCTACCATCCAATCTGACCACGCATCCCATTTTGTCCACTTATAAGTATATCCTTTTTCTCCATCTCTAAAGCGATACTCCTTATGTGTGGTTGCAGGAATATTGGTCGAACTCTTTAAAAACCATAATTCCGAATTAAAGTTTACTCCATAACCATAATTGTTATTGTTCAAACGATATGTTGTGTGTCCATTATACGAGCCATAGACATACATCTTTGGTCCACTATCATTTGTACATTGAGAATATTCATAATAAATCATTCCACCTTCATTATAATATGAAAATGCAAGTTTATATGGATCCTTCCAATAATAATATGTATTTCTTGTATAACCATTATTATCTGAAACATCCCTAGCCTCAACTTCACGTTTGGTTGTAGATGTCTCATTGACTGCGTAAGGCGTTCTTGACCATCCGCTCCATGATTTAAAATTCCATGCAGCATCAAGTATTTTTTCAGCTAAATCCCATCCTTCATTTACCGATGTTCGGGTTGTCGTCGTCAGCAAATTACGATATCGATATTCTGTTCTATCTTCAACCTCCACATCTTTCCCTGGCTCTTCCACACTCCAACCACTCCATTCTCGCTCTATTTCATACGATACTGTCTGCGAATACGGAATTCCAGAGGAAAATCGATCTACAATATACAAACTCACATTGGTAGCAATTCCATCATATGGAATATACATTTCCAAATTTTTACTATACTCTGCTTTTGCTAATGAAAAGGCATCGGACTCTGTCGAATTAATCAATTTGCCTGTGGATGTCCTTAAAGAAAAAATCGCACGCCCTTTCGTTCGATTATTGGGATTGTTCTTAATATTGTAATTAACAACATATCCATCCTCTTTATATTCGCAGTTATTTATTTCAACAACAACCGGAAGATCGTCATTCTTCCATACATAACAAGCCTTAACTTTTACATTGCCTTGTACATTTTTGTAATCTTCATTGTCCCAGCCTGCAAACACATATCCGGATTCCGGTTCCGGTGGTTTTGGAGCAGTTGCATCATCCTCAAATAAAACAGATTGGGTATCGATAATGTTATCATCTTTGTCATAAAAGGTTACTTTATACGTATTTCTCTTAAATTGGGCAACAATAGTCCGATCCGAGGTGACATTACTATATTCGCCTTTCCATCCTACAAATGTATGACCTTTTCGTGAAACACCCATTGGCGCGGTCGCTGCGTAACCATATTTTACTGTTTGTTCACAAAGAAGATTCTCATTTCCTTCCTTATCATATTCAACAAATCGTACTTTACATGGATTATGTGCCACAATTGTTTTGTTTAAAGTCGCAATATCACTATTTTCATTTCCTCTTGCAAAACCGGTTATTTCATACTCTCCTTCACTTGGAAGTGTAAATGCTAATGATGTTGCGTTTGCTGAATTTGTTGTTAAGGTCTGACTATACGTTCCTCCCTTAGTTTGCTTAAGGGTAAGAGAATAACCTCCCGTAGCACAGCTATCGGCTCCCCACGATACAGTAACTGCATCGCCTACCGCATAATGTGTCTTTGCTGCACTAAAAACTGGTTTGTTTGGTTTTTCTGTTCCTGTAGTGCGGTCATTGATCCAGTCTGTATAGTACCGTCTTCCTCCAACGTCCGCATACATCTGCCATCCATAAACGTGCCCTGGTCGTAACCTAAGTCCTAATTCCGAATTAAAATCAAACCAAAAATTCTCCTTTGTCGAGTACTGACCACCGGAATACATCATTTCCTCTTTTCTTCCAATGATATTATTTCCGTCTCTTACTTGAATTCCAATTGTCGTTATACGTTGCCGCCCCGGATTATATACACACGATTTAGCATTCATATTGGTATCATATTTATCTGCCCAAACTGCTTTAACCGATGGATTTGCTACAGGTTGAGGAGTAATATTATTACCATATATATAACTTTCAGCCAAAGGATTTCCTACTCCCAGATAAAACTTTCCGTAACATATACCAAAATGCAAATGATTACCAGTCGAATTTCCAGTCGTTCCTACTCGCCCAATTGTTTGTCCCGCACCAATTGTAGATCCTACAGATATATTACTAGGAATACTTCCTGGCTGCATATGCGCATATTGATATGTTCTACCATCCGTTCCGAGAATTATTAATCCTCCCTAAATAATCAAGTCTTTTTTCCCTTAATATAAGGGATTTTTTTAATTGTTTCTCAGCAGAATGAGCCTT
>UQAQ01000034.1 GCA_900539115.1 uncultured Roseburia sp.
CCGTCAAAGGTATTGAGATAAATTTCAAAAATATATCGGAGAGATATATTGACAAATTTCAAATATTGAGATAGGAGGAACGGAAAATGAAAGTGAAAAAAATAGTTACCCTGGCTCTGTGCTCAGCATTGTTGCTGAGCACGGGGGTGCAGGTGGAGGCAAAGGATTATTATCAGAAGAGTTATGGTTCTCCGAAGGAAGGATATGGACCGGAGTATATACCATATGAAAAAAGACAAGTGATCGATAGTATTGATTTGGATTTAAGCAATGAGAATAAAGCGAGGAGTGTGGCCGGAGTAAAAGATTTTAATGAGGATGGTAAGAAGGAAAAACTTGAACTTTGTGTAAAGCCAATAAATGATGAGGGAAAAGCAAAGGTAATTATAAAATTAAATGGTAAAACGGTTGCAACTCAAATGACAATAAATGGAGAATATGGAATTAGCACATACAAATTAGGAACAAGCACAATTGCCGTTTTAAGCTGGGGCGGCTGGGACGAATGCAACAATTTGGTGGCTTATGAATGGAAAGGAAATACATTCAAAAAGTTTAAAGTGCTTGATGGAAGTATTGGAAATGATTGTGGTATTACCAAAGATAAAAAGAGTAAAAAACAAGTTTTCTATATTCAACATAATGAACAACTTTCTAATCATTACGGAGAAAAATGGCCTAAAAATGTTATGAAGAAATATAAGAAATATGCCAAAAAGAAAGCAACATCTGTTACACGTATTGTATATGAAAGATATATTTGCAAAAGTAATAGATTAAAGAAATTAGAGACAGACAATTATTATTATGTTTCAGATGCATATAACTAATCTTATTAAAGGTTAGTATATATAAATAAAAATCAGGAGGAAAAAAATATGAAACTAGCAAAAAAACTTGTAGCACACTTATTGATGATAGCGATGTTGCTATCATTAGGAGCAGGAGTGCAATTCAGAGACACAACAGTAAAGGCAGCAGGAGATTACCGGAGTTTAGCTCAGAATTTACCGCTGAATGGAACTTGGACAGCAGACCAGTGGATTACGGAGAATAATACAGAACATTGGTACAAGTTTACAGTAGCAGATGGTGGAAAATTGACATTGAAAATCATGGCATATATGAAATATGTTTATGTAGATTTATTCACGGAAGACTTGTCAACGGATATAATTAATGTAGATTATTTTGCATATGGCTCAGAAACAGCACCCTCAACAGAGACATATACAAAGGTGTTGAGTGCAGGAACATATTATTTAAAAATATCACGGGACACATACAATGGAAAATATAAATTATGTGCAGACTATGAATCGTATGGTTTGACAAATCAAGGAGCAGATTCTTACGATTCACCCCAAATATTGCCAATTAATCAAACGGTGACAGGTGCAATGACAGAAACCGATAAAGAGGATTGGTATCGGTTGAATGTTTCTTCTTCAGGAAATTATGTGATTGACATTTCGGCATACATGAGATATATGGATTTGTATTTATATAATCAAGATTTGTCAAAAGAAATTGGAAGTATAAGTTACTTTGGGGGAACTGAGACAGCTCCGGGACGTGTAAAAAAGAATTATACATTATCTGCAGGAACATATTATATTAAAATTACTAGAGATGATCGAGGCAAGTATCTCCTTTCCTGGTCTGCTCTTACGCAGGAAAATTGTTCACATGATTACGATTCCACCTACGTATATGCAACATATTTGTCACAGGGATACCGTTTACATACTTGCAAAAACTGTGGTCATCAGTACAAAGATGAATTTTCAAGTAAAAAGGTATTGAATCAAGTGTCTTATCCATATGCATCAGCTGGCAAAAGAAAGATGACAGTTTCTTTCTGGAGCGTATCGGATGCAGATGGTTACCAGATTCGATATTCTACAAATAAGAAATTCAAAAGTGGAGTAAAGGTTACAAAAACAAAATCAACTCGAAAGACGATTAAAAAACTGAAACGCAGAAAGAAATATTATGTTCAGATTCGAGCATATAAGAAAGTGCAGGGAAAGACGGTTTATGGAAAATGGTCTGCCAAAAAATCTGCAAAAATCAAATAAATGTATACCTATTATCTATTCAGGCTTTTGCAAAATCAGGAGCCTGAATAGGGGGTAAAATCTCAGGAGGAAATAATATGGAAAAACTTATTTTGGAAGTAAAAGGTGGACCGAAAAGTGCAGTGTATATGCTGCTTTTTAGTGGATTGCTGATGCCTGTTTTAGGTGTGATTTTTATCATTCTTTCACAGATGAAACGATCCACGCATGCTGTTTACACGGGTGTGTCAGGAACTATGTCTTATGCAGGAAGTTTCGGAGGAGGATATGTGGTAAGTGAAGAGGCAAGAATGGTTATGATCGTAGCCGGAATCGTATTGATTGGCTTAGGAATAGCGATTCTTGCCGGAATTCCATCGATATCGAAAACGACGATAAAAGTTTTTGATAATCATATCGAAGGGTGTATTTATATACCTATTATAATTGGTGTTGCGCGAAAAGATTTTCTGTTTCAATACAGCGAGATAAGCGGAATGCAAAATGTAAAAAATGTATTAGTGATACATTCTGCCGGAAAAGTAAAAAGAATTGCATTAAAAGACGAACAGACAGTACTGCAAGTAGTACAAGCGATTCAGCAAGCAACGGTGTAAGGAGGAAAAGCGATGAAAAAAATCCTATCAAAAAGTATTGTATTCGTATTACTCGCGGCATTGTGCCTGCCGCAAAACAGTACGTTAAGTAACGCAGCGAAAAAAGATACCAAAAAAGTATTGTCTGCTTATGCAGCGATATTGAAAAAGAAAAAATATAAGAATGATGGTGGAGACACGAATAAGCCTTCTTTTGCCCTGACAGATTTGAATGGAGACGGTGTTTCTGAATTGATTATAAGTTCAACAGATGACTTCCTTTCCAAGAAAGATTATTTTATGTATAAAAATGGGAAGGCAGTAAAGATAAAAACACCAAAATCTGATTTTTATCCTCTCTTTGGTACGTTGTATGAGATGCCATCTCGTGGAACGTATGCTTTCTACAGAGGCGGTCCGGGATTTGATGGTGAGAATGGAACCTTGGTAATGCCATATATATATTATGAGTACAAATTAAGCAAGGGAAAAATTAAATTGGTAAATGAGTTTGAGAAACGAGAAATTACCGACCGTAAAAATAGAAAAACAAATAAAATTACAAAAAATGGAAAGAAATGTTCGGAAAGAGAATTTAATAATGTGCAGAATTCCTTAGAAAATGAAATTGTTTTTGCGGCAAATACAAAAAGTAATCGCCAGATGAAAGGCGTTAATACGGTTATTAAAAAGAAAAAGACAACTGTAAAAAAGACAACGACTACGAAAAAAACAATTGATACTTGGAGTGAAATAAATTCTATTTAGAAATATTAAAACAGATGTGCGAGGTGACAAATTATGAACAATAAATATATTTATGCAGTAATGTTAGTTTGCCTAATAGCTGTATTTCCAATAAGAAGCGTTGAGGTAAATGCAAAAAATTATTATGATAACCAATTTAATGCGTCATTTTATAAAAATGTACCATATGAACGAGTAGATGAAGAGGAAAAAGAATGTAATTCAAATTCAATTAGCTGCATTTGGATAACGGAGGATACAAAGGTTAAACGGGTTACTAAATTAGCGGATTTTAACTTAGATGGAAAAAAGGAAAAAGTTGAGTTTAGTTTGAATGAGTTAAAAAAAGGAAACCAGGTTATTTTCAATATTAAGATTAATGGAAAAATAGCTGAAAAGAACAAAGTTAAGAACTCAGATTGGCTATTTTCTTGTTTCTCTACGTTCCGGCTAAATGACAAAATAATAGCAGTGTTATATTATGGCGATAATAATCTGTCGGGAGGCGGAGCAGTTGTATATGAATGGACGAAAAGTGGCGTGTTAAAGAAAATTATGACCTACAAAACAAAAGGTTATTTACAAATTTATAAAGCAAAAAGCTCGAAAATGAAACAAGATTTATTTTTTATTGAAGATCGACAACAATTAAGCAATCATTTCGGAGAAAAATGGCCGGCAAACGTTATGAAACATTATAAAAAGTATGCTAGAAGTAAAGCGAATACAGTTACAAAGACTTCTTATGCCGGATACCGGTTTGTGAAGAATAAGTTGAAATTGTTATCGAAAGACAATTATTATATTGTTGGTAATGGTTATGATTAGACAAAAATAGCAAAATAACAGTCATTTTTTACATATAACGTAACAACACTTCCTTTTTTGATAATATAGAATCACAAACAGGAAAGGAAGTGTTTTTTATGAAAAATTTTAAATGTAATTTAACACAAAGAATGTTTTGTGTGATGTTGGCAATTGCAGTTGTTTTTTCTGGTCTGTGTATACCTCAAAATGCGAAGACAGTAGAAGCCGCATCACCAGTAGTTGAACAGGCTATTTCTTGGGCTATTTCAATAGCAAATGATAATTCTCATGGTTATAGTATGACATCACGTTGGGGACCGGATTATGATTGTTCTTCTTTTGTGATTTCCGCATTTCGCAATGCGGGTGTAAATGTGGGAAGTGCAACATACACAGGAAATATGCGGTCACAGTTTACACAACATGGATTTCAATGGATTCCCTGGAGTCAAATTGGAGGAACGTCAAATCTGCAGCGTGGCGATATTCTCTTAAATGATGCACAGCATACGGAAATTTACCTTGGAAATAACCAAAATGTTGGAGCACATTCGGCAAAGGGCCACCCGGAGACCGGAGATCAAACAGGAAATGAGATTTCTGTATCCGGATATTACAATCATCCATGGAATGGGGTATTGAGATATATTTCAAGTCAGACATGTAATTGTTCAACTGATTATGCCGGCGACTATTATGTTTCTACAAACAGTCTGCCATTGACGATGCGCAGTGGTCATGGAACTGGTTACAGTGTCGTGACTTCGATTCCCAAAGGCTCGACTGTACATGTGAGCCGCGCAAATGGCAGCTGGGCTCATGTAGAATGGAATGGACATAGTGGATATTGCAGTATGCAGTATCTAACAAGAGTTAGTTCAAAAAGTTATAATCTTCATGTGTGGGTATCGGATGCCAAAATGGGAGAAGTGCCATCAGATTTTGAGGTTGGAAATCGATATTATATTTGTTATGAATTGATTGATGAATCAACTGGAAAACGGGCAAGTGAAACAAGTAATATTAGCTATAATGCGAAAGAAACCGTTCGTAATTCGAAAGGAACTGTATTTGAATATACTTATCCGAATAGTGACAACAATTGGATTTCGTTTGTTTGTGAAGATGAAGACACTTATACAGGAACGGTTACAATCAGCGGCGATGTAGACATCACTTGTTCCGTATCTTTCAATGCGCGAACAGCATCAATACCACAAGCCAAAATCTGGTTTTGGAATAACAATGAAGGAAAAGAAGTCGATTCGGTTACTGTCGGTGAAAATGTGAAAGTAAGTTATCTGATCCGCGATAAAATAAGTGAGAAGGATCTGAATGATGTTACGAGCAAATGGACGCAGGGTGATGGCTATGTCGTGACAGTAAAAGTATATGATCCAAATAATAACGAAGTGAAATCAAAATTATTCAAAAATGAAGATCGTACTTGGACAGAATTTACACCGCTAAAAACGGGACAATATAAGATTAAGGTAGAAATCTCCGGCACATTAAGCGGAACCTTAAATAAAACCCTTACAGTAGATAAGAAAGTTGTTCCAACGACAACGCCAAAACCAACGGCGACAGCGACACCAACAGTCACCCCGGAATCAACACCAAAAGCGACACCAACAGTCACTCCGGAATCAACACCAAAAGCGACACCAACAATCACTCCGGAATCAACACCAAAAGCGACACCAACAGTCACCCCGGAACCAACACCAATAGTTACACCAACGGTGGCACCAACACCAGTAAATTCTCCATTGCCAGATAAAAAGGACTGGAAAGACACCGCAAAATCTGCGTTATCAAAATTGCATTCTTTTATAGCTGGAGAGGACGAAGACGAATTTACAGATGAAATTAAAGTTGGGAAAATTTCTTTAAAATACGTTAAGAATCTCAAGGGAAGAAAACTTTTGCTTCGCTGGAATAAGGACGTAGATGTTGATGGATATCAGATAGAATATTCTACAAATAGAAAATTCAAAAACAGTACTGTTTCACAGGCAAAGCGGACAAGTGGTACAATTCGGAAACTGGATAAAAACAAAAAGTATTATGTTCGAGTTCGTGCCTATAAGTGGGATGACGGAGAGAAAGTTTTTGGAAAATGGAGCAAAATAAAGAAAATTACAGTAAAACGATAGGAGGTACATAGTATGAAATGTCCAAAATGTGGTACATTGTTACCAGACAATGCGAAGCTTTGTGGGGTATGTGGTCAGGCTTTTCAGCAGAGCCAGTCACAATATCAAAATTTCTTACGAAGGTGATAGTTTTATTGTGCCGATGAAAGGTTGTTCTTATGCAAGTGCAGATAAATTTCACAAGGATTTGAGAAATTACTTGGATAGAATTAAGAAATAATTGTGTCAGATCGGAGGAACATCAAAATGAAGAAAATGCTATGTAAAATTTTAATGCTTTGCTTTGTTGCAGGTGGATTGTTTATGTTTAATAATTCTAGTGCAGTATTTGCAAAACCAAAATATGAAGTGGTTTGTATTAATGCAATAAAAGGAAATACGGTCTATTATTATAAATGTAATACAGCAAGAGAAGAGCCTGTGGTAGTTGGAAAACTTAAGAAGATCAAACTATCAAAAAAAGCATCATTTTACGTCATGCCGGAGGGCGAGGATTACTCTCCCGAAGCTAATCCGTATCGCATAAGTAAGAAAAAGATACAACAGAAGATTAATGCAAGCCGTAAATGGAATGGAAAAGGTTTTTATGTTGTTATCATTATCAAAAATGGTAAAGTTACTAAAATTCAAGAACCATACTGGCCATAAATGAGGAAAGGTCGCCAAATAGATTTTGCGGATCTGTTTGGCGGCTGATTCTCAAAAATTGAAACAAGGTTTATATATTACCTTGCAGGCAATGTTTATAACAATAAAAAGGAGGACATCAAAATGAAGAAAATACAAAAATTAAGTTTTTTATTTCTGCTTGCAGTCGCACTTATTTTTGGAATGCAGTTGAGTAAAAATCAGGCAGAGGCAAAAGTGCCGGCTAAAACATTAAAGGAAGTTTCACGTTTGATGAAAGGAAAATATGACTATTATGGTCAGCAGGGATTGTATAAAGTCCGCTATGCGAAATGGAAAAATGATCATTTTGTGTGGTATTGTGATGGCAAGAAATCAAATGATGATAAAGTCTATAAGATTAAGAAAGTAAATGCAAAAAAATATATTTTCTATTTTAAAAAACATGGGAAATACCGCTATGAAGCAGTGGTTAAAAATGGGAAGATTACGGAACTGACAAATTATTTGGCGTGGAAAGGAAATGATATTTCGACGTCGTCTTCTCTTGGATTGTTGGAAAATTAAATAGGATGAAAAAAGTAGATAATTTGAGAGTCTAATATCCATTATTCTATTTTTCTTGCTTATCGAAACTTTTTACCCACATATTTTTTGAAAGCAAGAGAAGAAAGGGATGGTAGACATTTCTCTTAAATCATAAGATTCATCTAATATCCTTGAGCAATCTGGATGAAAGTGAGATAGAAAAATACAAGTCAACGTGTCAATCATTTGTATGCAGCGCTAATCAAGGACAATCGCGCGGCAGAACTTTTTCAATCAACACAGGATCCTGAACTTCAGGAGAAGTTGATGGAAGAGTACGGAATCAAATTATGTGATTAAGGAGTTAGAAACACCAGGGAAATGTTTCCCTGGTGAATTTTTTAAATTAATGGTTGACAACGTAAACCAACAGCGTTATGATGGGTTTACAAAGTAAACCGAAAAGGAGGATGAAAATGATCACAAGTAAGGAATGGTACATCATGCAGGTGTTATGGGAAAATGGTGCCAGCAGTTTGATGGAAATTGTGGCACAGATGGAAAAAAAGACAAAATGGAGCAAGAGTACCTGTGCGACAATGCTGCGGCGAATGACAGAAAAAGGAGTGATTGGGTATGAGATGAAGGGGAAAACGAAGTATTTTTATCCTATCGTTCAGAAGGATGAGGTGATTATGCCGGAGACAAAAAGTTTTTTGGGGCGTATCTATGATGGTAGTATTGGAGCGATGATGAGCACACTTGTGAAGCAGGGGGATTTGAGCGAGAAAGATATGGATGAATTAGAAGAAATATTAAAAAATGCACGTGAGAATGCAGAAAAGAAGGGGTGATCGTATGCGGGAAATAATGATTTCATCGACGGTTATGATTTTGCTGGTTATGCTGTTTCGTGTTATTTTTCGAGGGACAGTCAGACATTGCTTGATATATGCCATGTGGTTTTTTGTGGCATTGCGTCTGCTTGTACCGGTAAATATTGGAACCTTTTCTTTTGGTGTGTCGGGAATGATGAATCAGGTTCAAAATCATACAGAAAATACAAAGGAAATAGAAAATGACAAAATGCAGGAAGGCTCGTTAAATACGCTTGTTCTGCATAAAAATACAACTACAAATAGCAAGATGACAGTACCGGAAGAAAAGGAGACTCCGGCGCAGATTTCTGCGCAAGAAAAAATGCAGGAAGCGTGGAAGGCGTATAAAGATAAAATTTGGCTTGCTGGTACATGTAGTATTCTTTTAGTGGTTTTGGTAGCAAATATTTTTTATGTACATAAACTGAAAAAGAATAGAAAATCTTTTGATAAATTTCGAGAGGGAAAACTGCCGGTATATGTAACGGAAAATGTGCAGGTGCCATGCTTGTACGGAGTGTTTAAAACAGCAATTTACCTTCCGGCGCAGAGACTGGATCAGCTTACGGAAGAACAGGTGAAATGGATCATTTGCCATGAAGAGTGTCATTACCGGCAGGGAGATCATATCTGGTCATTGCTGCGAATCCTGTTGACGGCGGTGTATTGGTTCCATCCGCTCGTGTGGGCGGCGGCTTATTTATCAAAAAAAGATGCGGAAATTTCCTGTGACGAAAAAGTGCTAGCAAACTCGAATCTGACGCAGAAAATAGCTTATGGGAAGACGTTGATCTGCGTCGCATCCCGAGACCGGAAGTTGTCTGTTTTTTATCCGACGACTGCGGTAGTGGGGACAAAAAAGGAATTGAAAAATAGAATGCGAAAAATTGTGGAAGAAAATAAATACAAAAGAAAAGCAAAAGTGGTATTGGCTGTTATTATGGTGACGAGTGTAGTATTTACCTTTAGTGGATGTGGAAATGTGACACAAAAAGATGCACAAAATTCATCGGCCACATCGGATAAAATAGAAAAATTGCAAACGACAAAAAACGCCAATTCGAAAGCGGCGGAGCAGGAAAAAGATACGATAAAAGATGATACAAAATGGAATGAAAAATTTACAGATTTTTTGAAAGAAAATCAAAAGAAATACAAATTATTTTCTGTAGTGACGGTCGGTGAAAAGAGAGAGCCGGTGCTCCTTGTGTCGAAAAAACAATACGCAAGCGATGTGTTAGACGGACTTTCCAGCAAGATACGAACGGACGTTACCGAAACCAGTGAACCGATGAAGATTAAGACGGGAGCGGATGTATATGTTTTGCAGGGCGATGAAGTGAAGAAAATAGATTCTATTTCGTGTTCGAGTAGTGGCGAGTGGATTCATGTGAATGAGGGAAAAGTGTATGTGGATACACACCATAGTTTGACCGGGTTCGAATGGAATGATGGAAAGTGGACTTCGAACGAGATTGCACAAAAAATGGACAAGGATTACAAGAATTATGACACCGAATTTGCGAAGCAGTTCTTCTGGAATTTTGAGGTTGCGGACAGTGTAATATTCTGGAATAATACGAGTAAAAATAGAAAGAAAATAGAAACCGATTCGTATGGATCCGATTCGGTATTTCGTGTGCGGCTGGTAGATGGCGGTGTTAATTTTGAAAATCAGGCTGGCAGAGGTATTGTCCGTGACCTGAAAAAGACGGAGCAAACGGTCTTTGTATGTGATACCAGTGCGATTTATAAAAAAGAAAATAAACCGGTTATTTGGTTCAATTGTGTCAATGATAAGAAGGAACAAAGGATTTGGAGTGCGTCGCCAAGTGTATGGGATCAGACCAAATGGGAGCAGTATTATATAGTCGAGGGAAAAAAGAAAGAATCGACGATGCTGCGTCTGCGTCCGGCGACATTTTCCGGAAAAGGCAAAGCCGGGTATGAATGGCAGCAATTTTATCTGACAAAAGATGGAAAAGAACATGTGACGGACGAAGACAGCATAATCTATGATCCGGATGCGGTGACGCAGGAAGATGTGGATAAAATGGGAGCATTCATTGATCATTTGTGGAAGAATCGTCTGGAGAAAGCGGAGTGCTTGATCAGTACGTATGAATATTTGGATATGTATAGTGGTTACGGCGATATTATGCATGAGAAATTATTGGCGGAAAAAGAAAAAATGTAGTAACTATTCAGGCCCCCTCTCTCTCATTCGCATTTCGAACACTTCGTGTTCTTTCCCGCCTTTGACAAGGCTAAAAATGCTCATATGTGGAGAGGGGAGCCCTATTAGGATCCTAATGTATGAAAATCAAAGTCTCTTACGTGCAAGCACGACGATTCGTTGATTCTCATACATTAGATCCTGAATAGTTACAAAAAAATAAATTTTTTTCTTGCCAACGAAAAAAAAGTGTGCTAGAATGACAGACAAAGGCAAAGAAGGAAACGATTGCTTATGCAGTGACCTTACGACAGGAAGAGGCGTCACCGACTGAGAGCGCACTCACGGAAGCGGTAAGCAGGAGAACATTCCGGAGCAGGTAGGCTGAACTAGAGTAGGCTTGCACGGGTCGCACCGTTATCTGTCAGAAAAGAGGAAAATTCCATGAATTTTCAACGCGGGTGGTACCGCGGGTAAGAGATAAGAATATTGATACCCGTCCCGGCGAAGCTTCAGGCTTTGCTGAGGCGGGTTTTTTGTATGTAAAATATACGTAAAAACAAGTTTCAGAGCCGGAGCAGAACAAAAATTTGTTTCGTAGAGCCACCAAAAAAGTCAACTTCACATATCTCCTCCTGCAGGCAGGATCGATATGTGACTTTGGAACTCTGGCATCTACAGAAGGAGGTACTCATGAAATTTGTAACAGGAAGCACAGAAAAACAAGTAATGGAGATCTCGGATGTCCTGGCGCAGTTAGACAGTCTGGCAGGAAAAGAGATTCGGATGAACGGAGCAATTCACACCATACGTGATATGGGAGATGTTGCTTTCGTCGTGTTGAGAAAACGGGAAGGGCTGGTGCAGACCGTCTTTGAGACCGGTGCGGTCAAGGAGAAGGAGCTGAAAGACCTGAAAGAGGCAGCGACCGTCGAAGTCAGCGGAGTCGTTGCATTGGAGGATCGTGCGCCGAACGGATTTGAGATTCGGTTGACAGAAGTTACTATTTTGTCCGAACCGAAAGAGCCGATGCCGATTCCAATCAGCAAATGGAAATTAAACACATCACTCGAGACAAAATTAAATCTTCGTCCGATTTCACTTCGAAATGTCAGAGAGCGGGCAAAATTCAAGATTCAGGAAGGAATCGTTAGAGGATTCCGCGATTACTTATTTTCACAAGGATTTACAGAAATTCATACCCCGAAGATTGGTGCAAAAGGTGCCGAGGGCGGAGCTAATATTTTCAAATTGGAATATTTCCACAGACCTGCCGTACTTGAGCAGAGTCCACAGTTTTATAAACAGATGATGGTCGGTGTGTTTGACCGTGTATTTGAGGCGGCGCCGGTATTTCGTGCAGAAAAACACAATACCAAACGGCATTTGAACGAATACACATCGCTCGATTTTGAGATGGGTTATATCGACAGTTTCCAGGATATCATGGAGATGGAAACTGGATTTTTACAATATACAATGAAACTTTTGGAAAAAGAATACGCAAAAGAGCTGAAAATGCTCGGCGTCACACTTCCAAAGACAGACGAGATCCCACAGGTTCATTTTGATGAAGCAAAGCGTCTCGTGTCGGAGAAATACAATCGCAAGATTCGCAATCCTTACGATCTGGAGCCGGAAGAAGAGATGTTAATAGGAAAATATTTCAAAGAAGAATATGGGGCAGACTTCGTATTTGTCACCCATTATCCTTCGAAGAAACGTCCATTTTATGCGATGGATGATCCGGAAGATCCGAAATTTACATTGAGCTTTGACCTGCTCTTTGACGGATTGGAAGTGACGACCGGCGGACAGCGTATTCACGATCTGGATATGCTCGAAGAAAAGATTGCGGCGAGAGGAATGACCGAAGAGGGAATGGAACATTATCTTCAGGTATTCCGCCACGGTATGCCGCCACACGGAGGTCTGGGAATCGGACTGGAGCGTATCACGATGAAACTTTTGGGCGAGGACAACGTGCGCGAGACAACATTGTTCCCACGTGATCTGAACCGACTGGAACCGTAAGGAAGAATGGAGGAAAATTATGGCAAATATTATTTCGGATGAAACGATCGAGTATGTAGGTATCCTTGCCAAATTGGAACTTTCGGAGGAAGAGAAAGAACAGGCAAAAAAAGATATGGGTAGTATGCTCGACTATATTGATAAGTTGAATGAATTGGACACGACGGGCGTGGAGCCAATGTCCCACGTATTTCCGGTGGACAATGTGTTCCGAGAAGATGTAGTGACCAACGGTGATGACCGGGATGAAATGCTTGCGAATGCGCCGCAGAAAAAAGACGGTACTTACATGGTGCCTAAGACATTCGCATAAGGAGGGCAATTATGGATTTGATGAAATATACTGCCGTCGCTCTTGGAAAGAAGATCAAAGCCGGAGAAGTGACGGTAAAAGAAGCAGCGCAGGCTGCCTTAGACCAGATAAAGAAATCAGAAGAAACCTTAAACAGTTATGTGACAGTATTGGAAGAAAATGACATTTTTGCCCGCGCGGAAGAAGTGCAGAAGCAGATCGATGCCGGCGAATTGACAGGACCGCTTGCCGGAGTTCCGGTTGCCATCAAAGACAACATGTGTACCAAAGGCGTACTGACAACCTGCAGTTCGAAAATTCTTGCTGATTTCAAGCCGACTTATACTGCAGAGGCGGTAGCTAACCTCGAAAAGGCGGGGGCTGTTATCATCGGAAAGACCAATATGGATGAATTTGCGATGGGAAGTACGACGGAGACATCCGCATACGGAATTACGAGAAACCCACACAATACAAACCACGTACCGGGCGGTTCTTCGGGCGGTTCCTGTGTAGCGGTAGCCGCAGGAGAATGTTCGTATGCACTTGGTTCCGATACCGGTGGATCGATCCGCCAGCCAAGTTCTTTTTGCGGCGTGACCGGCTTGAAACCGACGTACGGAACGGTTTCTCGTTATGGTTTGATCGCGTATGGATCTTCCCTTGACCAGATCGGACCGGTAGCAAAAGATGTGACGGACTGTGCAGCCATTTTGGAAGCTATTTCCTCCTATGATAAGAAAGACAGCACCTCGATCCGACGCGACGACCTTGATTTCACATCGGCACTTGTCGATGATGTCAAAGGCATGAAGATCGGTATTCCGAGAGACTATTTTGGCGAAGGACTTGATCCACAGGTCAAAGCAGCCGTATTGAAGACTGCGGATGTGCTGAAAGAAAAAGGTGCGGTTGTGGAAGAATTTGATCTGAGCCTTGTAGAATATGCGATTCCGGCGTATTATGTCATTGCGTCAGCGGAAGCAAGTTCGAACTTGTCACGTTTTGACGGTGTCAAATACGGATATCGTACGAAAGAGTACGAAGGGCTTCATAATATGTATAAAAAGACGCGTTCCGAAGGATTTGGTCCGGAAGTAAAACGTCGAATCATGCTTGGTTCCTTTGTTCTCAGCAGTGGATATTACGATGCGTATTATTTGAAAGCGCTGCGTACGAAAGCATTGATCAAAAAGGCATTTGATGATGCCTTTGCCAAATACGATGTGATCCTTGCACCGGCAGCTCCGACGACAGCACCGGAGATTGGAAAGAGTCTCAGTGATCCGATCAAAATGTATCTTGGTGATATATATACAATTTCTGTCAATCTTGCCGGCCTTCCGGGAATCTGCCTTCCTTGCGGAAAGGACGACAAAGGGCTTCCGATCGGCGTACAGATGATTGGAGATTGTTTCAAAGAAAAGACAATTATCCGCGCGGCTTACAGTTATGAGCAGGCGCGTGGTGACATAGAAGCACAAGGAGGAATGTAAGATGGCAAAACAATACGAAACCGTCATTGGTCTTGAAGTCCATGTGGAACTTGCGACAAAGACGAAGATTTTTTGCGGATGCAGCACCGCATTTGGTGGCGCTCCGAATACACATACCTGCCCGGTTTGTACCGGTATGCCGGGTTCTCTCCCAGTGCTGAACAAACAAGTGGTGGAATATGCGATGGCGGTCGGACTTGCGACAAATTGTTCGATCACGCAGTATTGCAAATTTGACCGTAAAAACTATTTTTATCCGGATAACCCGCAGAACTACCAGATTTCACAGCTTTATCTGCCGATCTGCCGCAATGGACACGTCGATATCGAGACGCCGGCAGGGAAAAAACAGGTGCGTATCCATGAGATTCATATGGAAGAAGATGCCGGAAAATTGGTGCATGATGACTGGGAAGACTGCTCTCTCGTGGACTACAACCGTTCCGGTGTGCCGTTGATTGAGATCGTATCGGAGCCGGATATGCGGAGTGCGGAAGAAGTTATCGCGTATCTTGAAAAACTGCGCATGACGATCCAATATCTCGGCGCTTCGGATTGTAAATTAAATGAAGGTTCGATGCGTGCCGACGTCAACCTTTCGGTTCGCGAAGTCGGCGCCGGTGAATTTGGTACACGTACCGAGATGAAAAACCTGAACTCGTTTAAAGCGATTTCCCGTGCAATTGAGGGCGAACGCGCACGTCAGATCGAACTTATCGAGGAGGGCAAAAAAGTCATCCAGGAGACACGCCGTTGGGATGATAACAAGGAATATTCGTATGCGATGCGTTCCAAAGAGGATGCACAGGATTACCGATATTTTCCGGATCCCGACCTTGTGCCGATCCGAATCAGCGACGAGTGGATCGAAGCCGTGAAAGAACGCCAGCCGGAACTTCAGGATGCGAAAGCCGAACGTTACAAAAAAGAATTTGATATTCCGGAGTACGACATCGGTATTATTACCGGTTCCAAAAAACTCGCCGATATCTTTGAGGAGACGACGGCAATCTGCCACAATCCGAAAAAGGTATCAAACTGGCTCATGGTGGAGACCATGCGTCTCTTAAAAGAGAAGGAAATGGAGCCGGAAGACATTACATTTACCCCGGAAAATCTGGCAGCATTGATTCAACTGACAGATGAAAATGCGATTAACTCGACCGTGGCAAAAGAAGTCTTTGAGAAAATGTTCTCCGAGGACATTGACGTGAATCAATATGTCGAAGAAAACGGCTTAAAGACCGTCAACGACGAGGGCGCTCTCCGCTCTGTAGTTGAGCAGGTGATCGCAGACAATCCGCAGTCGGTAGCCGATTATCAGGCAGGAAAGACAAAAGCCATCGGATTCTTAGTCGGACAGACGATGAAGGCGATGAAAGGAAAAGCAGATCCGGGAATGGTAAATAAACTGTTGAAGGAATTGCTGTAGATAGAAGTTCGAAAATGATTTTAGCCGCAGCGCGGACAGGTTTGGAATGAGACCGGTTCGAACTGCGGCTTTTTGCAAAACATGTTATTTCATTTCTAATTGTTTAGATCTGTGGACGTATTCTGCATATTATTTTGATTGTTTTCTTGGTGGAAATCCATAAAAGCACTTCGTCCATGATCAGATTCTATTATGTGAGAAGAAGCCTGAATATCAAAAGGAATTCTTCTTTCTCGGACGACGGCACGGGCAAAAACATTAAAAGCAGTAGTAGCATTCATGCCAAAATCAGCACAAAGTAAATCGAATTCATGTTTAAGGTTTTCGTCCATGCGAATACTAAAAGTTGCCTGAGCCATAGCAGTACCTTCTTTCTGAGTTTCTTACCTGTAGTATACTATTTTATTAAAGAAAAGTCAATAAAATAGTATATTGTGTTAGAAAATAAATAAAAATAAATAAATTCACACATTTATGTGGCGGAAAATAAGAAAAAGTGGTATGATGAAGTTGTTACCACCCCGATACTGGAAACGGGAAGGGGGTGAATCATTTGGGAATACTTTTATCCTTTATATTCTCCGTCGTGGCGAGTGTAGTTGCTTATTATATTTGCAAATGGTTAGACGGTGAAGAATAGTTGGTAACTAGCCTCAGTTTGGTCAGCTGTAAATGACAAGAAACCCCAGAGAGTATGCAGCTCTCTGGGGTTTTGTAGTGTGACCATTTGGGCACTTTTATCCTTTTGCTTACATACACTATAGCATATGTAAGACTTGATTTCAAGTATATTCAGAAAAAAATTTTTTATTCGTAACGATACTTTTGGCCACAAATGGATTGACAAATATAGTCACAGATGGGACAATGGGGTTAATAAATTCATCAAACGTTTAGAGGAATACCGGGAATGGTGTAGAGGAGACGAATAAATGGACAATGAATTGTATGTAAAAGCGTTGGCATTTGCCAATGAGAAGCACGCCGGCCAGACACGTAAAGATGGAGACACGCCTTATATCGTGCATCCGATCGCGGTGGCAGAGCTGGTCCGCAAAGCCGGCTATGGAAAAAAACACCAGATTATTGCACTGTTGCATGATACTTTGGAAGATACGGATGCGACAGAAGAAGACCTTCGTATATTTGGTGAAGATGTAGTGCATGCGGTCAAGCTTCTCACTCGTGCAAAAGGGGCAGATGAGGAAGAATATGTAAAAAATGTTCTGTCGGATCCGATGGCAGCTGTTGTGAAAAATGCGGACAAGATCAGTAACTTATATGATTCTGCCTTTTCCGGAACTGTGGGACAAGTACGAAGTGAAAAGGCGAAAAAATTTGCAAAAAAATATGTTGAAAAAGCGAGAAAATATTATGCACATAAGTTTTCTCCGGCACTTGATGACGCCATTGAAAAGGTGGATGCGCTGTTAGAGGATGAATATGTCAGAGACTGGCAGACGCCGAATTATACAAGGGAAGAGATGAGAATATAGGATATGAAAAAGGACTGTGGCAGTCCTTTTATTCAATCTCTTCAATCGTTATACCATCAAAAGTTGACATTCTTTCTTTGAATTCACGGCGTGCATTATACAAAAATAAATTCCAGGATATAACAGCGATTAACACTGCGGATATTAGCAATACACAGGCTGCTTTCACATATTTCTTGAAAGAAAGTTTTCTGGAAAGATAGTCAGTGTCGATACTCATAAGATATTGACTAACAATTTCTTCCGGTGAATTAAATTCATGCTCTAGATCCGAATAGGTATAATCCGGATGAACATTGCAGAATTCTGTAACGTTTGACCGGATATCTTTATAAAAACGTTTTTCATAACTTCCCCAAACAGGAAGAAGTGTACGGATTTTTCGTAAATAGCGCTTGGAATCCTTCATTGAAATCCCCTCCATTTGTATGATAATTAAGTTTCTATTATGTGAGTTTTTTATTCTATTATGGTAATAGTAGTGTCCTCGTTAGCTGGTAAAGCGTTGATAAACTCTTGACGCGCGTTGTACAAAACAATATTCCAAATTAAAAAAGCAATTAAAATTACGGATATCAAAACGGTACAAGTTACTTTCACATACTTGGAAATAGAAAGTTTCTTGGAAAGATAGTTAGGGTCAATATTTGTAAGATATTGTATTACAATTTCTTCCGGAGAACCAAATTCGTCTTCGAAATCAGAATAAGTATAATCCGGATGTGCCATACAAAATTCGGTGACATTTGACCGGATATCCTTATAAAACCGTTTCTCATAACTTCCCCAAACAGGAAGAAGTGCACGCACCTTTCGTAAATATCGCTTGGAATCTTTCATTGAAATTCCCCTCCGTTTGTATGATAATTAAGTTTCTATTATGTGAGTTTTTATTCTATTATGGTAATGGTAGTTTCTTCGCTGGCTGGCATAGTTTCTTCAAATTCGCGTTGTGCATTGTATAAATATATATTCCATGAAATGAAACTGATTAAAACTGCAGAAATTATAAGTACACAGCCGGCTTTCACGTACTTGGCAAAAGAAAGTTTGCGGGAAAGATAGTCAGGATCAATACTGGTAAGGTAATGACTGACGATTTCTTCCGGTGAAGTGAACTCATGCTCGAGATCAGAATAAGTATAATCCGGATGTGCCATACAAAATTCCGTGACATTTGACCGGATATCCTTATAAAACCGTTTTTCATAACTTCCCCACACGGGAAGGATTGCACGGATTTTTTTTAAGTAGCGTTTTGAATCATTCATTGGAATCTCCTTCCTGTTTATTATAGTTGAGTATACGCTCGATTGCCATATTAACAGTGTAAAAACTATCCAATAACTCTTTTAGATAATCTTTTCCTGCTGGTTCCAAGTGATAGTAAACGCGCGTAAGACGTTTTCCGATTTTGCGCTTTTCGCCGGAAATATACCCTTTGTCTTCTAAACGGTATAGTGTGGGATACATAGATCCTTCTGGAATGGTTAAGATGTTTCCCGAACGTTCTTTAACAAGCTGCGAAATCTGATATCCATACAGATTACTTTCCTGCAGCAAGGCAAGAACGAGTAACTCCACAGACCCTTTTTTAAAAGTATCCTGATTGCTCAATTTATAGCAGGCCGCCTTTCTGCTTTCTAATAATTAAAAAGTAACGTAACTATTCAGGACACCCCTTCTCCCACATTCGCATTTCGAACACTTTGTGTTCTTTCCCGCCTTTGACAAGGCTAAAAATGCTCATATGTGGAGGGGGGAGCCCTATTAGGATCTAAATGTATGGAAACCAAAGCTTCTTACGTGCAAGCACGACGATTCATTGATTTCCATACATAGATCCTGAATAGTTACAAAGTAACTGAATATATAATAGGACATGGACTATAAAAAGTCAATACCTTATTTGTCTAAATAGTTATTGACAAAAACCAATAAAAGAAGTATAATGAATCTGTAAATAAAAAGTAAGCAAAGTTTTACAATGAAAATACAAGGTAGTTGAAAGAATGAATTCTAAAATGATTTTCAGAGAAAAAATTGAAAAAGCGTTCTTTTCTTAATTCATCGTTTGAGGCGGAGGAAGGAAAGAACACTCATGAAAATATTTCACGAATATAAGCGTATATAGGGAGGAAAAATCAAATAATAATTTTTTGTATCTCTATTTTTTGATGATAATTGAAAGGATATTTATGATGAAAAAATATATTGTTGCAGTGTTAATGATGTTTGTTTTAATATTTCTGGTGTCGTGCAAACAAGAAAAGGTGAATGATACTATAGTTGATACGGTTTCAAGCCAAGAGACAGATACATCACAAAGTGATGTTTCTAAAACTGCCGATACTACCCCAAAACTTCAGATTGTCATGCAGGGAGAAATGTCACAGGAACGTGCGGATTATATAAATGAAGTTCTCAAGAAAAAAGGTTTTGGGTATGCCGTTGAATGGATATGCAAATCGGATTTGGCACCGTCCGATTATATGGAAACATTAAAAGACCTTAAGAAAGAAAAAAGGGGAGATAATTTATTTACCGGAGCAGGAAGAACGGAGGAGGAACCATCGTATGATCTTGCGATAAAAGACAAGCTGCTGGACAATATGAAGTCGTATCTGAAATCAAAAGAAGGCAAAAAATTAAAGGCGGCATTTCCGGAAAAAATCTGGCAAATGACAGAGGAGAAGGGAAGTTATTATGGAATAACATTGGAAAGTGAACCGTATGTAAATTATATGTATGTGGATACGGAGGCAGTAGATGAGTCTACTCTTCCGAAAAAAGTGACAAGCGGTAATTTGTTGTCTGTTTTGAAACAAATAAAGGTAAAGGATACGGATAAAAAACAGATGATATCATCCGTGATAATGGGAGCGGTAGGACTTCTGCCGGCGGACAGTATTGCTTTTTGTGCAGAAAAAAACGGAGAAAAGTACCACGTTTCGTATCTGATGGACCATCCACAGATAGTGAAAATATTAAAATTAATTGCGAAAAATCCGGAAAATTATAAAGCCTATGAAGATGTAGAATCGTTAGATGACATAGCGGTACATTTTACTTCGGATATTAGTGTAGAAGGTTCGGAGGGAATATGTCAGAATTTTAGGTCGGAGAAGACAGATCTTTATGAAAGAAAGACATATAGGATCGGAAAACCCTATCTTGTAACTATGAGGAACATGTGCTGGGGAGTGGCTTCCTGGTCAAAAAAGAAAAAAGCCGCTTACCGGTTTTTGACAATGGTGTGTACCGATAAAGAGGTGGCAAATGCAATTTGCTATGGGAAAGAAGGAGACGATTATCAGCTTAAGGAAGGGCGTGTGATGAGTAAAAACACCGAAGGAATCCGAGGAAGCCTTCCGTATAATATGTGGATTACATATCCGATGTATGCAGAGCCAAAAGACAAAGAAAAGACTTTTCGTAAAATGACGGAAAAGGCAGATGTGGTGCCGGCAGAAGTTGTTAATGAAAAATTGGATGCGCGTACAGAAATAAAGATGCAAGAAATATTGCAAAAATATAGCGGTTTGTGGTGTGGCAAATATAAAAATGTCGATAAGACATTAAAGCAAATGCGGGAAAAAATGGAAAAAGCGGGGCTGGATAAGGCCTTGCAGGAAGCGAACAAAGCATTAAAATAGGTGTAGATAGGAGGATGCTATGCAGCTGGAATTGGAACACATTTCGAAAAGATACAAAGACAAACTGGCGCTGGAAGATGTCTGTGTGACGATGAACCCCGGGGTCAATGGATTGCTGGGACCAAATGGAGCCGGGAAATCAACGCTCATGGGAATTTTGACAAAAAATCTTATGGCGACATCCGGAATCGTTCGTGCAGATGGAAAAGATATTTTTCGTCTGGGAAAAGAGTACATGAGTAAACTTGGATTTGCGCCGCAGCAGCAGAATATGTATCCGTCTTTTACCGGGATTCGTTTTATGTATTATATGGCTGCGTTAAAAGGAATTCCCAAAAAGGAAGCAAAACCTCAGATTGAAACATTGTTAAAAAAAGTAAATCTTTGGGAGGATGCCGGGCGGAAAATCGGAAGGTATTCCGGTGGTATGAAGCAGAGGCTTTTAGTGGCGCAGGCGATGCTTGGAAATCCACAGTTGATCTTACTTGATGAGCCTTCTGCGGGACTGGATCCGAAAGAACGTGTGCATTTGCGAAATTTGATCGAAGAGATCGCAGAGGGGCGGATTGTTGTCGTTGCTACGCATATTATCTCCGATATTGAAAGCATTGCGGATGATATATTTTTCCTAAAAGAAGGAAAACTTAAGGAAGTGTCGTGGAAAAAGGGAAATACACTCGAAAGTCTATATCTGGAGGAATTTGGAAATGCATAGAAGCTATTGGAATCGACTGCTGCATTCCAAAAAGATGATTTTTGTAATTTTTGCGGCATTTTCACTTCATTTATTAATACTTCTGCGTACGGAACCGGATGCGTATTTGTATCAGCAGATGTGGAAACAATTACCGCAGGAACAGATGACCACCATGCAGCAGGAAGAGTGCTTACGCTACGTAAAAAGAGAACAGAAGCGGCAAAAAAATTATGCTGCCCATATCCAAAATATATGTGAAAATGCGAAGAGCATGCAGTTATTTTCTTTCTTTGCCAAGGAAGGATCGTTTGATCAAAAAAACTTGCAAAGTACACTGGAACAGTATGAAGGCAAAGAAAAAATACAGATATCCGGGGAACCGGGAGCGGGTGTCGTAGTCGCTTCGGATGGCCTTTTGATGTCCGGCATTCTGCTTTTGCTGGTATTGACAGCGGCGCAGATTTTGTTTGTCGACGACAAAGTATATGGAAGAAAAAAATTGTTTTTGGCAACGCGTCACGGACGGGGGAAAGATTATCTGATCCGGGTATTGACGCTGGTTGAGATGACCGTTATCGGTTATGTGATTCTTGTGGGAACAAGAGTATTATATGCTGAGATTTGCTATGGAATCGGAGATAGGAATCGTTCGATACAAAGCGTATGGAAATATATAGACTGCATAAAGGAAATTTCTGTAAAACAGTTTTTGGAGCAGTATTATATACAACAGTTTTTGGTGATTTTGGCTGCCGTAATGGCGATAATCTGCTTTAGTCAGTTTGTCACAAGAAGTTTGTGGCTGTATCTGGGTGGAAGCATATTTGCAGGGGCTGAACTGGCAGCATATCAGTTTGTGTCGGAAAATTCATGGCTGGCATTGCTGCGGAAGATCAATCTGTTTTCCTATCTGCAGATGGAGGATCGTCTCGGGACTTTTGAAAACTTAAATATTGCCGGAAATCCCGTGAATGAGGAAATCGTGAGATGGTTTGTTGTGGGACTTGTGATGGCTGCTTCTTTTCTGCTTGGCTGGTGGTATTATGGAAGGACACTTCGTCAGGGAAGAGGGTTGGCAGTGTTCCGGCATAAAAAACATGTATGGGGATGTCATGGTTCCTTATGGGGACATGAAGCCTATAAGGTTTTTGTGACAGAAAGAGTGATTTATCTTCTTGCTTTTCTTTTCGTGATAATGTCTGTTATAACACCGGTGTATCACGATGAATATCAGGATGAAGACAGTTTTTATTATTACTATTATATTCATAAATTTGAAGGAAAATTTACAGCAGAAAAAGAACTTCAAATAGAAAAGGAAAAAGACAATTTTGCCACATGGAAAGCACAGTTTACGGCGACAAACAGTGAATATGAAAGAAATAAAATAGAAAAAAATCTGCGTCGTGAAGAAGGGTTTCAACGTTTTCTGAAAAAATGTGATTATGTAAAAGCACATCCGGGAGCTGAGTTGGTGGATGATCGTGCATTTGAGATTTTGGAAGGAAAGACAAATCCCTGGGATAAAGCAGTACACTGGGGAATAGGAATTCTTGCTATCGTATTCTGTCTTATAGGATTGTGGAATGCAGACACACGCTATGGGTGTGATATCTTTGTCATGCCGACGGTTTCCGGGTGTGGAAGATTGCAGAAAATACGAACTTGTTATGCTATACTCATCATGGTTTTGATTGCGGTTATCCTATATGCGATTCAGTTTTTCCGTGTGATTACTTCCTATACGGAATTACACTGGACGGCACTTGCCGTAAGCGTGGAACCCTTGTATGCCTTTGGCAGCGGAGTAAGCATAAAAGGCTATTTTGCCTTATTGTATGCGCTGAGGTTTATAGGCTTGCTGGTCTATGGAATAGGAATCTGTTTGTATAGCGGAAGGAAATATTATCGAATGAAACAATGATCGGAGGAATTACCAATGAAACAATACATACCAGAGTGAAGAAAACAATAAATATAAAATATTAGGATGGAATGTTTGAATGATATATTTTTTGATAAAAGACATCAAAAGAAATTGGTTTTCTCTTTTATGGAATACCATACAACTTACAGTGGTCGCATTGATTGCAGTGTATCTGCTGCAGGCTTTCTTAGATTACCGGCAGATAGAGCAAAGGATAAGTCAGATGACGGAGCAGACAGAGATTTATATGTTTCGGGATCAGACGGAGGATACAGCACTTGATGAATTGATAAATGACGAAAAGAAATGTAAACAAATGGCAGATTGCTACGACGCATTTCAGAAAAAACTGCAGGAAAATACATCCAATATTAAAACATTTACAGCAGATGATTCTTTGGGATTTCCAATGCATCGGGAACAGAGAGGACAGATTCGCAGAGCATTGGGGCTGCCCAAAGAGCAAGAAGAACTCGCAAGAATACAAGTGTCAGAAAACTTTTTTGACATTTATGGCATTCAATGGGAAGGTGACAAAAAGGCATTTGTTAGTGGAAAAACAGAAACGATACCGATTGTGGCAGGGGCTGATTTAAAGAAATTATACCACTTGCATGACGTTCTTTATGATCAGGGAACGCAAAAATATGAAATTATTGGTTTTATGGACAAAGATTCTTTTTATGTGGCACCGGGAAAGACACGTGAAAAGATTCGTCTGGATCAGGCAATTATTCAATTAAACAGAGTAGACAAAGAAGACATATTTTCTTTGTGGGGGTATTATGATTCGACCTATTTTCTGGCAGATGATCTGCAATTTATGGAAGATGAAATAGAACAATTGCGAAAGCAGGAACTGCTCAAATTGAGTGTGAATAATTATACAAAACAAATGGACGCGATCCGTGTGGATATGCAGGATCAGATGGTATTGATGGGAAGTATTGTACTTATCATACTGGTTTTTTGCTTTGTGGCATTGACAGCAAATATTTTTCGTTTTATCAGGGAGCATAAAAGGGAATTTGCAATTCATCAGATGTGTGGGGCAAGACGGAAGTCGATATGTGTGAGAATTCTAATTCCTGTGTGGAGTATGTATTTTATTATGTGTGCGATTGTTTTACCGGCAGGTGGAAATACAAAGGCAGTATGGATCAGTATTTTGGGTCTGGCATGTTATATTGTGGGAATCAGTTTCATTCCATACATTTACTTGCGAAAAGATACCATCCGTGGAATGCTTCAAAATACATTAGGTTAAGGGGGCTGTGATGAGACAATTTTTTTATCGTTCCGGTTTCGTGATTGCGATTGAGATTATGGTTTCTGTGCTTTTTATATTGTGTGCGAATGCCATGATAAATGAAAAAAAGACATATCTGCCGATAGCAGAATTAGATGAAAATTATATGCTGTTTTTTCCGTCATTGGAAGAAAAAAATACGGTGGAAAAGATAGGATTAAAACTTCCGGATAATGTGCGTTGCGCTGGACTGCGGTTTCAAAAAGGGGCTGCGGTAGTTCTTGGCAATGGTGTGCCATTAGAAGAGGGAAGAACATTTACAAAAGAAGACCGGAAGACGAGAGCAAATGTACTGCTGCTTCGCAGAGATAATCTTCCACTTTGTAAAAAAATGGGAGGAAAGAAATATTATTCATTACAGGGGACAATGTATGAAGTGATTGGGGTTTATTCAGATGGAGAGCGGAATGACAGCCGCTCCAATGAATATCTTGTCAATTTGTATGCTGCCGGGATAAGTGGGGAAGATGACTGGGAATATGGATTTTTGGATGCGTCAGAAAAGGAGCAGAGAATGTTTGCTGACTCTCTGAAAAAAGAAGGTTTCACTTTTGCGGCAGGAGACCGGAAAAAGGAATATTTTAATCGAAATGTGCAGACAAGTACAAAGGCGGCACTTGCTATTTATAGTGCAGTTGCGGTAATTGTTTTTGTTAATATTTTTTCGGCAATTGCTGTGTGGATCCGCGGAAGAAAAAAAGAAATTGTGATTCGTAAGATGGTCGGCGCAGAAAAAATACAGATTTTTGGCTGGCTGGTAAAAGATTTTATGATATTAGATGCAATTAGTTTTGGTGTTGGGACAGTCATTTCCGGTGGACTGTTATCGATGCTGGCAAAGTACGAGTTTTCGCCGTCGTGGATTGTAGTGTTTGGCAAAAGACTGGAATGGGGAGCGATAGGAATTGCTGTAATTCCGGCTTTGATTATTGGATTGGTTGTAATAAGTATCCAAGTGTGGTGGTATCTGCGACATGAAATTATACAGATTATTCGAAGCGAATAGGAGGAAGAATTGTTGATAAGACTGGAAAATGTAGGAAAGACATATCGGGAAGGAAGTATCGCTTTTGAGGCATTAAGCAATGTAGATCTTGTGATTAAAGAAGGAGAGAGTGTTGCGATTATGGGGGCTTCCGGATCGGGAAAATCCACTTTGTTAAATATCCTTGGTGCGATGGACAAGGCGAGTGAAGGAAAATATTATTTGCAGGGAGAAGAGATAAGTTCGTATTCTGAGAAGCAGATGGCACACATCCGAAATGAAATATTTGGATTTGTAATGCAGGATTTTGCATTAATTGAACGTGAAACGGTAGAAAAAAATGTTATCCTCCCTCTTTTATATTCAAAACGGTTCCATCATCAGAAAAAAGTGCGTGTGGAACAGATATTAAAGGAAGTAGGATTATTTGAAAAACGACATCAGCCGGTGACAAAACTTTCCGGTGGGCAAAGACAGCGAGTGGCGATCGCAAGAGCGATGGTAAATGATGCTTCTGTACTTTTATGTGATGAACCGACAGGAGCGCTGGACCGGGCAACCGGCGACGAGATTATTCGTTTGTTTATGGAACTTCATGAACAAGGGAAAACATTGATTATAGTCACACATGATGAGACAGTCGCGAAGCATTGTGAACGAGTGATTCGAATTACAGATGGGAGGATTGAACAATGACTACATACAAAAACACGATGCGATTATTTATACGAACAATGAGTGTCAGCATTCCGTATCTTCTTTTATTGGCTGCAGAGAATGTGTTTCTATTTCGACTGCTTCATGCCTTTGCAGGAGCGGCCACAGAGGAAGTACAGGCAATCTATTTTTTGATGGATATGAATTATCTTTATGTGTTGGGCTTTTTGTTCTTTTTATTTATCTCCTGTGAATTTATGCGAAAAAGCAGGGAGGTAAATTTGGTGGAATCCATGCGGGAGAGAGCGTGGATCGTGGAAGGAAATCAGTTTGCGGTGTTTGGAACATTAATTCTGATCTATGCACTTGTATTTTTGATTTATGTACTGGCGGGTGTTTCTATTTTGCATATGCCGCAGATGTGTTTCTTACAGATGTTAAAGATACTTGGGGTTAATATTTTCTTACTCTCGTGTGCGGCAGTGGGGATGGGATATTTGATTTCACGTATTCCAAACCGATACGCAGGATATCTGGTGATTCTTGTCGTGCTGATGCTTATATTGCCGGCAAATGCAAAATATTTTTCGATGTTATCGTGGGGCAGAGGAATTTCGATTTACTGGCTTCGCGACTGGCTGTATCTTTTGCCACCGGACATTCAGGCACTGGGAGATCCATTATATGGAGTTCCGGTAGAGTTTTACCGCATTGCCGTGATGCTTCTTTGGATCGGGATCGGTGGCTGGCTTTTTGCGCGTAGTGTATGCAGATATACAAAAGCAAAAAGAAGAGTGGCAGATGGTCTATTTATCGTCTGGACTGCCCTTTGTGTGCTGGGTGCAGTGAATGAAGGAAGTGTATTACGCATGACAGATCATCCAAAGAGTGCGGTATCCGAAGACCAAAATTATTATGAAACACAGCCGGAAATAGAAGAAAAACAGAGTGATTTTCAAGTGCAGGCGTACGATATGGAGTTGACGTTTGGTCACGAACTTTCGGCAAAAGTGACAGCATCCATTATGTCGGAAAATACACCGAAGCAATGTTATTTTACACTCTATCATGGATACAAGATTTCCAAGATAGAATCGAATGAGGGAGAAACACTTTCGTTTACTCAGGAGGGAGACGAGGTGGTGGTAGAGACACCGCAGCAAACTTCGAAACTCACATTTTATTATAAAGGAAGCAGTCCGGTTTTTTATGCAAATCGAAATGCTTGTTTTCTGCCTGGATTTTTTGCTTACTATCCGGTGGCAGGAGCGGAAAACCTGTATGAGAACGGCATGTGGAAGGTAAACAAAAATGAGACAGCAGCTTTTACAATTCACACAAAAGGACTAAAAGTGGAGAGCAATCTTCCGGAAAATGGAGATGTCCGTAAAGGAGAAACTTCTTATGTGACGTTAGTGGGCGGTAATTGTAAGACGCTGGAAGAAAATGGAAACATGCAGATCGTTTATCCACTCGATACGAATTCGCTGGTGGCAGCAAAACAATTTACCACATCAGAATTTTCGGAAGAATGGAAACAGCTTATGACATTTCTTGATCTGAATGAGATATCGCCGGCGCAGGAAAAAACGGTAATCGTGATACCGGGAAGTTTTGCTTTTAACACGCTTTTAAATGAATATTATGATCTTGGCGATCATGTGTTGACGCAGAATACGGTTTCGCCTCTGCAGGTGCTGGCGTCAAGCATAAAAGCGACGGGAAAGACGGCACTGAAAGACATCTTTTTCTCGTATGACTGGCAGACAGAAGATCCGGCGGAAATTGAACTTTTAAAAGATTTGTCGGAAGGGGCAGAATTGACAGAAGAGGAAAAATTACAGGATGATTTTATCTTAAAAATGCGTGAGTGTGGTACAAAATACGTGGCACAGCTGACCATAAAATATTTAATGGATGAAAATGATAGCAGAACACCAAACGAATTTGTGCAGGCATTGCAAAATGCAGAGGGAGGCAGACATGATAAAGATTGAAAATGTAAGTAAGAATTTTCGCAGACACAAAGCAATCAAAGGATTTACTTGTGAACTTGACAAAGGATGCTATGGACTTCTTGGACCGAATGGGGCAGGAAAAACAACACTTCTTCGCTGTATACTTGGACTATATCCGGTTTCAGAGGGCGTGGTTTCGTTACAAAAAGGAGAGCAGATCGGGTATCTTCCCCAACGTTTTGGAATGTTTCATGAACTGAAAGTAAAAGAAATGATGTATTATTTTGCTGCGGCGAAAAAGGTGCCGAAGGACAAAAGAGAGGCTGAGATTGAGCGTGTGCTTGCCGATGTGAATTTGTCTGAAAAAGCGGAAGAAAGAGTAGGACATTTGTCTGGCGGAATGCAGCGGCGACTTGGTATCGCACAGGCAATTCTGGGAGATCCGGATATTTTGTTTTTGGATGAACCGACGACAGGACTGGATCCGGAAGAACGCAGTCATTTTAAAGAAATTATCCGGAAATTGGCAAAAGATGACAAGATTATCGTGATTTCCACTCACATTGTGGAAGAAGTGGAAGCGGTGTGTGACCGTGTCTTAATTATGAAAGACGGGACACTTTTGGAAAATGTGACGGTAGAGGAAGCGTGTCATTTTGCCGGAGACGATAATGCCACACTTGAGCAGGGCTATTTACAAAGATTGAAAGAGGCGTAAGGATGAGTAAATTATATTTTGTTCAAATGACAAAAAATAAGCTGCGGTTTGCGGTGCCGTTGATTGCTTTATTTGTGCTGATTCCGGCACTGGCGGCACTGATTTTGACCGGACCGGAGTCAGATATTAAGATGGCTGACTGCATCCGGCAGCTTCATGTATGGGTTCCGCTTTTTTCAACTTGGTGGATTCTCCTGTATGCGGGAGATTTCTTTTCCCATGATGGCAATGAGTTGATGTATCTGATCTGGAAACCACATCAAATCATTGCCTGCGAAGTGGCTGGCGTGTTTGGGTATATGATAGCGGCGGTACTTTCGTTTGGCGTGCTTCAGATAATTCAGCCATTTGATATCTTACTGCTATGGCAGATATTGTCGGAAATATGGATGATGGCGGGCATGGCATTTTTCTGCTGCTTCCTCTTTCAAAGTACGGGAGCAGCGCTGATGACAGCGGTTTTATATGGGATTTACCTGAACTTATTTGATGGATTGCATATGTTTTCGGCAATTTCCATTTTCCCGCAGCAGACATTGACGATTGAGGCGGATCCGCTGCGCATGACTGCGGCAATTATAGCAGGCAGTGTATTTTTTGCTGCGGGCGCTGCATGTGTGAAATATAGGAAAGTATACTGGTAGAAACGTCCAATTGGAAGAGAAGGCGAAAGGTAAAAAATATTATGATGTATGCTCTTGTTGGAATTTTGTTTTTAGGATTGGCGATCTTTTTTTATGATAAACATTTTGATCGGTTAAAAGTGATATGTTATTATATAGCCATAGTATTTCTTGTCCTTGCGGCAATAGAGGTGATGGTAGGAGATCTTCGCTTGGTATTTGGACATTAAAAAGCGTTCTTTTCTTAATTCATCGTTTGAGGCGATGGAAAGAAAGAACGCTCATGAAAATATTTCATATATAAGTATACAACATTATGTTGAAAAAATCAAGAGAAATTTTATGACTATTTTAGATAGTTGCAGAAAGGAAGAAATGTAAAATGAAGAAAAACTTTTACAAAAAATTAGCAGTAGCAGCGATGGGGACATTACTTGTGTTTGCCTGTGCAGGGTGTTCGAAAAAAGAGGCAGACAAGGAAAACGAAGCGGTTGCTGTCGTCAATAACATGCAGCATGCGTCGGCGTCGACAGACGGTGCCCTTTTATTTAAGGATGGGGTGGTTTATTATTCGGATGTCGAAAAGGGCGTGAGTACACCGCTTTGTACAAAAGCAAACTGCCCGCACACATCCGCTCAGGAATGTACGGCAAATTATGGAAAGGGCTCGGGAGACGGAATGTGCGCATTCTTTTATGAGAAAAAACTGTATGTTCTTGTGAATGACGAATTGACAAATTCCAAATTGTATGTCGCGGATCAAAATGGACAAAATCGGAAAGAAATCGGCAAACTTGACTATTCGGTGAGCGCAAATGCACGGTTTATCGTGAAAGATGGTATGGCAGCGGCCGTGCTTGAAAAGAATCAAAGTGATGAAAATACCGGCGAAGTTACGTCAATGCCGGTGCTGGTAACGATTGATTTAAAGAGCGGTACGGCGACAGAATTGGTTGAGCCATTGAATCAATACCGCGCACAGATTTCGCTGCATAGTGTGAATGACAATACGGTGTACTATAGTTATTCGTATTGGGATGAGAAAAAAGAAGTTGTGGATAAGTGCGGGGATCCTGCGACGACGGTGGAAGAAATGAAAGAATTGATGAAAACCAATGCGCATACATTTGCCGGCTTCCTCTCGACGGATGGAAATCAGGGAAAAGAAAATGAACTGGAGGCGGCCGATGCCCCGAATGTCGTTTATATGGACGAAGACAATGTGTATCTTACGAAGGGAACGGAAAATTCGTTGTATAAAATGACGTTCGAAACTATGGAAGCGGAAAAAGAGGCTTCCTGGGAGAGTGACATGAATTTTATCGATGGTATGATGGTTTATGGAGACCGTGCTTCGGAAAAAACCAAATTCCATGCTGTCAATTTTAAGGATGATGGGAAAACCAGTGAGTTTGAGGCGCCTTCCGACAGCTTGTTTACTGCGGTGATCGGCGAGGATCTGTATTATACCTATATGCCGGAAGTAAACGAAGAGGGCGAGGGTACGACGGAGCTAGGGGTGGCACATTTGAAATGATTACTGTGCCTGCATCGAAGACATCTGCAATCGCTATAATGCGGGCACACAGTGGGATGTCCTGGCCGGCGAGCCTCTGCGTGAGAATTCCACGATAATAATTATGGCGTTTCATTCCTTTTAAAATAATGCCGACATATGCGGTGGTACGTTTTACATGGTTTCCGGTACTGTCGTCACGGTTTTCGATAATATCTGCAAAACTGTTAAAGCGGTGCTTTTCGTGCAGTTTGCCGGTCCCGTGAATATACATAATGATAATGTAAAAAACCGGAAATTAAACTTGTTGTTTCAAACGGTTACCGTACACAGATATAAACCCAGTATACGATATATAAGGCAACCATAAAGATTCCCTCACCCCGGCGGATTTCTTTGCGGGAGCAGGAGAAGATCCAGCACAGGATGCTGATAAAAATAAGAAATACGAGGTCGATCGCATTTTCCGTGATAAAGGCAATCGGACTGATCGCAGAACCGACACCGAGTACAAGCAGAATATTGAAAATGTTTGAGCCGATGACATTTCCCACTGCCATATCGACTTCATTTTTCCGGGCAGCTACGATCGAGGTGACAAGTTCCGGCAGACTGGTTCCGATCGCGCAGATCGTAAGTCCGATCAGTGTCTGGCTCATACCAAATGCCGCAGCGATGTCAGATGCAGAATCTACGACAAAGTCGCCGCCATATTTGATCGCTACACCACCAAGTATAATGAATAATAGGCTTTTCCACACCGGGAGAATTTTCGCATCTTCGCCTTCTACCTCAACTTCGATGCCGGCAGCTCTTGCTTTCAGGGCAGAACGGATCATGACAACGAGGAAGATGGCAAAGCAAACTATAAATACGATACCTTCCACGCGGCTGATCGACATTTCCAGCCAGCCGGCCGCCAAAAGCAGGATGGCACATACGATAGAAACCGGAAAATCACGCTTTCGTGTATCTTCATGAACGGCGAGCGGTGTAATGATGGCACACACTCCGCATACCACGAGCAGATTGAATATATTCGAACCTACGACGTTGCTTATTGCCAATGAGTTATTGCCGGCGAGCGATGCGGTCACGCTGACGGAACATTCCGGAAGGCTTGTCCCCATGGCGACTACCGTCATTCCGACGATCAGGGAAGGCACGCGCAGCTGTTTGGCGATACTGGCGCTTCCGTCTACAAAAAAATCGGCTCCTTTGATCAGGAAAACGAAGCCAATAATAAGCAGGATAAATGATTGAAATAATTGCATAGTGTACTCCTTTTAAATTTAGTGAAACGATTCGGGGGATTTCCCCTTCCACGCATTCGCGTTTTGGTAAATACTAGTGTATCACGATTTAAAAAAAACAACAAGAGGGAAGTGACAAAAGAATAAAAGTGTGCTATAATGCGTACAATAAATACAGAATGAACGGAGCGTGATAAAATGTATCCTTATTATACGTATTGGGATCCGACGTACATTCTTGTGGTAATCGGAGCGGTTATCAGCATGATTGCGTCGGCAAATGTAAAGCGAAGTTTTCAGAAAAACAGCCGGGTTTATAACCAGCGCGGGCTGCGTGCAGAGCAGGTGGCAGAGATGATTCTGCGAAGTGCCGGTATCACGGATGTCAGCATCCGCCGTGTGAGTGGCGATCTGACAGACCATTATGATCCGAGCAAAAAAGTAGTCAATCTGTCAGATTCGGTGTATGGCTCGACTTCTGTTTCCGCGGTTGGGGTAGCTGCACACGAATGCGGTCACGTTATCCAGCATGCGAGAGGATATGTGCCAATCACAATCCGTACGGCGCTCGTACCAATCGTCAATTTTGCTTCCCGGCTTTCGATGCCGCTCATTTTAATTGGTTTGATCCTCGGTTATGTCGGACTGGCAAAAATTGGTGTTGTTCTTTTCTGCGGCGTCTTGATCTTCCAGCTCGTGACGCTCCCGGTTGAATTTGATGCGTCCGCGCGTGCCATGCGGGTGCTTGACAGCCTCGGAATCCTTTACGGCGAAGAAATCAAAGGGGCAAGAAAAGTATTGACAGCAGCGGCTCTTACGTATGTGGCAGCTGTTGTGAGTACGGCACTTCAGGTGTTCCGTCTGGTACTTCTCATAAATAATCGAAGAGATTAATTTTTCTCTTGATATATTGAGCAAATTTAGGTATACTATAGTTACAGATTTACTTTCCTGGAATGTTCGACACTCTTGAATTTTTGAACCTACAATACTTTAAACGGGATTCCTATATCTGTGTTTGGATGCCGGGCCATCCCTGCTGACTTGTCAGTACAATGGAAACATTGCAAATGGAAGGCAGAAGAGCACATGCGGTCGCCCACCTAGCATATGCTAGGAGTCAAAAATCAGGAACCGGCATTTTGGGAAGTAAAAGAGTACTGCAAGGCGGCGAGAAATCGTCGCCTTTATCTGTTTTGCGCGATTTATGGTTAGTTTATGGAGTTTATGGTTTGGGCGGTGAGAAATGGAAATGTGGTCCGAGGAGCGAAAGCGTGGTTCAGGTCAAGCCCTGGTGGCGGGAAGTGTGGTCCGTGGAGAGAAACTGCGGGTTTGGGTCAAGCGCTGGTGGCGGGAAGTGTGGTCCGTGGGGAGAAATTATGGTCTTGGGTCAAACCTTGGTGGCGGGAAATGTGGTCCAGGGAGCAAAACCGTGCCCTGGGTCAAACTCTGCCCCGCCCGAGTGTGGTCCAGGGAGAGAAATTATGGTCTTGGGTCAAACCTTGGTGGCGAGAAATGTGGTCCAGGGAGAGAAACTGCGGCCCCGGGTCACGCCCGCCCCCCCCCCAGTGTGGTCCAGGGGGGCAAACCGCCCCCCCGGGGCACGCCCGGCCCC
>UQAQ01000035.1 GCA_900539115.1 uncultured Roseburia sp.
TCTCCAGGAAAAGTCATCTGTATATATGGTTTGGTTTTGTGTTTTCGTTTTTTCTTTTTACCTTGAAATTTTAAGTTAAGTTTTTTCATTTGAGTGTATAAACTAGATATTGATCTAGTATAACCTCTTTGCCTTAACTTAACCCAAAACACAACCAAACCAGTATCAACATTTCTCTTAAACATATCCTTGATAAGTTTTATTTCTTCAGGAGTATGTTGATTAGGATGACTTTTAGGTCTACGACTGTAGTCTGCCAAAGAACGAATATCACCATTGTATCTTTTACGATAGCGATAGATGTTTTGCCTACATGTGTTGTATCTACGAGCTGCTTTTGATACGCCGTATTTTTCGGCGTATTTAATGAGAGACAATCTGTATCTCATTTGCGGAGTAATTTTTGGTTTACTCATCTTGGTTTATCACATCCTTTCCAAAAATTTAGTTGGATTGGTTTGACAAACCTACACTGTGCAGTTATGTAAAAATAGATTGTAACTTTTATGCCGAGAAAACATTAAAATTTTAGGGATAATGTGGTAGGCTGTTCATATGCGTAGCATTTATTACTGCCTTTCAGCCTCATTACCACATTATCGGTCCCTGAAATTTTGATGGCAAATTGGAATAAATGTTACATATCTATTATAACTGCACATTTCAGTATCGTAAGCTTTTATCCAATACATTATTTTTCTGCGTTTTTAATTATTGCTGGGTTTTTTTTTTGTTTTGTTGCGAGAAATTGCCGCGTGGGTCAAAGGACTTGGTGGTGGAGTGTGGTTTGTGGCGAGAAAACGCCGCGAGGGTCAAAGGACTTGGTGGCGGAGTGTGGTCTAGGAGGGCGAACTAGCTGTCTGGGTCAAGAAGGCCGGTGGTGCAGTGTGGTCTAGGTTGGCAAACTAGCTTCGCAGGTCAAAGGTCAAAAACACCGCCCCCACAGTAAAAGAAAGCGCCCCGTCAAGTCTGCGGCGCAGACTTGGCGGGGTGCTTCTTATCAAAACATCAATCGTACAATGACTTTCCATGTGCTATACGGCCGAAGATCTTTTGTCCAATCACGACAAAAGCATAAACTGTCATATAGATACAGGAGGCAGCTCCCAAGCCTCCGCAGATAATAAAGTAAATGTACATTAAAATGTTACCCATGATGAAAGAGCTCCTTTCGAAAAACGTTAACGTAGTACTTTTTATTGTAACTATTCAGGACATCCCCTTCGCACATTCGATCCGGAATAGTTACTTTTGGTTTAATCTATTCATTATTTGGTTTTTGGATTGTCAGTGATCGCATCTTCTTTCCCTGAATTGTCGATGCGAAAACTGAAAATACAAGCGCCGATTAAAAGGATTGCTGCCAATCCGATAATAATATATTCTAACATATGTTCCCTCATTTCTGTGCCTTTTGCCGCGTCTGCGACGCACTTTAATAAACCACTGAAACAGTGGAAAAATTTTACAATTTTAAAATAAAGGGGATTAGCGCTTTTTTCCGTCCTTTAGATTGACGCATTGAATCAGAGAAATGTGTCCGCTTGTATTATGCGTCACATTGGAAATCTGTAAAAACAGAGTGGAATGAAACGTACGTGGAAGATATTCCACCGTCGAAAGGCAAGCGGACAATCGACGAATAAAAGACTGCAGGGTACGCTGTTCACTTTTGCAAAAAGATTCCGCGCCGGCATCGGGAGTTTTAGAGATACGTTCCTCATAAATAACCTTTGAGCCGTCGCTGATCTGTGCGTGAGTGACATGTTTGGTGGATTGTGTAGTCTGGACGCAAAAAGAAGATGTGTCTGCTGATTGTAAAAAGAAACACATTTCACACAACAATATGGCTAAGATTAAAAATCCCATAAGGTGTTTTCTGGTCCGTGAGCTGCACATCGTAATCCCTCCCATGCAATCACTGGGTCTAAAAAGAATCGTTACTTGCTTGCACCGTTATTATAACGCGGGGGTGGTGCAAATAGCAAGTTAAGATTTGGCAAAGAGAATGTTAGCCGACGAACAAACTCACGATAGGAATGGAGAACAAAGACACGATCGTTGTCAGAACCACGCCGGCAGAGGCAAGCTGGACATCGCCTTTGTATTCTTCCGTGATAAGAACCACCATGCTTCCGGAAGGGAGCGCAAGCATGATGATAAACAACGTAAGAATCAGAGAATCAAACGGCAGCAGGTGAATCAAAAAACTGGCAAGAATCGGGATGACAAACATTTTGATCAAGACAAATCCATAGAGACGGGTGTCTCGGAAAATTTTGGAAACTTGACTGGCGGCAAGGGAACAGCCGATAAGTATCATGGACAATGGGACACAAGGATTTCCCATGTAAGTGATAAACTTCTGCACATTTTCCGGCAAAGAGATATCAAAGACAAAAAGGACGATTGTAATCAGTGAAGCGATTACTCCGGTATTGCCAAAGATTTGGCGAAGACGCATGGACATCGTGAGAGCAGGTGCGCTACTGTCAGAGAGTGAGTGGCGAACAAGCGAGATGCCGTACGTATAGATAATCAGATTAAAAACAAGCATATACACCGCAACATAGATGATGTATTGTGAGCCAAGCAGCGAATTGACAATCGGAATGCCCATAAAACCGCAGTTCGGAAGCAATGTCAGCAGTTTGTAGATCGGGACCATTTGACTCGTTGGCCGGAGGACAAATACGATAAAAAATCCGGCGAGGAAAAGAAGCAGGTAAAAAATGCCGACAAGAACCAGATTTTCCCAAAATAAAGGGCCGCTTTGTTTTAAACTCTGGCCGAAAACACTAGAAATCATCAAAAAAGGATTGAAAATATTAACCACAAGACGGGAAAGCGCCGAAGACAGCGAGTCATTGATCCAGTCTTTGCGGGCAAGGAAATAACCGGTAAACATCATGGCAAAAAGGACCAGCATTTGACCGGCGACAACAAAAATATCCATACTCAGACTTCCTCCTTATAAAAATCGTGAAGCGGGGAGAGGTGGCGTTCAATCGCACGGCAGAGCCGTTCCCGGTCTTTCGTCTTTACCGCCTCAATAATATCCGCATGATCCGATTGTGAAAATTCGATCGCAGACACCGGATCTTCCGAATTCATAATAATATTTTTCTGCGTCATACGATATAGTGTGGACAAAAATAAAGTTAAAATACTGTTTTTGGAACAGCCGATCAATTGGAGATGAAATTTTGTGTCATATTCCCAAAACAACGCGTAATTGCTGCGGGCAGCCTCCATTTTAGCATATAATTCTTCCAACTGGGCAACTTCTTCCTTTGTAATAGAAAGAAGATATTTTTCCATCACACTGATTTCCAAAAACTGGCGCGCATTCACGATCTCCGAAGCCGGAACATCGGATAAATGAATGGCATTTTCCAATTTATCTGCAATACTTGACTGGGTTGGACGGGAAACATAATTTCCCTTTCCCGGAATATTGATCACCAGATTTTTCTCGACCAGCATTTTGATCGATTCACGGATGACATTTCGGCTGACGTCGTATTGGGAAGCCAGGATACGCTCTGATGGCAGCTTGTCATTTTCCTTGAGTTCGCCGGACTGGATGCGGGCGCAAAGTTCCGAAGCAATTTTGGTAGATAACGCATCTCTCATAAGAAAGTCCCCCTTTCAATCGTTCTACAATAACTATAGCACAAATGACGAGCTGGTTCAACTGGTAGTACCAGTCAGACCGCCAAAATGTTCCATATTTGTGCAAAACAAACAAAAGAATACGGAAGAAAAGGCGAAAAGACATACAAAATGACTGATAAAAAATAAGAATCATTCTCGTTTTGCCATCATTTTATTGCATTAGTGACAAAATCGCGCAAAGATATTTGTGGAGAACTCCGTATTGACAGATGGTATTTTGTTCGGTATGATAAGGATAACAAAAAGCAAAGGCGCTGAACCCTTCGGGGTGCGGCGCTTTTTTATTTACAGAAAGGTGGTCTTATTATGAAAATGAGAAAGAAGAAATCAATTTTTATGAGTTTGGTATTATCCCTGGTGATGTTATTATCACTCACAGGCTGTGGCTCTTCCGAGCAGGCCGGTTCCTCTTCCGATTCCACTTCGAGTGAGAAAAAGGTTTTGAAGGTTGGTATGGAATGTATGAACGCTCCATACAACTGGTCACAGACAGATGACAGCAACGGTGCCGTTCCCATCGAAGGAACAACCGAATATGTAAATGGATACGATGTCATGATGGCAAAGAAGATTGCCGAGGAAAATGGCTATGAATTGCAGGTATACAAAATTGAATGGGATGGATTGATCATGGCAGTTCAGTCCGGAACCATTAACGCGATCATCGCCGGAATGTCAGCAACCGACGAAAGAAAACAGAGTGTTGACTTCTCTGATCCTTATTATAAAGCAACTCACGTATTGATCGTGAAAAAGGACAGCAAATATGCAAGTGCGAAAACTTTGGATGATCTGAAGGGCTGCAACGTAACTTCCCAGCAGGGAACAACGATGTATGACAGTTCCGCAAAACAGATCGAGGGAGCTACCATACAGGAAGCTTTGCCGGATATCCCAAGTTTGATCGTAGCCGTAAGTTCCGGTCGTACCGATGTGGCAATTGTGGAAAAACCGATGGCACTTGCAGCGATTGCGACAAATAAAGATCTGGCAATGGTAGAATTTCCGGAAGGTTCCGGATTTGATGTAGATTCCGGTATTACAAATATCGCAGTTGCAGCGAAAAAAGGCGATTCGGCTGTCGTTGATGCCTGCAATAAGACATTGAAAGGCATTTCCGATGAAGAGAAAGATAAGATGATGGAGGAAGCCATCGCAAATCAGCCGGCAAGTGATTCTGAATAATCCCTAAGTTTGTGCCTAAGCGCCGCTTGGCAGCAAACAATGGATACCATAGCGGCGCAGAAATGGGGGACATACTATGACAATGTTTGTTGCACAGGCGGCATCCTTCCCTGTAGATGGTTCCTTTTGGGACTGGGTTGGATACCTTATCATGGAATATAAAGGCGTCTTTTTAAAAGGTGCAGGCTGGACACTTGCGCTGGCAGTGACCGGTACTATTATAGGATGTATCATCGGATTTATCGTTGGTATCGTTCAAACCATTGAACTGGAAGCAAATTGCAACTATGCAAAGCGTGGTCTGGTAAAAGTAGTAAAAACAATCGTCCGCATATATGTGGAAGTGTTTCGAGGTACACCAATGATCGTACAGGCGATGGTTATCTACTACGGTTTGTCTTATCTGGGGATCCAGTGGGGCGCATTGACATGTGGTTTCATCGTTGTTTCGATCAACACCGGTGCTTACATGGCTGAGTCGGTACGAGGCGGAATTAATTCCGTCAGTACCGGTCAGTTTGAAGCCGGAAAGGTCATTGGACTAAGTCATTTTCAGATCATGTTCCACGTTGTATTGCCGCAGGCGTTGAAAAATATCATGCCACAGATCGGTAACCAGCTGGTAACAAACCTGAAAGATACTTCCGTATTAAATGTTATTTCCGTGAATGAACTGTTCTTCAGCGGAAAGACGGCGGCATCCGTATATTATAAATATTTTGAAGTATTTATCATAATTGCGGCAATTTATTTTGTATTAAACCTGATCGTAACGATCTTGCTCCGGTTTGTGGAGAAATTGATGGCTGGAAAATCCGATTACAGCTTGTCAAAGTAAAGGGGGAATTACCATGAGTGAAATCAAAGAACCAATTTTGGAAGTATACGATGTGACAAAAAATTTTGGTGACCACGAAGTGCTTCGCGGTGTAAATTTCAAGGTATTTCTAAAAGATGTAATCTGCATCATCGGGGCTTCCGGTTCCGGAAAAACGACGATGCTTCGGTGCCTGAACATGCTGGAGACACCGACATCCGGAAGCATCTACTTTGATGGCGAAGAGATTTCAAGATACCGCGCAGATGTACGGTCATCCAGGAAAAAAATGGGAATGGTTTTTCAGCAGTTTAATCTGTTTCAGAATAAATCGGTTCTCGATAACTGTACATTGGGGCTTCGCAAGGTGTTGAAAATGCCAAAACAAGAAGCCGAAGAGAAAGCCAAATATTATTTGGAAAAAGTGGGAATGACACCTCAGCTGTTTGCCAAACCGGCACAGCTTTCCGGTGGACAGCAGCAGCGAGTTGCGATTGCAAGAGCGCTCGCGATGGAGCCGGAAGTGCTTTTGTTTGACGAACCGACGAGTGCTCTCGACCCACAGATGGTCGGCGAGGTGCTCAATGTCATGAAGCAGCTGGCAAGTGAAGGTATGACAATGGTTATCGTAACCCATGAGATGGCATTTGCAAGAGATGTCTCGACGCGGACCATTTTCATGCACGAAGGTGTGGTGGCAGAAAACCGCAAGTCAAAAGAACTTTTTGCCAACCCACAGCATCCGAAAACACAGGAATTTTTGGCCAGATTTATGGCTGGTTGACGTTAGGAGGGTTATTATGAGTAAAGAATTTAAGACAAAAACAGAAGGACTTACCATCCGTTATGTCGAGGATGGTGAAGAGGGGCTGGTACTTCAGCTGATCAAGGAGATCGCAGAATATGAAAAAATGTCAGATTGTGTGAAAGCGACCGAAGAAGGATTACATAAGGCATTGTTTGAGCAGCACGACTGCAACTGTCTGATCGTAGAATATGAGGAAAAACCGATAGGCTTCTGCTTATATTTCCACACATTCTCAACTTTCTGCGGACGAACAAACCTGTATCTGGAAGACATTTTCGTACGCGAAGAAATGCGTGGAAAAGGAATCGGAAAAGAGATTTTCCATGTATTGATGCAGATTGCCGTAGACGAGGGATGCGATCGTCTCGAATGGGTATGTCTCAACTGGAATACACCGTCCATCGCCTTTTACAAAGGCATGGGAGCATTTCCAATGTCAGAGTGGACGACATTCCGCATGACAACCAAAGAAATGACCGAAGCACTCGAGCGGCTCTAAGGCAGCCGCAGAGAGGAGGGAAGGATGAAATTACTGATTTATGGGATGACGGAGGACGAGAAAAAGATTCTCGCCGAGATCCGGCAGCAGGTAGATGTTGAAGAGATTGCATTTGCAGATGGTATTTTTACCAAGGACAGGATCGCAGAAGTCGATGGATTCCGTGCAATCTGGATTATGACAAACAGCATGATCGGTGAGGAAGAAGCCAGACTTCTTTCTGAGCATGGAGTGCGTTACATCGTCTCCAGGGCGACCGGCATCGATCATCTTGACCTCGAAGCATTGCGGAAGTACGGCATTAAGGCAGCCAATGTGCCGTCGTATTCACCCAATGCGATCAGCGAGCATACGTTGATGCTTTTGCTCGCTGCACTGCGCCACATGCGGCGTAGCGAGGCAATGGTTGCCCGACGGGATTTTGGGATTGCAGGATTGTGTGGAAGAGAGATCCGCACAATGACCATCGGTGTCATCGGAGCCGGGCGTATCGGAACATTGACGATCAAGGCGCTGGCGGCACTCGGAGCCAAAGTGCTTGTGCATGCGAGACATGTACACCTAGACCTTGTCGGGATCGCGACGCAGGTTTCACTTTCCGAAATCTGGGAACGCAGTGATGCCATCGTGCTTCATTGCCCCCTTACAAAAGAAAATACGCATCTGATCGGGAAAGAGACATTGGAACAGTGCAAACCGGGTGTCGTGGTTGTAAATACTGCGCGAGGTGGTCTGGTAGATGGCAAGGCGATGTTAGATGCACTGAAAAAAGGAAAGGTTTCTGCGTTTGCAATGGACGTTTATGAGACGGAAGATGATTTTGTACGGGTCGATTTTGAAGGAAAGCCGACCGGTGATCCGGTGTTTGAGGAGCTGCTTGCAAGAGAAGAGGTAATTTATACGTCACATATCAGTTTCCTGACAGACCGGGCATTGTACGAGATTATGAGAATTTCGCTGGAAAATGCGTCGGAATATGAGAAAAATGGCATTTGCCACAATGAAGTGACGACGGGGAAAGGTCAGTGATAGTATGTATGCAGAGAAATTGTATAAAAATGGAAAGTTCTACACGATGGAACAAGAGGGACAGACGGTAGAGGCCGTCGGTGTCCGCGATGGAAAAATCGTATTTACGGGAACGAACGAAGAAGCAGAGAAAATAGAGAGCGACGAAATCATTGATATAAAAGGAAGGGCAGTATTTCCGGGATTTATCGACTGCCACCAGCATACATTGGCTTACGCGAGGACGACAAAAGAAGTCAATCTTGTCGGGACAAAAAGCGTACAGGACATATTGGACCGCCTGAAAGAGCGTGCGAAAGTGACGCCGCCGGGGGATTGGATCAAAGGAAGCGGCTTCAACCACGAGGAATTTGACGAGGTGCGGATTCCGACAAAAGAGGAACTCGACAGTGTCAGCAAAGAGTGTCCGATTCTGATCAGCCGGTATTGTATGCATGTGCATGCAGCAAATTCAAAAGCACTTGAGATCGCCGGAATTGATGAGAATTTCAAACCGATCGTACCAGATTCCGTGGAGTACGGAGCCGATGGAAAGCCAAACGGCATCCTGCGTGAGAGCGCGGTAACGCCGGTATTAAAGAGTATTCCGGATCTTCTGCCGACACCGGAGGACAAAAAAGATGCCCTCGAAGCGGTGTGCCGCGACATGAACCGTTATGGGATCACCGGCATTCATCCGATTCAGGGAAAATTTGTCGATGCGGACGAGTATATGAATCTATATCAGGAACTGGAGGAGGAAGGGCGGCTTCCGGTCCGCGTGTACTTGTCATTTGACGAATATCCGTCCTTTCATATGAAGACAGGATTTGGAAATGAAAAATTGCGCTACGGCTTTTACAAAATATACAGCGACGGATCGCTTGGTTCGCGAAATGCCGCATTGACGGAGGATTATTCGGATGATCCGGGAAATAAAGGGCTTTTGAATCATTCGCCGGAAGAAGTCATGGAAATGTGCCAGAAGGCCTATGACATGGATCTGCAGATCGGCATTCATGCGATCGGCGACCGTGGTGTCGAGATTGCGCTTGACGCATTGGAAAACTGCTACCGAAAGAATCCGAAGCCAAATGTTCGGTTTCGCCTGATTCACGGCATCGTGCTTCGCAAAGACCTGATTGATAGAATCAAAAAAATGCCAATCATCGTGGATATCCAGCCGAGATTTACGTCGAATTATAACATTTGGTGGTCGGAAGACCGTCTCGGACCGGACCGGATCCGATATGCCTATGCTTGGAACACATTGATCAAGGAAGGCATCATTCTTACCGGAAGTTCGGATTCACCGGTGGAACCGTACAGTCCGATGCTCGGTGTATATTCCATCGTGTGCAGGCAGGATCTTACCGGAAAACCGGAGGGCGGATGGTATCCGAAGGAGCGCGTCAGTGTATACGACGCCATCAGTATGTATACCAGAAACGCTGCGTATTCTTCTTACGAAGAAGACATCAAAGGCACGATAACAGTGGGAAAATTGGCGGACTTCGCTGTAATGGAAGAAGATCCATTTACCGTTGACCCATTACATATAAAAGACATCCGCGTTATGCAGACATGGCTTGGCGGAGAAAAAGTTTACGAGGCAGAGTAACTGCCGGATTGGAGGACATTATGTTATTAGATGGAAGCGTTACAAAACAAGAAGCGATTAATGATTGTCTTACTTACTGGAACCCAAACCGTACGCAGACCTGGTTTGATATGGGAATCGATATCATCATCGGCAAACGCGAAGGTTATTATTTCTGGGACATGGATGGAAAAAAATACATGAACCTTCATCTGAACGGCGGAACATTTAACCTCGGACACCGTAATCCGGAAGTGATCGCAGCCCTCGAAGAAGGAGTCAAAGAGTTTGATATCGGAAACCATCACTTTGGTTCCGTGGCCCGCGGTAAATTGGCAAAAAGCCTTGTCACTACGGCGACTCCGGGTATGCAGTACGCCATCTTTTCCAGCTGCGGCGGCGAGGCTGTCGATGTGGCGATCAAGAGTGTGCGTTATGCGACAAAACGCCGTAAGATCGTATCTTTGCAGAAATGTTACCACGGTCATACCGGACTGGCACTCTCTGCCGGCGATCCATTTTTCAAGGATGCATTTTTGTGCGATGGTGCGGACCAGTACTATGAGCAGGTGCCGATGAACGACGTGGATGCAATGGAAGCCGTATTGAAAAAAGAAGATGTCGCAGGTGTTATCATTGAGACCATCCCGGCGACCTATGGATTCCCGATTCCGGAGCCGGGCTACCTGAAAGCGGTAAAAGCGCTTTGTGAAAAATACGGAACTCTCTACATCGCCGATGAAGTGCAGACCGGCCTTATGAGAACCGGAAAAATGTGGGGAATTATGCACGAGGGTGTAAATCCGGATGTCATCGTCAGCGGTAAAGGCCTGAGCGGCGGTATTTATCCGGTTGCAGCGACGATCATGACGAAGCAGGCAGGAAAATGGGTCGAGGAGATCGGCCGCAGCCACACATCGACATTTGGAGGTTCTGAACTCGGATGTGTCGTAGCCAATAAAGTGGTCGAAATGGTAACCCGCAAGGAAACTGTTGACAATGTACATTTCCTCGAAGGCTACTTGAAGAAAGGACTGGATGAAGTTCACAAATTGTATCCGGACTTCTTCACAAGTTATACACAGCGAGGCATCATCTTTGGATTGGAATTTGATTTTGAAAATGGTGGACAGCATGCGATGCGTGCCCTCTTTAATAACGGAATTTGGGCAATTTACGCAAGATTCAATCCGAAAATCGTACAGTTTAAGCCGGGTCTTCTCTGCACCAAGGAATACTGTGATGAACTTTTGGAGAAGTTTGAGAAGAGTGTCAAAGAAGCAAAAGAGACGTGTGCGAAATGCGAATGAGGCGGGCGAGGGGAGTCCGGAATGTAAAGTCAGGATTTACAATATGAAAACCAAGGGGGAATTGACATGGGAACGTTGTTAGAGCCGGATGATATCCGAGAACAGCTGCAGTCACAATTGCTTTTGCATTATGATCTGCCGGAAGATACGAAAGTATATCATTTGAAATATTCGGAGAATTTTACCTATCGTCTTGAAAGTGAAATGACCGGCGAGAAATACGTTCTCCGTGTCAACCGCCCCGGTTATCATGATCTGACGGAACTCGAAAGCGAACTTTCGTGGATTCGGGCAGTGAAACGGGATACGGACATCCGGACGGCGGATGTTCTCCCGGGAAAAGATGGAAAATTTATCCAGCAGCTTGCGTTTGCCGGAAGCACCGACAAATATGTATGCAGTCTGTTTTCCTTTGTGGAAGGCATCGGAATCCGTGGGATGTCCACGGAAGAACTGATCCCGTACCAAAAGCAGATCGGCGCGATTACGGCAAAACTTCATCTTCATGCGATGTCATGGAACGCCGACAATTCTCTGCCACGGTTTCACTGGGACATCGAGGATATGTTTGGTGATACGTCGCGCTGGGGCGATTGGAGCAAAAATCCGGCGTTGACGGAATCACAAAAAGAAATATTTTCTCAAACGGTAGCAATTGGCTGCAAGAGGTTGGAAAAATATGGAAAGAAGCCGGACCGGTACGGATTGATTCATTCGGATTTAAATATCAACAATATTTTGGTCGATGGCGATCAGGTAAAGATATTGGATTTTGACGATTGTGGATATGGCTGGTTTTTATTTGACTTATCCACAGCAGTTTTGGAATACGACACCAACCTTTCTGAGATGACGAGGGCATGGCTGGACGGCTATGAGACCGTCCGCCCTCTCTCGCCTGAGGATTTGGAAGAAGTAGACACCTTTATCGTGCTTCGTAAGATCGTCCGCATGGGATGGATCGCGTCGCACTGGGACAATGACACGGTCAAACGCGTGACCGACCGCTATTATACGGAGACAGAAAAACTGGCACGCGCCTACTGTGAAACGAATGGAGGATGCTTATGATTTCGAAAGAATATACAAATATTGGAAGTAAGAGTTCGGCGATCCGAGAGATGTTTGACCTTGCTCTTGAGCGGAGCAAGGTGGTCGGCGAGGAAAATGTTTATAATTTCTGCATCGGAAATCCCAATGTTCCGACGCCGGAATGTGTAAAAGAAGAGTTGATGCATCTTTTAGAAACGGAAAATCCATTTCATCTTCACGGTTACACGACTTCTGCCGGCGACGAAGAAGCGCGGGATGCCATCGCGGAAGGGCTCAATGACCGCTATGGCACACATTTTACCAGGGAAAATCTGTATTTTACCGTCGGCGCTGCGTGCGCGCTTAACATTTGTTTTCGTGCGTTATGCAATCCGGGAGATGAATTTATCTCGTTTGCTCCATATTTTCCGGAATACCGTTTTTATCTGGAAACAATCGGTGTCAAATTTGTCGCCGTGCCTTCGCGGACAGAAGATTTCCAGATCGACCCGGACACATTTGAAAAGGCAATTACGGAGAAAACGAAGGGCGTTATCGTGAATTCGCCAAACAATCCGTCCGGTGCCGTTTATTCGAAAGAAACGATTGAAAGTATATGTGAAATATTGGCAAAAAAAGAGAAAGAATACGGCCACGCAATTTATATTATCGCAGATGAGCCGTACCGTGAAATTGCCTACGATGTAGAGGTTCCGTATATCCCGAACTTTTACCGCAATACACTTGTGTGCTATTCTTACAGCAAATGTCTTTCCATCCCCGGCGAGCGAATGGGATATCTTGTTATGCCATCGGAGATCGATGAATTTGATTCAATCAAAAAGGCAGTTTCCGGGGCAGCGCGTGTCCTCAGTTACGTCAACACCCCGACGATGTTTCAGCTTCTTATGAAAAAATGTCACGAGGATGTCGCCGACATGAGCATATATCGCAAAAATCGTGATTTGCTCTATGGTACACTTACGGATCTGGGATTTTCCTGTGTGAAACCGGATGGTGCCTTTTACCTGTTTCCGAAATCACTCGAACCGGACGACTATGCTTTTTGTAAAAAAGCGGTCGAGCACAATCTGATTCTTGTACCGGGAACAGAGTTTGGCTGTCCGGAGCATGTCCGCATCTCATACTGCGTATCGACAGAGCAGATTGAACGGGCATTGCCGGCGTTTGAGACATTGGCGAAAGAATATGGAAGAGGCTGATTTTCAGATGTCAAATGTGATCATCTCAAAATGATTTTTCCGATATCGGATCAATCCTTCTTCCTGCATTTTTCCAAGTTCTTTTGATAATGCACTGCGGTCAAGATTGAGATAATCGGCCATCTGCTGGCGGTTGAACGGGATGTCAAAGGACGTACTTCCGGTACGTGTAACTTGTTCTGAAAAGTAAATCGCCAGCCGCTCACGGATTGTTTTGGGTGAAGTACAGAAAATACGGCTGGATAAAACCAAATTTTTCTGCATAGAAATAAAGAGAAGATTACGGATAATTTTTTGCGCAAGAGGCGAATTCTCCGCATCTTTCAGTAAACTCTGCACGGTCAAATAGAGGATAGCACAGGATTGTGCAGCGACGACATCGACCATCATGGGGGTCCCTGTGATGGCATAAGTCTCGGCAAATACATCTCCTGTTTCAAGCTTATTTAATATCGTTGAATTGCCCAAAATATCGTTGTTTTCAATGATAACACTACCTTCTATTATAATGCCTATTTCATTGGAATTTTCTCCCATAGAAAATAGAATTTCTCCTTTTTGATAGGATTTCTTTTTTATAAAATGATGAGATTCGAATTCTTCCCATTCTTTTTCTGTAAAAGTGTGAAAAATAGCATTGGTTTTTAAATATTGACGATATTTTTTCATTTTTTCTCCTTTCGTTGTTATAACCACCGAATTTTTTTATTTATTTTACTATAATGAAGTCACAAAATCAAGAAAAAGAAAGGATGAACCAAAATGGTACGAAGAATTATTCAGATTGATGAAGATAAATGTAATGGATGTGGTGCTTGTGCATCGGCTTGTCACGAAGGTGCGATCGGTATGATCGATGGAAAGGCAAAACTTCTTCGTGATGATTATTGCGATGGACTTGGTGACTGTCTTCCGACTTGTCCGACAGGCGCGATTCAGTTTGTCGAGCGCGAGGCGGCTGCTTATGACGAAGAAGCTGTAAAAGAAAATATGAAGAAACGCGCAGCACAGGGAAAGGATGAAAAACCGGAAGTTTCAGAAACGGCGGTAGGTGCGGTGGCTTCCGAACATGTGGCATCTCAGGCGGGCGCAGCATCACAGCCAACCGGTGGTTGTCCGGGAAGCCGGATGCGGATGCTTCGCCAGCAGGCAGAGAAAGAGGATGTTTTGGCGGGGGAAATTAATTTTGTTAAAGCACCTGCTTCCCAGCTCGCCCAATGGCCATGCCAGATCAAACTTGTACCAACCAATGCTCCGTATTTCAATGGCGCAAAGCTCTTGATCGCGGCGGATTGCACCGCTTATGCTTATGCTAATATGCACCAGGAATTTATGCGTGGCAAGGTGACAATTATCGGCTGTCCGAAACTGGATGATATTGATTACAGCGAAAAATTGACGACGATCATCCGCGACAATGACATCAAAGAGGTGACAATTGTACGCATGGAAGTTCCTTGCTGTGGCGGTCTCGAAATGGCGGCAAAAAAAGCAATTCAGGAGAGTGGGAAGTTTATTCCATGGCAGGTCGTAACGATCTCAATTGACGGAAAGAAACTGGATTGATGGAAACTGGCGCCTCGAAATGCGAATGTGCAGGAGGGGCTGAATAATTACCATGATGTTTACTGTGAGGGAGAATTTATGCAGAAAAAGGAGTTACAGGATCTGCTGACAGGCGCGCTGATCGGTTTGGTAAAGGCCTGTGGAACGAATCCAAAAACCGAAAATACAGATGCAATCGTGGCGGAAGGGCTGGCTATGACATCGCCGGATTTTCCCGGAGAGGTTACCGAGCCTGAGTTGGCGTCGTTTATCGCCAAAGTCCGCGACGAAAAATATACCGTTTCCCCGGGGTGCCGCCTTTGTGCGGCACCTTGTGGCAATACTTCGGATTTTGACATGAAAGAAATCGCCGGCGGGGAAAAAGAGAAAAGTATGAAGAGAGAACTTCTGGCACTGATCCGGGCAATGGCTGTAAAAATATGGAAGCGTAGCGGACGCGGCACAACTGGGAACGACGGTGCAGGTGAGGAGGCGAGTGACACATATGGCGGCGTGGGTGCTTGTGCTTTGGCGGCGGACCCGGAGCAGTTGTTTTTCTTTTATAAGGCGTTGTCGATTATCAGTTATGATTTTACGTGCGAAGAACTTGTGCCTGTGCTGGAAGAAGCCAAGAGTTTAGGCGAAAGGCAACCTGCGGCGGCAGATCGCAGCCGGCAATAGAGTTGTTGACTACGTCAACAAAGCCAACTGCTCCTATAACCCGATTTCCCGGGCAAATTTTTGAAAGTCGCAGATGTTTTCTGCAGTTTTTTTGATGTCTTTGCCAAGTTGGGCGTTGGCTTCGGCGGTGGTTATCGTGTAAGTTTTGGTTTGCACCGAGGTGTCGCTATACTCCCAAGTGATGAAATCTACATTATCAATCAAAGCAAGGATGGCATAAGCATAGGTTGTCATCTTTTTGCGGAGGGTGTCTTCGGCTGTGGTCTGGGACTCCGTGAGGTGGATGGTCCAGCCGTAAGGCTGCTTGCTGGTTTGAAGCTCGGAAGTAAAACCGCCGAAGGTTTCTTCGATACCGAGAGCGAGGGCCAATGAGGTATTGTCGGAGGCAGAGCCGATATACGGATGTTTGTTGTCGTAAATGCGGTTTACATAAGTGCTGATCGACGTGCCGTTTTGCCAGAGAATGTCTCCGTTTACGCGGACCTCGCGGATTGTCGACTTGGCGGTGTAGGAAACCTCATAATTTTTGTGGAAGGAAAAAAATGTCTTTCGTTTGGCAGGCAGGGTAAGCGAAACGACCCCGTCTTTTTCCTCTATTTTCTGCGTTCCTGTTGTAAAGTCATCTGGCAGAATGCCCTCTATTTTCAAGGAATTTGAAGAAACTTGAAGGCTATATTTTACGCTATTTAAAATGTATTCTCCACTAAATATCAGAAAATAAACAGCGGTGCCGCTTGCTGCCAGAAGGACTGCGATCAGGATCGCAGCGAGGGTAAAATGTCTCGTTTTTGAGCGGACTTTTTTGAGATAATCGATTTCTTTTTCCTGCTGGTCTGTATTGTCCTGGCGCAATTCATCGGTTACCATATCATCATACATATCGTGGCAGGTTTTGCAGGATTGTAAATGTTTGGCAACAGCGCAAGTGCTGGTGTCACTTAAAATGCCATCTACATACGAGGGCAAAAGGTCCTGCACAATATCACAGGGAAGAGAGGTATTATTTGTCATTTTGAAGCTCCTTTCGCAATTGTTCTTTGGCGCGGTAAAATGTCACACGTGCCCAGTTTTCAGATTTTCCCATGATTTCGCCAATCTCTGCATAAGACAGATTGCCATACAGACGGAGATGAATCACTTCGCGTCCGGGTTCTTTCAGAAGATGAATTTGTTTTAACAAATCCATTTTATCCAACGAGGACATTACTTCTGATTCTGCACTTTTACAAAGTGTGCTGTTTTCATCTAATATTTCTGTCGGAGGATGTTTCCTCAAATAGGCATAAAATAGATTTTTAGCAATGCCACAAAGCCACGTAGACACCTTGCTTTCTGCATTGAAATAATCTATTCTTCGGATTGCCTGATAGAAAGTTTCCTGTGTCAGTTCCTCCGCCAGATCGGCATCATGAGAAAGCGAAAGAAGATATTGGTATACCATATGCGAGTGTTCTCGGTAGACGTCTTCCATAGAAAGCATAATAGGATCTCCTTTCGTTGTTCTGTTTATAAGTGTCAAAAAAGCAGAATTCGTTACATAATTTTTTTATTATTCCGTAAAAAGCGTCAGTTCATCGCAGATAAATTCATACTCTTCTGCATAAATACTGCCCTTTGTCCAAATAAAATCAAAGTCGTGTTTCATCGAGAAATCACGAAGTTTGATTTCTTTCAAAGTATGTTTTGCAAGTTCTTCTTTGACGGCAATTTTATATAAAAAAGAAATGCCGCAGTCCTTTTTAAGAAGTTCGATGATCGTATGCATATTTTCCACCTGTGTATAGTGGATAAAATCAGAAATAGACAGGCCTTTTGGGGAAAGATTCCGCTCCAAGATATTGCGCGTGCCGGACCCCTCTTCGCGCACAAGAAGCCGTTCCGCAAGAAGGTCTTTCAGGTGATGCGGGGTGCCGCATTGGAAGGTATGGGAGGAGGCACAAACGGCGATATAATCTTCCGTAATATATTTTTTGTGGTCGTAAAATTCTTTTGGATAATACCCTTCGACAAGGGCAAAGCTGATCTGGCCATTGTCCAAAAGCTGCAGAAGCTGTTTGGTATTGCCATAGTGCAGGTGAATATTTGTGTCAGGGTTCGCTTTCAGATAGCCGGCGAGAGCACCGGAAATCGCATATTCGCCGATTGTCATTGTGACTCCGATGGAGAGCGTTTTAATGCGCTCGTTGTTTTCGTGAAGTTCTTTTTGGATCGTCGTTTCATCATTTTTCATGCGAAGCAGCCGTTCCTGTAAAATTTTTCCTGCCCCTGTCAGAGCCAACTGACGGTTTTGGTAAGTAAATAAACTGGTTTCATAATAGTCTTCCAAATAATGAATATGCTGCGATACAGTTGGCTGAGTGATGTGAAGTTCTTCCGCAGCCTTGGTAAAATTCATCGTCTGACAGACCGTCAAAAAAGTATTGATTCGAAAATCCAGCATGAGATATTCTCCTTTATCCATAGAAAATATTTATTGTTATATAATATTATATAATTTTATCAAATGAATAGCAAGTGCTATAATATGAGTCATGCGCATGTCTTAATTCAAAATGAGAAAAGAGGTAAAACCATGAACTTTATAAAACAAAAAGGAGCCGGAATCTTAGTTTGTCTGGCAATCGCAGTGCCTTCCTGGCTTCTTGGAAAAATATTTCCTATCGTGGGCGGTGCCATTTTCGCCATTCTTCTGGGAATGATTCTTACTTTATTTTGGAAGGAAAAGGGAAGAGCGGAAGCCGGCATCAAATGGACATCGAAGACAATTTTGCAGACGGCAGTCGTACTTCTTGGATTTGGCATGAACCTTGGAGTGATTTTGCAGACCGGAAAGCAGTCATTGCCAATTATCATTTGTACGATCAGTACATCGCTGGTCGTCGCGTGGATTTTACATAAAGTGATGCACATTGAGTCCAATATTTCGACATTGATCGGAGTAGGATCGTCTATCTGCGGCGGTTCGGCGGTGGCAGCGACAGCACCGGTCATAGATGCGGACGATGATGAGGTGGCGCAGGCGATTTCTGTCATATTCTTTTTCAATGTACTCGCGGCAATTTTGTTTCCAATTTTAGGAAGTGCGATAGGCATGAGCACGGCGAATGGAGAGGCTTTTGGGGTGTTTGCCGGAACGGCAGTAAATGATACTTCCTCTGTAACGGCAGCAGCTTCTACGTGGGACAGTATGTGGCATCTTGGCGGAGCGACACTGGAAAAAGCGGTTATGGTAAAACTTACGCGTACGCTTGCCATTATTCCGATTACCTTTGGACTGGCATTTTTGCGCGGAAGAAAGAAACAGTTGGGAAGCTCGTCGTTTAGCATCAAACGGGCGTTTCCAATGTTTATACTATATTTTCTTCTCGCGGCGGTAGTAACAACAATCTGTCTTCAGGCGGGGGTGCCGGCAGACAGATTTGCTCCTGTAAAAGAATTGTCCAAATTTCTTATTGTTATGGCGATGGCAGCTATTGGGCTCAACAGTAACCTTGTCAAATTGATCAAAACAGGCGGAAAACCGATTCTTTTGGGCGCCTGCTGCTGGCTTGGCATTACACTCATAAGTCTTTTCATGCAGCATATGTTGAATCTCTGGTAAAATGTGGTTATAACAACGGAATAAAGAATGCCAAAATGGTACAATCTAGTTGTAAGTGTAACGGTTCAGGAATGAATATGTAGTTACCGGAAAAGACCAAGCAAAGGAGATGATCGCATGAATCAGAGAAAAGTGGCAGTGATCGGATGTGGATATGTGGGTGCAGCTACGGCGTTTACATTGATGCAGAGTAAGTTGTTTTCGGAAATGGTGTTACTGGACGCGAATTTTGATAAGGCGGATGGGGAAGCAAAGGATATCGCACATGGGATGCCTTTTGCCGGCCCGATGAAGATTTACGCAGGAGAGTACAAAGATATCGCGGATGCCGCCATCGTGATCGTGACGGCGGGCGCAAACCAGAAGCCGGGGGAGACAAGGCTGGATCTTGTGCATAAAAATGTGGCGATTTATGAAAAAATTATGCCGCAGATCGCGGCACTTGATTTTCAGGGTATTTTATTGATCGTATCTAACCCGGTTGATATTCTGACGTATGTGGCAGCAAAGCTCAGCGGACTTCCCAAAGAGCGGGTGATCGGTTCTGGAACGGTGCTGGATACGGCGAGATTAAAGTATGAACTTGGCAGACACCTGAGTGTGGATAACCGGAGTGTCCATTCGTTTATCATCGGTGAGCATGGCGACAGTGAGATCGTGGCGTGGAGCAGTACCAATGTTTCGGGGATTCCGGTGCATGATTTTTGTGAAATGCGTGGATTTTATAATCACGATGCGGCAATGGAAGAAATTGCCAGCAGGGTAAAAAACAGTGCGTATGATATTATACAAAAAAAACAGGCGACGTACTATGGAATTGCAATGTCCGTTAAGCGGATCTGCGAATGTATCATTCGCGATGAGAAGTCAATTCTTCCTGTTTCTACGGTGCTTCAGGGAGCTTATGGGATTGAAGATGTAGCACTTAGCATGCCTACGATTGTGGGATTTGACGGTGTCGAGACGCACGTTCCAATATCGCTCGATCATAAAGAACGAGAAAAATTGGAACAGTCTGCGGCGACACTGAAAGAACTTATAAAAGAACTTTGATCTGTAAACTTTTTCCATCGGAGCTTTCTGCATGGATGCTTCCCTTGTGGTTTTCCACGATGGAATGGGCGATGGAAAGACCAATGCCGGAACCACCGGTGGAAGAGTTTCGGGAAGAATCGCTTCGGTAAAAGCGTTCAAATAAAATGTCCTGCGAACCTTTTTCGAGGCCGTTACATTCATTGAAAATGGTAAAACAAAGATGTTTTCCACGTTTACTTAGTGTGAGCGTAATTATGGAATCAGGGATCGAATATTTGATCGCATTATCTAAAAGCAGACAGAAGAGCTGACGAAACTGCTCTTCATTGCCGACGTAGTACAGATCTTCCGCACACGATACCTGAAGTGTGCGGTGTGTGGAGGTGGCGACAGGGATAAATAAATCGACGGTTTCCTGAAGTGCATGCGAAAGTGAAAAACGTGACTTCTGCGAAAATCCCTGTGCTTCATCCATTTTTGCTAATGCGGTGAATTGTTTCACCATATTAGTAAGTCGAATTACCTGATTTCTCGTGCTGTCCAGCCATTTTGAAGATCCTATTTCCATCTCCAAAACTTCGGTATTTGCATCGATTATAGTAAGAGGTGTTTTTAATTCATGCCCGGCATCGGTAAGAAATTGTTTTTGCTTCCGATAGCTCTCTTCGACCGGGCGAAGAATGAGTTTTGAAAATATGCATAGCAGTAAAAATACGGAAAACAGGCCGGCTGCGGAAATTGCTATGCTGGTAATAAGTGACCCACGATAAGTGGATAACTCTTTTTCTGCATCAATAAAAATGCATAAAACGCGGTCGCCTGATTTTACGGTCCGATAGCGGTAAATGTCGATAAAACCGGTACCCGGTGCCGAACCATATACTTCGGCAGCGTAGGCTCGTGCCTGCGTGGCATTGATAGCGGAAATGTGTCCGACGGAAGTGGCATAAATGGCACCGGAAGCATCGTAGCGTACCGTGAAATAACGGGTTTGATAAGGAGTTTCTTCCGATATGCTTTTCGGTGGCTCCGGCACTTTGTTATGAGCCTTGGGATTATCTTCTTCCTGATAGGAATGGATCGAAGGGTCGTGGTCCTCTTCAGATGGATCCGGAGATTCATAAAAACTGCCATTTCCTATTTCCAGAATGTGAGTGACATCGTCCAGACTTTTCCCCATTTTCTGGTAATTAATGTAATTCAATGCGGCGATAATGACCGACAGTACCAAAAACATAGAAAGCATAGCAATGAGGATAAAATTTCTTCGTATTTTCTTCATCGCTTCACCTCAATCTGGTAGCCCTGATTGCGGTGCGAACGTATATAAATGTCCGCACCAAGGGCAGCAAATTTTTTTCGTAAATTCGAGATGTTTACCCATACGACATTGATCTCGGCGTCACTCTCGTAACCCCATATTTTCTGCATCAGATGTTCGGCAGAAAAGGTTTGGTTTGGATAACTCATAAACAACTGTAACAATTGAAATTCCTTGCGATTCAGGCGAAGTGTCTGTCCGCCGCACATCAGCTCGAAGGAAGCACAGTCCAATGTGACGTTCCCGAGTGTGAGCTGCGAACTGGAAGCATCGGTAACCCGCCTTGTGATGGCTCGGACTCTGGCAAGCAGTTCTTTCGTGGCAAACGGCTTTGTCAGATAATCGTCCGCACCAAGATCAAGTCCGGTTACACGGTCGTCCACATCACTTCTGGCAGTAAGCATGAGAACCGGTACCGTATTTCCGGCAGCGCGCACCGTTTTTAACACTTCAAAACCGTCCATTCCGGGCATCATCACATCGAGGATCACGCCGTCATAATGTTCGACTTGAAGGTAATCTAATGCATCTGTTCCGGTATATACCGCGTCTACCAGATAATTGCTGTGTGTCAAAATAACGGTCAGCGCATCGGATAGTTCTCGTTCATCTTCTGCCAATAATAGTTTCATAAGGAACCTCCCGTACAAAATATTTTCTGCTATTTACTTCGGTAAAAAACCGGTTTTTCTAAAGCTGTTTCATGTGCGTATCCTCCTTAAACTTTTTTCTTAGTATAGTAGATGAAAATAAAATAAACCTAAAATGATCTTTGAAAATTCTGTGAAGAGGAAAGTGTGGACAAATCGGGTTAAGTTATTGACAACTTGGGAATGGTTTAGTACGATAAAAGTACCGACTCAAAAATAACACATGCATGAGGAGATAAAGAAAGAAAGGTAAAATTGTAATGGAACAAAACAAAGATTTTTTAGTAAAAGAACCAATCGGCAAATTGCTATTTCGACTTGCGATTCCTACTGTCATCGCGCAGATGATCAATATGCTTTATAATATCGTGGACCGGATTTATATCGGTCATATTCCGGAAGTGGGGGCGCTTGCGCTCACGGGAGTTGGCGTATGTATGCCGCTTATTATGATTTTGTCGGCTTTTGCGGCGCTCGTGGGAAATGGCGGTGCTCCGAGGGCTTCTATCCTTTTAGGAAAAGGCGATTCGCGATCGGCAGAAAAAATTATCGGCAATTGTTTTACCCTGCAGATTCTTATTTCCATCGTGTTGACAGTGATTATGCTGCTCGGCGGGAAGACATTTCTGCTTGCATTCGGAGCCAGCGAAAATACAATTGAATATGCGGTCAGCTATTTTAATATTTATGCCATCGGTACGATATTTGTTCAATTGACATTGGGAATGAATATGTTTATTACGGCACAAGGATTTACAAAAATTGGGATGTACTCTGTTCTGATCGGAGCCGTGATCAATATCGTGCTGGATCCGATATTTATTTTTGCCTGTGGCCTCGGCGTCCGCGGAGCGGCGCTTGCAACGATCCTTTCGCAGGGGTGTTCGTGTATCTGGGTGCTTCATTTTCTTTTTGGAAAAAAGACGACACTCCGTATTAAAAAAGAAAATCTGCGGCTGGTGCCAAAAGTATTTCTGCCTTGTCTGGCATTGGGGGCCTCCCTGTTTATCATGCAGGCAAGTGAAAGCGTGATCTCGGTCTGCTTTAATTCTTCTCTATTAAAATATGGGGGAGATGTGGCAGTGGGCGCAATGACAATTCTTACCAGCGTCATGCAGTTTGCGATGCTTCCTTTGCAGGGCCTTGGACAAGGAGCGCAGCCAATCATGAGTTACAATTACGGAGCCAAAAATCCGGACCGGGTAAAGGGTGCATTTTTTCTCTTATTAAAAGCGAGTCTTGTATACTCCATTATACTGTGGGCGTTTATTATGATATTTCCACAGGTGTTTGCAGGAATTTTTACTACCGATGCGGCGTTGCTTGCATTTACCAAAAAAGCACTGCGGATTTATCTCGCGGCAATGTTCCTGTTTGGAATACAGATTTCCTGCCAGATGGCATTTAATTCATTGGGCAAAGCCCTGAGTTCTATTGTGGTTGCGGTCGTTCGAAAGTTTGTATTATTGATTCCGCTGATCTATATTATGCCGGCTGTTTTGCAGGATAAAACAAGTGCGGTTTATATGGCAGAACCCGTAGCAGATACGATCGCGGTGACATTTACGGCGATACTGTTTTTCTTCCAATTCCGGAAGGCAATGAAGGAGATTTGAAATGGCATATAATAGAGAAAAAATACAGGCAGAATTGTTTGAATTGCAAGATGAAAAATACCGTGATTTTCACAGTAAACTGATCCCGGATATGGAGAAGGAAAATATCATCGGAATCCGTACTCCGGTGCTTCGCAAATACGCAAAACAATTTGCAAAGACAGAGGACGCAGCCGCTTTTTTACAAGACATTCCGCATACATATTATGAGGAAAATAATCTGCATATGATGCTTATTACAAGTATCAAAGAATACGATAAATGTTTGAAAGAAATAGAAAAATTTCTTCCCTATATTGACAACTGGGCGACCTGCGATCTCCCGGCGCCAAAATGTTTTGCCGGGCACAAAGAAGAACTTCTGCCGCATATCAAACAATGGATCCATTCGGGAGAAACGTATACGATCCGCTATGGAATCGGAATGCTGATGCGCCTGTATCTGGATGAGGATTTTAAACCGGAGTATGCAGACCTTGTCGCGGGCGTAACCTCCGAGGAATATTACGTCAATATGATGATCGCGTGGTACATGGCGACGGCACTTGCCAAGCAGTGGGATGCGATTATTCCCTATGTAGAAGAGCACCGGTTTTCAGACTGGGTTCATCGGAAAACAATCCAAAAAGCAGTCGAAAGTTACCGGATAACGGATGAACAAAAAGGGTATTTGCGAAGTTTGCGTGTTTAAATGATGTAAACTTATGGTCTGACAATTGACAGAAACAAAAGCTATCTCACGATAAATCTTCATTTTTATCGAAGAATAAAACAGTCTTATTGCATAAAACTCGATATTTATGCAATAAGACTTATTCTTCTCTTAAAAATATCGATTTATAACGTTCGATAGCAAGTTTCGTCGCTTGTCAGACCATAAGTTTAATAATATGTTTTTACACCTTTGCTTTATAGAAAAAATAAGTCCTTGCTTTTATATGAGGGATTTAGAACACCGTCGGTACATAGAGGGCGTAGTTTGCCCTCATGTACCGTTACGTGGGTTCTTCTAAGCGAAAGCGGTCCCGAATGGAAAAGCAGGAACTTATTTTTCTAAAACCAAAGACTGAAAATTAGGCGTTGACTTTTCCCCTAAATGTGATATGATACAGTTAGAAATGACTAACACAGCAGAAACGGAGGTTACATATTCATGGAATTTCAGACAGTATTAGAAAACAGAAGAAGTGTACGTTCTTACGATGCTTCTAAAAAAGTGACAAAAGAGCAGATAAATGAGATCGTTGAGGCGGCGATTCAGGCGCCATCGTGGAAAAACTCACAGACGGCGAGATATTATTGTATCCTCGATGCGGACAAGAGCAGAGATTTCGCACAGAAATGCCTGCTTCACGGAAACGATAAAAAAGTAGACGGAGCCGCACTTGTCGTGACGACATTTGTATCGAATCGCGCAGGATTTGACCGCGAGGGAAATTCGGACAACGAATGTGGAAATGGCTGGGGCTATTATGACCTTGGACTTCATAATGAAAACTTCATCCTGAAAGCAAAAGAACTTGGTTTGGATACCCTTATCATGGGGCTTCGTGACAGTGATAAGATTCGTGAGATCCTTGGTGTGCCGGAGACAGAGACCATTGTCGCTGTGATCGCAGTAGGATATGGCGCAGAGTCTCCGAACAAACCAAAGCGTAAGACGCCGGAAGATATTGTGAAGTTCTATTAATTAAGGGTTGCAGACCGAACAAGGGGTCAGCCCTTTGTTTTTGGCTTCGCTTAATGTCGTTTTAATACTGCTGCTACGTAGGTAGCGGCAGTTTTTTGTATGGTATTTTGTACCGGTTTTTGTAATATAAACAACCTCGCTTACATCCTTAACCGACGAAGATTTCGCAGCAGAGGATTTTGTGGCTCCGGAAGAACGATACGAGGAGCGGCTGTAGGAACTTCCGGAATGCGTCACTTTTTTGAATTTGATTTGTAAATTTTCTCCATTTGTCGTAGCGATGATGCACCCTTTTTGATCGGTTCGGTACAAGGCTTTGGCGTACGTTTCCGCACGGCGGACAACATTGGCGACGGGATGGCCGTAGCTGTTATTTTTTCCCACCGAAATAATCGCTGTCTTGTATTTGGAAGCCAGCGCTTTTTTTACGAAAAGAACGCCATTAGCGGTGTCGGAGCCGTGGTGTGAAAGCAGATAAATGTCTGAAGCAACCGCTTTTCCGGAAGCAAGGATCGCATTTTCGACACGGGCGGTCGCATCGCCCATATAGAGAAATGAGCGGCTGCCGTAAGTGACGCGCATAACGATACTGGCTTCGTTGGTATCCGAACTGCTCGCATCGGCAGAAAGCACGGTGCCTTTGCACGAAGGGGCCAGTTTCAGGGTGGAGCCGGTCCGCGGATGGATCATTTTTACCTTATGTTTTGAAATGGCAGACATCATCCGTTTGTAACATTGTGTCGTAGAAGCAATCTGCGGCAAAATGATTTTCTTTACATGATAATCGGCGATTACGTCATCCGCACTTTCCATATGGTCAGCATCGGGATGTGTCACGACGAGCGTGGAAATGGTTTTCACGCCAAGCGTTTTTAACTGAGACTGCAAAGTACTGTATTCACTGTGCTTTCCGGTATCGATCAAAACCGCCTGATTTCCTATTTTAATCAATTCGGCGTTTCCCTGAGCGACATCGAGATAAGCAAATGTCGCATTTTTTAATGTCTTGGCATTTACATTATCCGGAAATGCGGAGACGGAAAACAAAGCTAAAAACAGGATAAAAATAAAAGGAATGTGATATTCGGTTTTGCGTTGATTGGATGGATTCATAAAAGAGCCTTCTTTCTTTATATGATTTTGACTATAGTAATAGTATAGTAGCATGGAAACGGAAAAGCAAGAATGGTTTGCGGAAAATAGTGAAAAAATAGTGAAAAAATAGTGAAAATGACTGGATAAATTGCCGGGGATGCGGTATACTAGGTATAAGAAGGGGGAACTGAGATGATTAAAATTGTATTGACAAATGATATTGTGAAAAGAATTTCTGCAATTGATGAAAATCGATTTAAGATGAATACGATTCATATTCCCCACCGTATTGCGGATCATTTGCGTAAAATTTCGAAGAAGAAGAGCTCTTACGCTTCCAATAAAATAGAAGGAAATCCGTTAAGTGAGCAGCAAGCGAACGAGGTAGTGGAGCAGGATCTGCATCGTCATTTTTTAAAGCCGGAACAGGAAGTCCGAAATTACTACATGGCGCTGCAGGTATTGGAAGAAAAAGCAAAGCAGAATGTACCGTTTTCAAAGGAATTGATTCTTGAAATACAGGCGTTGGTGGAAAAAGGAGCATCCGAGGAAAAGATTGGGCTTCGTGGTGAGATGCCGCCGGGATTTTTGTTTGCGGTATATGATTCAGAAAGTGGAGAAGCAGAGTATATTCCTCCCGAATACTGTGATATCCCGGAACTTTTAGACGAGTTGGTTGAATATGTAAATACGACAGACGACCATCCATTGATAGTGGCGGCAATTGTGCATTATCAGTTGGTTACGATTCATCCGTTTGAGGACGGAAATGGAAGAACGGCAAGACTAATGTCGGGGTATGTATTGACTCAGCGGGGCTATGGGTTTCATGGCATTGGATCGCTTGAAGAATATTTTGCTTATGATGCGGACGAATATTATCAGTCTTTGCAGATGGGGTTGCCGGCATTGTATTATTCCGGCAGAGAGAATCCTCCCCATCCGGAGATATGGTTTGATTATTTCCTGCGCATGGTGGAATTATATTCTACGAAAGTTTGCGAAATATCGGAAGAAAACGAAACGCAGAGTTTATATACATCATTGTCACATCTGCGGCCGCGCGAAAAGGAATTTCTTGCCTTTTTGCTGCAAAACCATATATATGAATTTACACCAATTGATGTGTCAAAAATGCTTGGAATTACAAATAGAACAGTGATAAACCGCTGTACAAAATTGGCAGAAAATGGATTTGCTGTTCCTGTTATTGTAAAAGAACGAATTCGTTCGTATAAACTAAGCGATTACAGTAAATTAAATGAACAAGAAATCCAAAATAAAATCATAGGAGGTCATCAAAATGACAGGAATGGCACAAAATGATCATCTCAGTATGACGTTGTTATTTTTTAAGAGACAAGGGGGCGGCAGCGTATGAAATATGCAATGATAACGGGAGCAAGTTCCGGAATCGGGCGCGAATTTGCCAGACAACTCGCGAGAAAAGGATATTCGCTGATTCTTGTGGCACGCAGAGGAAAACGTCTGGAAAAGTTGGCACAAGAACTGGTAAAATATGGATGCCAAACAGAGATCATCGCAGCGGATCTTTCCCAGCCGAAAGAATGTGCGCGCGTAATGAAGCAAACGAAAGAATTTCCGATTAAAATATTTATCAACAATGCGGGATTTGGTGCTTGCGGCGATTTTACCGATACTGATGCGGCGACCGAACTTCAGATGATCGATGTCAATGTCAAAGCGATGCATCTTTTGATGAAACTCATGCTTAAGAAAATGGAAAAGCAGGAAAACCAGGGATATATTTTAAATGTGGCATCTTCCGCAGGACTTCTTCCGGCGGGGCCGTTTATGGCGACGTATTATGCGACAAAGGCCTACATGGTCAGCCTGACGCGCGCCGTCGCAGCAGAACAGCGCAGCAAGCGGAGCCGCATTTATGTCGGAGCCTTGTGCCCGGGACCGGTCGACACCGAGTTTAATGATGTGGCAAAAGTAAAATTTGCGCTGCCCGGCATCACGCCTCAGTATTGTGCGTCTTATGCGCTTGAGCAGATGAGAAAACGGAAAACGATCATTGTGCCAAAATTTACCATTCGCGCGGCGACAACGATGGCACGTTTTGTTCCTCAAAAAATGCTGATTCCTGTGATCGGACAACTGCAGAAAAAGAAATTTTAAGCACGAATGGAGAAGGAGAAGACGATGAATAAACATGTAGAAGAAGCAATGAAACTTAGAAATGCGACACCAATGTGCAACAACTGCGCGCAGACAATTCTCCGCGTGTACGCGGAAGAAATGGGGATGAGCGAAGATCTGGCAGCTGCGGTCGGAAGCAATTTCGGATCCGGAATGCGCTGCGGAGGTACGTGCGGAGCAATCACGGCGGCACTTATGGTGCTTGGAGCCAAAGGGTATGATTCGCCACAGGCATTTCAGGCATACCGCCGGAAAATGGCAGAAAACCACGACGGAATGACCGACTGCGCGGACCTTTTGCGCGCCAATGCAGAAAAAGGCGGCGAGAAAAAGATGCACTGCGACAATATGATCAAAGAATCCATAGAGGTTATGGACGAAGTCATGAATCAGGCGTAATGGATGAAAATAGTGAAAAAATAGTGAAGTAATAGTGAAAAAACTACCGCGCGAACCAGTTTAACATTTCCGCGCGTTCCAAATTTTCATCGGAATGCTCGATTTCCCGCGAATAGCGGTAAACGACTTCAATTACATCGTCCATTGCCAATTCGCCGTGTTTCAGCCACCGCCCCAAGAGAAGCAGGTAAATCTCAATGGTGTGGCCGATGCAGGCATCGATCTTGCCAAGTATATTTTCATCGTATACGGCGCCGAGCAGATAGACGGAAATAAAATAGACGACAAGTTGTTCCAAAACAATATCAAGAGGGGTCAGATTATTTGTGTTCCACCAGGTTTCGAACTCCTCTTTATTTTGCTCAAAAACCTTTTTGCCTTCGCCAAATAAAAACAGGCGAGATTCCACCAAAACTTCTGCCCACTGCGGGTACAAGATTTCAAACTCTTCAAATAAAAACAGAAATAACCGCTCAAATAATTCATATTCATTTTCTACACAAACACGATCTGATTCCTCGAATTCATTCCATGAAATAAGCGAACCGGCATCATAATGTCGCTGCACAGAAACACCAATCTGTAATATTTTGTCAATTCTATCTCGGATATTTACATTGCGGTCCTGTATAATTCGGATCATTTCCTCGCGAACGTCTTCAAGCTCAGAAAATAGAAAATAATCAAATTCTTCATAACACTCGTCGGTCTCATCTTCTTTGGTAACAAAGGTAATGGGTTCTGTCGTATTCATCACAATTTTTGCAACTTCCGGGCAGGAAAGAGACAGTGTGATTTCCCGCAGATTTTCAAATTCTTCGGTGTGCCGCGGATATTCCCGGCAGGTAGTACACAAACTATCTTCGCCCATATGGATGTACATATCGCACAGATCATCGTCACGCAGAAATGCGCATTTTCCACGTTTATTGTGGCCAAACACGCCTTCCTCCCAATCAATATTTTGACAGAGCGTCTGCCGGTAATCTCCTTTGTAGTTTCTGTATTTTTCCAGCGACTCATCGTCAATGACAATCTGCCATTCTGCACAACAAGTATCGATACATTTGTCTGCGATACAGTGAAATTTTTTATAGTAATCCGGGTATAAATAGTACATTTTATTTTCCTCTGCTTTCTGCCTTGTATGGAGCGGCAAATCGCTGCCATTCAAAGCACTAAAAGTGTATCATTATTCCGGGGGAAAATCAAGGGGCGTGAATTTACGCTATCTTTCTTATTTTAATGACTTGACACGATACCAATTATGCTATATATTAAACATGTTTAAATGTTGTTTGAGAATGAGAGGATACTAAATTGATAAGCAATAATCAAAAGGATGCTTTACTGGAAGCGACCATAGAATTATTTAAAGAGACCGAACACCCAGAAAAAGTAACATCGCGTCAGATTGCATCACGGGCAGGTGTTAATCTTGCTATGATAAATTACTATTTCGGTTCAAAGGATGAACTTACTTCACAGGCATTATCTGCAATTTTTACCATTCCTATTGATAAGCTTCAAGCTTTGAGAAATCTGGCTGAAGCACCGAAAGAAAGACTTAAGAATTTCCTCATATACATATCCCAGATTGTAATCAGATATAAACGTTACACCAAATTATATATACCACATCTTTTGCTTGAAGCTGATATTAGTCAGCCGCAGCTTATACTTCCGGAAATTAGAGAACACTTTGGTTTAGAAAAGAGCGAAGAACAGTGTCGCCTTATTGCCTATCAGTTGATATCGTTTCTACAACTGATTTTTTACCGTTCTGATGCGTTCATGCTTTATTCCGGGATAAATATTAATCTGGAAAATGAAGCGGAAAGACTTATTAATACAGAGTTAAATTTACTTTTACCTGATAGTATAGTGGAGGAATAGTTTATGAAGAATGTATCTGTACTCATTTTGGAAATTGTGATTACAGTAAGTATTACTACCTTCGGATTATCTGGAGTTAAAGTTTTGGGCATGAAAGGTCCGAGGGTTGCTGTTATCATTTTGGGGATTGTTGGAATGTTGTTATGCACTGTGAGCGTTGGAAAATTCATATCATCAGACCCAATCAGCTTGCAAAGTTTAATTGGATATATTTTCGGAACTGCTGCATTGCTTTCCTTTATTACGCAGTTGTTTAAATGGAACTTACCGTATATCTCAAATCCAACAGTAGCATTGCTAGTTTTAGCAGTATCAATCTTAATCAAATCTGTTGTAGCACGATTTTGATAAAGAATAAAATAACTCTAAATCGTAGATTGTCGGAAACAGATTTAGAATTTTGGATAAATAATTAACCGGAGGGTAAAGTGATGAGGATATTAATAATAGATGGAAGCCCACGTAAGGGTAATACATGGAAATTGACACAAAAAGTTATGGACATATTGTTGACATATGACAATACTATTAATTTCACAGAGGTACATTTGTCTGATTTGAATTTACCCTTTTGTATGGGATGTAGCAATTGCTTCAGAGTTGGTCATAAACATTGTCCGCATAACCAAATAATACAGCCAATCATTGACCTTATTGAAGAAAATGATGCGGTCATCATTTCGGTTTCAAGTTTTCAGGGACAACCTACAGCATTGATGAAGAATTTCACAGACCATCTTGCATTTATGATTCATCGTCCGAGATTTTTCACCAAGAAAGCGTTGATTATCTCCACCACAGGAGGTGTTTCAGCAGATAGTACGACACAGTCGTTAGCAAATACACTTCCCGGCTGGGGCTTTAATAAATGCTACCAACTCCCTATAGTAGCTTTAAGCTGGAATGCATATAATCCTACAGAAAAAGATGTAACCAAAGCTGAGAAAGTGACACATAAATTTTATCATGATGTTAAATCCCAAAAACTGCACGCACCATCTGTGGGTGTTCTGATTCCGTTTAATCTTTTTCAGGCAATATATGTAAGTAGCCCAAGCGAGATGGATTATCCTACGGCAGACAATCCCTTTTGGCGAGCTTATTTGGGAAAGCGTTATGCTCCAAATATTCCAATCCCAGCATATAAGAAATTTCTGGGATGGCTGATATTTCTGATTGGAAAGAGGATATCTAAGAAAATGATTATCACATATAGAAAATAGGGCATATTATTGTTTTCGGGAGAATAATTGGATTTATAGTAAAAATTATTTAATATTAATTTTATTCAAACAGTATAACAAAGGGAAGGGGCGCAAAATCGCCCCTTGTTCTTTTAAGTATAATTGATATATCATCTACATGATGATAATTGAGTGTTTCTATAAATATATTATAAGCATTTCATCCAGTTCCAACTGCCATTTTCATAATTTGTTATAAGTTGTTACCAGATTTTCTTTCCCTTGTTTTTTCCCTTATGAAGGTTCATAAACAAGGTTAGAACGATATAACACAATACAAGATGTAATGGAAAGGACACTAGTGAAAAGTTTAGTATTTTCAAGGGTTTGACAAGATTTCTATAACAAGATATAACAGTTATTAAATCCCATAAAAATCGTCATCTGAGAACTGAAATTTATTGACATTCGCTCGAAGAAATTAAAAAGCGTCGGCAAAGCAGCATTTATCGGCATTCAGAAGCAGGCGAAGATTAAGGTCCCGCGGGACAAAAAAGCGGTCTATGTGAAATTACTTGCAAAAAAATACGGTTGACCCCTTGACGAATCAAAAAAATGGTGCTATAACGTAGTTGTAAAGTAACTATTCAGGACTCCCACCGCCCTCATTCGCATTTTCGAACACTTCGTGTTCTTTCTCGCCTTTGACAAGGCTAAAAATGCTCATAAGGGGGTGGGGAGCCCTATTAGAACCACTATGCAGAAAACAATGTTTCTTACGTGCAAGCACGACGATCCATTGTTTTTGCACAGTGATCCTGAATAGTTACGTTGCAAATAAAAACAACAGTTGTAACAAGAGAAACGAAACGCCAATTTAATACCGACATTCCGCAAACTTCCCTATGTTATCAATTTGTATGAATGGAGGAAAAGACAAATGACTACTTTAAGAGTACAAAGAAGAAACATGGAAACCAAGGCTAAAAAGCTGAGAAGAGAAGGCTATGTAACCGGTAACCTTTTTGGAAAAGAGATTGAGGGTTCGATTCCTGTGCAGATCGAAAAGAGCGAAGCAGAGAGAATCCAGAGAGAGTGCATGAAAGGAAGCCAGTTGTATCTGGAACTGGAAGGAAAAACTTACGATGTACTGATCAAAGAGATGGATTATAACACTATGAACCACCAGATTTTGGAAATTGATTTCCAGGCATTGGTAAAAGGAGAAAAAGTACACTCTGTTGCGGAGATTGTCCTTCACAATAAAGAGAAAGTTGTCGAAGGTGTACTGGAACAACTTTTGGAAGAGATTTCCTACAAAGCCACCCCGGAAGAGCTGGTTGAGAAAGTGGAAATTGACTGTAGTTCCCTGAGACTGGGTGACATCATCAAAGTATCCGATCTTGACATCGCTAAGAATGACAAGATTGAGTTGCAGACACATTTGGATACTCCGATCGTCAGCGTCGTAGCAAGTAAAAATGTACAGCCGGCTGAAGACGAAGAAGAGACAGTTGCAGAAGAAGCATAATAAAACATATGTAGTTTTTCAAAAAGCCACTATTTTTTGTAGTGGTTTTTTGCTTGCTTATTTATAAAAAATATGGTATAATTAAATAAAAATTTTGTAAAATCAAAAGGATTGTAGAAAAAAGCATTCCTATAGAACATGAAATTTGCAATAAATAAAATCTCCCCGTATGATGTATATGAGTTTGACGACTTAATA